>CAZOLK010000650.1:0-1519 GCA_964580325.1 uncultured Verrucomicrobiota bacterium | reverse complement strand
GTAGACCTTGAAGTAGGCCATGTAGTAGGCGAACGAAACCTCGTCGCCACTGGCCGCTCCGGTCGGAATCGGGCATTGGCCTTCCATGCTGATGCCGTACTCGACCGCACCCTTGGTCCAGTCGCTGTTACCGCCGTCACCCTGCGCGGACTCCCAGTCCACGGTCGGGGTGATCCAGAGGCAGACAACCGGACCCGCGCCGGCCGTCGTGTTCCAGCTCGGGCCACCCGTGCCGACCGCCCAGTCGCTGATCGCAACGCCGTCGAACGTCATCTCGACGCCGCCGTCGTCGTTCCACGGATTGGAGCCGTCCGCTGCGCAAGCTGCCGCTACATTCACGTCCGCCGCGACGGTGACAGTGTTGTAGCCATTGCTGTAAGCAACGGAGGTGATCCCAGCCGCTAGCAGCGAGGCCGCCTGGTTCGCCGTCAACGCATGACGCGTGGTCGCGATGTCCGTAACCATGTGGTCTGTATGCGCATCCGGCAGACCTTCAATGGCCACTGCCGACGCATCCGTGCTCTGCAGCCCGTTGTGCATGCCGGCCGGATAAGCGCCGAACAGGTCATTGTACTGGGTCAGCACGCGCACGGTGCCAGCCTGGTTGTAATCGCACACATCGCCCATGGCTTCCTCGCGGTCAGCCGACAGGCGGGGCAGGATGAGCGCCGTCAGCGCACCCAGCAACCCGATCACGATCAGCAGCTCAATGAGTGTGAAACCGTCCTGTTTCTTCTTCATTTTCTTTTCTGTATTCATTCTGTTTCTTTCCTTTTTTCAACATGGCATCTTTTTGACACCTTTTCATGGACGGCTCCCGCTCGGTCAGCCCGCCCGATTTGTCTTACGAGTTCAGAGGCGCGGGAACCGCTCCCGCAACCAATGTCTCATTCGATACGCAATTCCTTCCTGGTTCCGACTGCCCCGCGCCACGCGAGGCCAGCCTCATGCCGGTGTTCTCTTATGCCTTTTTAACGTTCAGTTCCGGCGGACGCCCGGCGCCCGCGCTGTTACTCCATTCCAGATTTCGTGTTTGCCTCCGACTCATGACAGGGACATTTTTCTCCCGTCGGACAGTCGCACGGCACCACAAAGCGGTACTGCTTGCCGCACTTGATCAAGACTTCCTTCTCGTGCTTGCGCAGAAAGCGGATCTCGATCTCCATCTCGCCATACCCGCTATGCGCAAACAGCATCCGGTACAAACCTTCTATCCGTGCGAGCACGGCCTCATGTGATGATGGCATTCTGTTCTGCTCCCCGCTTGCCGTCTTATATTATTCGTTTAATGACTGCGGTCCTATACCGCTCGCTAGTTAGGTTATCCACTTATTGTTAGTATTGCCTAACTTATTGCGCCCGCGCATACAATGTCAAAAATATATTTGATTTTTCAGAATATTTTTTTAGGAACGCTGGTCAGTCTACTGCACAGGCTTATTGGGGTCTGAAACATGGCCGCCTGCCCTGCTCGAACAGCCTGCGCACCCGCTACATCCGTGCGATTCAGATCCACTTC
>CAZOLK010000649.1:0-1536 GCA_964580325.1 uncultured Verrucomicrobiota bacterium | reverse complement strand
GGTATCGTCTGGACTACCTGATCCTGCGCAGTCCGATCGACGGCGTGGTGATCCAAGGCGACTTGCGCGACATTTCGGGTATGCCGCTGACCATGGGCCAGGCGCTCTATACCATTGCCAATTTAGAGGATATCGTGGTGGAAGCGCTGATTCCGGACGAGGACCTGGCACTGGCCGAAGCGCGCACCAACGCCGTTATTATGTTGGATGCGTATCCGGGTCGCACATGGCGCGGCAGCGTGGAGCGGCTGCACCCGCAGGCCGAATATATCGAGGGCCGCCGCGTATTCATAGCCGAAATCCGGTTGGCCAACCCGGACGGCGCGCTCATGCCTGGCATGAAAACCAGGGTGCGCCTGCCCGGACCGCGCCGTCCATTGATCTGGATCCTGTTGCGCAAACCGATCCTGGCCCTGTTGCGTCTGCGCGGATGAGACCATTCCCTTGGATTGCATTGACATGCGCATGTTCACCGCTTATGGTGCAGGCATGAACGACGATACCCCATCCGCGCCTGTATCCTTCGCGGACTGGGCGGGCTTGCGTCTGTCTGCGCGCACGGACCTGATTTTTCATCCGCGTACGCTGGGTGGTGAAGACGTGGTCGTGGTCGAGGATCCGGCTGCTGACCGCTACATCCGTCTGGGGCTGCGCGAGGCGCGCTGGTTGTATGCCCTGGACGGACGCCGCACCGCGGCGGACGTGTTGGCTCTGCGCAATCGGGAGGAGACGCCGCCGTTTACCCAGGAGCAGGCGGCGGAGATCTGCCGTGGCCTTGCGCAAGCGGGTCTTCTGCAACCAGGCCCGGCGCCTGGCAAACCTTTGCGCTGGAGCCTGATCAATCCGTTGGTGTTCCGCGTTTCGTTGGGCTGCCCCGATGCCCTGGTCGAGCGCCTCGTTCCTTTTTTTGCTTGGACCATGTCGCCCGCGGCCGGATGGCTTTTGTTTTCGCTCAGCGCCGTGGCGCTGTTGATTGTCTGGGAGGGGTTCGCCCAGGTGGCAAACACCCTGCGCGATTTGTGGATTCCCGGTCACGCCTTGGCCTTGGGCGCGGCCTGGTGCGGGCTCAAAATCTGGCACGAGTTTTGCCATGCCCTGGTTTGCAAACAGTATGGCGGCCGCGTGCGCGATTGCGGCATTATATGGGTGCTGTTCATGCCATTGGGCTATACCGATGCATCGTCGGCCTGGACCTTCGCGGAACGGCGGCAGCGTCTGCGGGTATCGCTGGCCGGCATGCTGGGCGAGTGGTGGATCGCCTGCATCGCCGCGCTGGTCTGGCGCTTCAGCGGCGACGGCGCCTGCCGTTTCATGGCTGCCCACCTGATGTTGGCTGCGGGCGCGATCACGGTGTTCTTCAATGCTAATCCCCTGATGCGCTTCGATGGATATTACATCTTGACGGACCTGTTCGATCTGCCCAACCTGTACCAGCAGGGCGCCGATTACGTGCGCTACCTGTTTCGCCGCGTGGTTCTGGGCTTGCCGGCTGTCTGCCCGGTCTACCGGCGCCTGTCCTGGTTCGTCAAGGTATAC
>CAZOLK010000648.1:0-1553 GCA_964580325.1 uncultured Verrucomicrobiota bacterium | reverse complement strand
TCCGGTTCGCCCTGTTCAAACTGGACCTCGCGAGAGGACAACGCCCGGAAGCCATGCAATTGGGCCTGCGCAACGCCACGCGCGGACCGGGGCGCAGTCTGGCCACGGCAGGCGTGCTGGCTTGCGGTGTATTCCTGACCCTGTCCGTGGGACTCAACCGCCACGATCCCACCTATCGCGCCCGAGAACGTTCGTCAGGTACGGGCGGTTTCGCACTGTTCGGCCAAACCTCTATGCCGCTGCTCCACAATTTGAATACGGAACAGGGACGCAAAACCTATCGACTCAACAAGCTGGAGGATGTGGAATTTGTACCGCTTGCGCTGCGCGAAGGCGACAACGCGAGCTGTATGAACCTGAACCGGATAACGTTTCCAGCGCTGCTCGGGGTTGACCCGCAGACTTTTGACCAGCGCGATGCATTCACATTTGCCTGGACCACCAGCGAGGTCGATCCCGAGCACCCCTGGCTGGTCTTGGACCAGGAGCTGGACAACAATGTGGCGCCGGTCATTGCCGATGCCACGGTGATCCAGTATATTCTGCAACTGGGCCATGGCGCGGTCATCACCAACATGACCGAAACAGGCAAAACATTTAAACTGAAATTGGTCGGAGGTCTGGCCAACTCGATCTTCCAGGGCTATGTGCTGATCGGAGCCAACCACTTTCACCGGCTGTTCCCCTCAATCAGCGGCAGTCACGTTCTGCTGGTCGACGCACCTGAAGCGCAAATGGAAGCCGCAGCCAAAGAATTGAATCGCGGTCTGCGCGACCTTGGCCTGGATTTGATGCCATGCGCGGAACGCCTGGCCGCGTTCAGCGTAGTGGAACGGACCTACCTGCGCATCTTCCTGGCTCTGGGCGGGCTGGCGCTGATCTTCGGCAGCATGGGCCTGGGCATTGTCGTGCTGCGCAACATCATGGAACGCCGCGGCGAACTGGCCATCCTACAGGCCGTGGGATACAGCCGCAAGCAACTGATCACCTACCTGATGAGCGAACATGTCCTGCTGCTGCTGACCGGATTGGTCTGCGGTCTGGTGGCAGCCATAGCCGCAGTCATGCCGGTGCTGGCGCAACCCGGCGCAAGCGTGCCATACGGCGCAACCACGGTCATGTTATGCATCCTGCTGGGCAGCGGACTGCTCTGGATCGGCATGGCCTCCGCAGCCGGCGTAAAAAAGACCTTTCTACCCACGCTACGCAACGAGTGACGGGACTGCAACATTTCAAGTGCTGGCTAGGCGTCTAGGCACTTGCCGGCGGAAGGTTGCGTCGGTGCAATAACGGTGGCCCAGCAGCGCCAGGATTTCGCAATGGTCAACGTGGCCCGGAGGGCCTGGTCTTGAGCCGCGGCTTTTGCAAAGTCGTGGGAATGGGTCGGGATGTCATGGTCCATGATGCTATACATGACATGCATGCCCGGAATTTTTCGCGAGACGTTGCCGAAATCGGTGGATCCACGACCACGGCCAGTCGCGTCGTAAGCCTGGAGGCCGCGGAGATCGATGGTGATGCGCTGTTGCGTCAGGTTATCTGTAAGACCGGTC
>CAZOLK010000647.1:0-1560 GCA_964580325.1 uncultured Verrucomicrobiota bacterium | reverse complement strand
ATTGCGGGGCGGAGAAAGAGGTGTTGCCGGCAGAATCGTGGGTGACGATGCTGAAGCTGTAGCGAACGCCGTTGATCAGGTCGGGCTGGATATGGTGGCGGGTGGTTGGGCGTTTGACATCCACGCTTTTACTGTCAGATGGATTGTTGACGGTTGCATACTGGACCTGGATGGAAGCGATGTCGAGGTCCTGGTCGGCGCCGGACATGGCATTGAAATAGGTCCAAGTGAGGGCGGCGCAGGCATCGCCTGGCTCGGCGAAGAGGGTGGCTTTGGGCGGGGGCGTGGTATCCAGCGGCCGGGTTCCATAGGGATCGGTGTAATCGTAGCCTTGCCCGGTGTTGGCTGTATCGACCAGGCGCTGGTCCTCCATGAAGACGTAGGGCGTGGCTTTGTCCTGGGCAAGGGTGTAGATGCGGTAGGCATAGAGCCCTTTTTGTTTGGGTGCGCGATCTTCGCAAATCATGTCGGCGATTTGGGTGAAATCGTGGGCAACGCGGCAGACGAGAGCTTCGGCTCCGTTATTTGTGGTGATGACTGCGTTTTCAGTCAGGGTGTGGGAGAAGAAATTGAAATCGTCCAGTCGGTTGTTGTCGGGCTTGTGGGAACGCACCAGCAGGTGCTTGAGCACATGGGGCACATCGACCTGGTCCTCACAGGTGAGGCGTATGGGGCTATAGCTGTGTTCAGGAAAGACCGCGGCGGTTTGCAGGTCGTAGACGTAGCGTTTCCTGGTGCTGAACGCGCCGGTGTTGACGGCGATCACGCCCGGCGTACGCAGCCGGAAGGTGCGGTTGCGACAGAGGTAGAGGTTGACCCGGTGCGTTTCTCCATCGAGCAGGAAGGCGATGGTGTAGAGCCCCACGGGAAGCGGGTGTCGTATGGTGGCGCTGGCCGCGAGCGAACCGCTGGCAACTTTGCCCAGGGTGTTGGTGATTTCGTAGAACGGCACAGGAGCGTCGGGATCTGTTTTAAGGGTCAGCACCGGCCTGGCCGCGGGTGGCACGGGCGTATGGCGCGTGGCATGGAACTCGAGCGCGCCCAGGTCAATGGTGTCGGATGAGGTGAACAGGGGATGGTCGAAACGGTTGTTACCCAGCAGATCAGTGGCCGGTGCTTGTATACCGGCGGCAAACAGGGATTGGCCGGCATCGATGGCTGGGGCATGGGGTTGTAGATGAGGATCGAGGATGGAGAATGAGCAACCGTTCAAGTCCATATCAGCGGGCATTCCCAGGACACTGAGCGCATCGGCTGAATTGGCGACGATCAGGCAGGTCGTTTCGGGATGGCCTTGTGTATCGGGGTAAAGGAGCAGGCCGGCCATGGCATTGGGTTGCCAGACCGGATTGGCGCGGTAAAGGGTGTGCAGACCGGCGCCCTCATCGAACACGGCGGGTGTGATCCAGACGCCGTTGTGGCGGATATCGTTTTCGAACAAGCCGGTGGCGTTTGCGGCATTGGTGGCGACCAGGGCGACGCCGTTTGGGTGGCCGCCGGGCAGGAAGGCATGGTCGATGGTCAACTCGACGTCAGGGCCGAGTGGATCGAGTCCTTCGA
>CAZOLK010000646.1:0-1567 GCA_964580325.1 uncultured Verrucomicrobiota bacterium | reverse complement strand
TTCTAATTGGGCTGTGCCATCGGGAACGTATGTTCTCGTGGTTACGGACCTCCAGGATTGGCAGAAAGGCTGCCCGCTTCACACGTCAGCTTCTGAGACATGATCTTCCTGAACGCGCTGCCCCATTTGTATCACAACAACATGGAATTGTCTCAACAATAATCGCCTTCATCGGCTATGCGCTCCTCGCCCTGATTTGGACATATCCACTGATCGCCAAGTTCTCCAGCGAAATGGTCGGATGGGGCGGCGACCGCTATATTTACTTATGGAACATGTGGTGGCTCAAAAAGGCGCTCCTGGAATTACACACCAGTCCATTATTTACACAATACCTGTTTTATCCTGACGGCATCAGCCTGGCGTTTCACGACTTCTCACTCTTGTTGACGACACTGGCCCTGCCGCTGCAATGGATCCTCTCGCTTCCGGAAATCTACAATCTCTTCTTTTTGCTCAGCTTTGCATTGGCCGGGTTAGGATGTTTTCTGCTCGTCCGTTATCTGACTGGCGACGTGTTGGCCGCATTTCTTGCCGGTGTGGTGTTCGCCTTTTGGGGTGGCCGGGCGTACTATATCGATCATTTCTATCTGGCGGCCATTCAATGGATTCCCTTTTGCGCTCTCTTCCTTGTTAAAACACTGCGGGAATCTTCCTGGCGTCATCCTATTCTGGCGGCTGTATTTCTGACGTTGAATGCCCTCACCTCCTGGGTGTACGCCGTATTTATCAGCATATTTGCGGGCCTCTTTTTTCTGTACGCCGCCGTCTGGGAATCGCGCCTGTTCTGGAGGAAACGGACCATTGCGCAGTTCCTTATCATGGGACTGCTGTTTCTGCTCTGCATCAGCCCGGTGGTGATGCCGATGGTCGCCGACATGCTCGCCGGACAGGAATACATGAATGCGGGCATCCTGCCGCTCTCAGCCGCAGCCCTGAATACATTGTTCCTACCCGGTGTAAATCACCTTATTTGGGGCGGTTTTATCACCTACCACTATCTGAAGGCCGGGTTTCCGGTACCGGGTGGTCTGACAGGTGGTCTGTTTTTAGGATATCTAACCATCATCCTGTGCGTGTATGCGATTGTTAAGCTGAAACATCTCCGGCATCAATTTTGGGCTATTGGCGGACTGATATTTTTACTGCTGGCGATGGGCCCGAATCTGCAAATCATTTGGGGCAAACTGACGAATATTCCCTTGTTATACAGCCTCCTTGAACATGTCCCAATTTTAAAAACGGTTCGCGTGCCGCAACGCTTTATGATTATGGTCTTGTTGTGCTGCAGTGTGCTCGTTGGGTATGCTGCCTGGGACATCCTGCGCTATATGCGCTATCGAAAAGTCGTTTTTGGTATTCTGGTCCTGCTGACGCTGGGTGAACATGTGCGGGAATTTCGCGTGAAACCGCTTGAACCGACCCCGGAATTTTATCGGGAACTCGGTCAGGACATCGGTGAGTACGCAATTTTAGAGCTCACTCAACTTACCGAGTTATCACACGCGGCCCGGCGCTCTTCACTGTTTCAAATCGCGCATCAGAAAAAATTATTTCATGGCTTTGT
>CAZOLK010000645.1:0-1567 GCA_964580325.1 uncultured Verrucomicrobiota bacterium | reverse complement strand
CGTTGACCATCGCACGGCAGCGTGTCGCCCTCCCATTCGATGTCGTCGATCTCGGTGTGCTGGACACCGCCGACGCCGAACTGGTCATCGATCTGCTGGATGCCGACGGCGCGGTCGTGGCGCATAACCTGCACGGCAATCTTCTTCAAGGTTCAGGCGATCCGGTGCTCCGCCGTTTCTCCATCCCCTTGCAGGCCTGGCCACACGCCTGCGCCATTCGGCTGCAACGCATGTATGGTCAAATCTTGATGCCGAACGACCAAGCTCACCGGCGGTGATAGAGCGTCAGCGGAATCGCCGTCAGATGAAGAGCCTTGTTTTATCATTTCCATCTTCTCACGCTCCGGAAGAATACGCTACCCCTTCCTCACGACAATGTCAATGGCTTCTTCGCGGAGCGCCCTCGCCGCTTTCCCTTGACGGTCGGCTGATCGGGGGCGCGTTTGGGGTTTGGGACCGGCGGATTGCCAGGAGACCAGGGGTTCGCGGGTTGTTGTCATGTGCGGATGAGATTGATGATAACGTGCTCTTCACCGGGCCGAAGAATGAGGATCCGGTACAAGAGGCTTGTTGGCAACAGGTCTAGGGGCGAACTGGACAATACGATGGCCGCTCCTGGCCTGTCGTGCGATGAGATCGGCACAAATCGCCTTCAAGTCATAGTTGAATTGACGCGCGTGAGCGTCTCTGAGTCTGCGAACCTCGTCTACAATTGGGTCAGTCATATGTCGCCTCCTTTGAGAAGCTCTTCCGGAGAACACATTTCTGGGCATGTGCAGCCCACGTTCTCGATAATTTGCCGTGCCATCATCCGAGTGAACGGATTGTTAAGGTGCCTGAAGTTCCAGGTTACGACCACATCCATACCATGCCTGGCAGCCACGGCAAGGTGCAAAGCGTCTTCCGGGTTGCTTGCTGGAATCGCTTTGCCATGCACAAGCGCGGCGGCAATTTCATGCACGGTGTCATCGATACACAGCTCTTCAAGCGACTCAATGGCAGTCAGACGTGCGCTGGCAGCTTGCGCGTCCCCGGCAGATGCCTCCATGATCACGAGTTCGGATATGTAGGCATCAAACTCCGCAAGGCGATCCCATAGATCCCGGGTTAAAGCTTGATGTGAAGCCAGTGTAACATCCCGTGCAGGTCGCGCTGTCAGATAACTCACGACGCTCGTTTCAATGTATATGCGAGGTTTCATAACATCAATATAGCACGTTTCCGCCGCATGGATCCTCTTTTTCTGCCAACGCTGGGCAGATCACTGATACTGATAAAAATTGGCTTCTTTATTTGTTCAATTCATTGAGTTTTTGCACTCGTTTATAATAAAAAACCAAAGCACAGTTTCAAAAGCAAGATGAAAAACGGAAAAAGTGTTGGATTTTTTTGTCCTGTGACCTCTCTTTTTCACGGTTGCTGCCTGATCCACATAATACCATATCAAAACCACGCTAACCACGCTTATTTCGGGAAAAAGAAGGGGCGCAGGGCGAAAACTCCCCCTTGCCGTATACCTTTTTACATATAAAGCTCTGGCTGAAAGGGAAGATCATCATAAAACGGC
>CAZOLK010000644.1:0-1572 GCA_964580325.1 uncultured Verrucomicrobiota bacterium | reverse complement strand
TCGCCCAGATGCAGAAAGAGATCCAGCGCATCACCAGCGGCGCGACCGCGGCCGGGCGCTTTAATGGACTGTACCTGTTCCGCGGCGGCAGCGGCGTGCCGGTCAGTTCCACCGAGGACGGCGACGGCGTGGTGCCCAGCGCGGACGGCAAAGGCATCCGGATCCAGATCGGTCCGGACAGCAACCAGGTCTATGATTCGGAGTCGCTCAACCTGACCTGCACCAACTTTGTGCGTATCGGCAATTTTAAAAGCTTCACCTACGGCTCGGTCAACATGACTTTGATGTCTTCCAATCACCGGACCGTGACCTGGGCCAGCCTAGTCTGCGGCGCGCACTTGAGCGTGTCGACCCAGTCGATCGCCCAGGCCGCGGTGGATATGCTGAATATCGGTATCGATTACATCAGCAGCAAGCGTGCGGTGGTGGGTGCACAGATGAAGCGGCTGGAACAGACGCTGAGCGGTTTGCGTAACTACGAGGAGAACATCCGTGCGACTGAGAGCCGGATCCGCGACACGGATGTGGCGCGTGAGACCGCTGAATTCGCCAAGTACCAGATCCTGACCCAGATCGGTACCGCCATGCTGGCGCAAGCCAATGCGCTGCCCAGTGGCGTGGTCCAGTTGGTCGGCTAACCTTAAGGTTCACGGGAAAATAACATGACATTTTGTGGAGTCAAGTTGCCCAGCCCAGCAAGGCGCAAAAACGTAGGAATATTTCGAGTTTTTGCAACGCCGCTGGATGGGATAGTTGGCCCTCAAAATGGCATGTCATTTTTCTGTGGACCCTTAGTAAGCATGAACGCTCCAGGCGGAGATAACGCAATGTAGGACGTATGAAATGAAGATCCACAGACATCGTGACGGCGTTGACCCGCCCTGGCAGCACGCGTTCGAAAAGTGTAGACGCCGCGGTCCGCCCGCAACAAGCCGTGGCTTGAAAAGAAGAGAACAAGGCAAGGATGCCATAAAATGAGTGAGTAGTTATTCATGGAGGAATAAATCATGCAGGTATACAACAACCTTCCCTGTCCAGTTGGTGGAATAACGTCATGAATATGAAACGACAGCATAGAAATGGCGTGGATTCGCCGGGCGCTGACCCGCCCCTGGCGGCCAGCATCGCGGCTCGGTTGTTTCGGGCTAAACGATCCATGCGAAGAACACGACATACCGGTTCGCGCCTCAAGAAGCTGCCTGCCGAAGATCATGGAGGGGATTCCGCAGCGGGCAGGATCCTGCTCATGCACAACCTCAAATTGCGACCGCCACCGGTTCGTGGATGGCGGGTGGAGAGACCCGGAACTATGTCGATGGCGAATTTTAACGGAAGCGCCCGGTTTTGACGGCTTCCGGATTGGAAAGGTACAACTATGCAAGGATGCATAAGTAAGATGAGAACATAAAACTATCACGGAGGATAGATCATGCAGATATTCAATAATATACCCGCATTCTCGGTGTGGAAAAACTACACCAGCAATGTCAACCAGTTACGTACGTCCATGTCCAAATTGTCGTCCGGTATCCGGATCCGGCACGCCGGCGACGATCCGGCTGGATTGGCGAT
>CAZOLK010000643.1:0-1585 GCA_964580325.1 uncultured Verrucomicrobiota bacterium | reverse complement strand
ACTATCAGCCGCGACCAGATCGTCGCTAACTACCGTGATTGAGTGGCTTTGCAAATAAATTACAGTTTAAGCTGGAAGATTTCGAGTAGTTGCTGGTCGTTCATTTCGGTGATGAAGTTTTCCGCAGAGGCGGCGACCACTTGGTCGGCGAGATGTCGTTTGTCCTGGATCATCTGATCGATTTTCTCTTGCTCAATGCCTTGTTCAATGCCCTGCTCAATGCCTTTGTTGATCAATACTTCACCTGTTGTCATGGCTATGGCTTCTGCGGTTTCCGATACGTTTCACACCGATGGTAAGACATGTTCCATCGGTGTGCATTGGTGTTATCGGTGGTTGATTTTCGGCATCAGTTCTCGGTCATGAACTGATCGTCGTACATGGTCTCAAACTTCAATTTATGCTTGGCTTCTTCCTGGGCCAGCAGCAGGAACATATCGCGGATATCGTCGTTATCCACTTCATCGGCCAGGTCGCTGTAGAGCTTGAACGCAGCTTTTTCTTTTTTCATGGCCACGATCAGGGCCTGCTGCAGATCCATATCCGGGTTCGCGGTCAGGCTGACCAGGTAATCGGTGATTTTCAGGTCAGCGATTTTCCGGGCGCGGAACCGGACGTTGCCCTTGCGCTTGATGGCTTCCAGTTTCTTTTTATGCCCCATTTCCTCTTTGGCGAAATCCTGGAAGATCTCGTGTGACTTGCCACTGGCCTCGTCGGCCAGGGTTTGGTAAAACATATACGAATCCTGTTCGCCCTGGATGGCGAAATCCAACACATCGTCAATCGAATTCCATTCGCTCATGGGTTATATCTCCTTGGTTGTCCGGGTTAAAGGTCGCTTCACCGCGGGATCCAGTGTGGCCACATTGTCGTTGCGGCGCGTCAAGGCGCCGACCGGACAGTGATCCACGATCCGAGCCAGTCCATCATGATCCACTTCCGCCATTTTACGCGCCAGTGCCGGCTGAACGCGTGCAGTGAAGCCGCGTCCCGTGAAACCGAGCGCGCACGAGCCGTATTGCTCCATGGTCAACCGTACGCAGGTCCCGCACTGGATGCATTTATGTTCTTCATAAACGATTTCAGGATGCGAGTCGTCCCGACAATACGTCCGGGTTTCGCCCTGGTAAGCATTCTGAACCGCATCGAACAGTCCCGCATACTTGCGCAGCTTACATTCGTGCGCGTCGCGGCAGCCGCATTCCATGCAACGGGCAGCCTCGCGTCGTGCATCCTCAGCCGTAAATCCGCGATCCACTTCTTCAAAGCTGGTTTTGCGCTTGTCTATTTCCAGTGCTGGCGGCTCGATCCGGTCTGTTTTTTCAAATCGCTCGATGGCCCGCGTTGGGATGTTCTGTAAATCACCCATGGTATGGGCATAGGCGACCGGATCTCCGACCACCGGGCAGCCTGCCAGGTATTGGTCCATGGCCATGGCAGCCCGGCGTCCGGCGCCTACGGCCGTGACCGCGATGTCGGCGCCGATCACGCAATCGCCGCCCGCGAAAACATCGGGCATGCTTGTTCGCTGCGTGATGGGATCCGCTTCGATGGAGCCCCATCGGGACAATTCCAGGTTGCCGAC
>CAZOLK010000642.1:0-1585 GCA_964580325.1 uncultured Verrucomicrobiota bacterium | reverse complement strand
GGGGGGGGGGGCGGGTGTTCCGTCATCGCAAAAAAAAGAGGAATGTAGAATGATGAACGGTGGAAAATTATGAATAAGAAGCGAAAGGAAACTGTTATGAGAGAGCACCATACAGGGGCTATGCGATACATGGTTGGTGTGCTGGGTCTGGCGTTGGTGTTAACCGCGCCATTCACATGGGCGGCGACCAAAACGATGACCGTGACGGTGCCGTTCGACGCCGCACGGATATCGATCATGCAAGACGGCGACTATCATCGGGTGCGTCTGGACGACGAAGACGCACGCTATTCCACGGCGGAGCGCGACATCGGCGCGCCGCAACTGCCGTATATCCCCATCCAGGTGCTGTTGCCGGAAGGCGCGGTCGTGACGGATATCTCGTCCTCGTACAAAGAACGCGAGATCGCACGGGACGTGCAGGTGGCGCCGATACAGCCTTGTGTGCCTATCGGTCACGCGCCGCGTCCTTTTGTACAGCCCCGAAAGGATGTGTACCGCAGATGGGGCGCCTATCCCGAGGAACCGGCATTTTACAACGGCATGGCCAGTGCGCGCGGTGTCGATTATGCCGTTATGCGCGTGTATCCCGTGCGCTATCGACCGCGAATCGGAAGGCTTTATCTGATCGAGGACATCGCGTTGACGATCAAATACGAAACACCAAGCGCGGCGCTCGGCGCGCCGGACGGCATGGCGCGAAAATACAGCGGCAAGCATCGCAAAAGTTTTCGTGAAATGCTGAAGGGACTCGTGGTGGAGAATCCCGAAGCGGAAAAAGTAAACGCCGAAAGCGGCGCGGAAAAAAGCGCCGAAGAAAAGGATGCGTACGAGTCGGACGCAACCGCGCCGGAAGGCGCGAACGCTGAAACCGCCGCCTCGGATATAGATGTATTGATTATTACCGAGGGTTCTGCGCTGGTCACGTCGTTTACGGCGCTGGGCAATCATCGGCAGAGCCGGGACGGACTGTCGTTCGAGGTAAAGACGGTGTCGTGGATCAAAAACAATTATTCCCGGGCCAAACCCAATGGAGGAAATGACGATCAATCGGCGATCCGGCGGTGCATTAAGGACTACGCGAAAAACAATAATACACTCTATGTCATTCTCGGCGGAGACAGCAGTGTGGTGCCGGATCGGGACTGCAAGGTGTCGGCCGGCGGCGAAACCGTCAATAACATGCCGACCGATTTGTATTATGCCGGTCTGGACGATTTCGACGGCTTGGACGAATATCTCGATATATGGGACAAAGACGGCGACGGAATATATGGTGAAGAGGGCGAAGACGACCTCGCGCCGGACGTGTTTCTGGGCCGCATACCTGTGCGGACGGCCGCGCAGGCCGACGATTACATCGATAAACTCAAGGATTTCGAAAACAATCCGCCGTCCGCGAGCTTTTTCAAAAAAATGCTGATGGCGGGCAATACGCTCTGGCTCGAATTTGATCCCTGCGATTATACGGATACATGTAACGACGGCTATCCCGAATTCGACGAACACGCGCCGGTCAGCGACGCGGAAATATGGAATCGCCGGATATATCGCGATAAAATCAAACCCGAATGGCAGGCGACTA
>CAZOLK010000641.1:0-1595 GCA_964580325.1 uncultured Verrucomicrobiota bacterium | reverse complement strand
ATCTGGTACACTTCTGGTGAGTATAGGTGGGTCAATTTTGATGAGCGCTATCGGGCAAGTGTAGTTACTGTGGCCAGTTGATAATTGAAGAAACAGAGGAAGCTGAGAAAAGCATGGACATAGTAGGCGCGGGCGCGTTCTACGGCCTGTGCCTGGGATCGACCTGGACGATACCCGTAGGAAGCGTCCGAGAAGGTATGGTCCCAGATGGCCATTAGAATCTGCACCACCGCCTGTTGCACAAGGCGATCCAGCACCGTCGGAATGCCGAGTAAGCGGACTCCGACGCCGCCAGGCTTTGGTATCTCCTTGCGGCGAAACAGGTAAGGGCGATACTGGCCGTTCAGTAAGGCTGCCTTGACCGCTTTTCCGCGGCGTCTGAGGAAAGCGAAAAGCGATTCGGTTTGTCGAGTAGACACGATCTTCGGTTTGGGCAAAGGGTACGACCTCAAGCGTTCCGTTATGTGGGCAGGATGGTCCAGCTTGCTGTTTACAGCTTTTCTTGGCGCACTCCATGTGGATTGCTCCTGTCATTGGGCTTTGGTCATTGATCAGAGTTAGCGGGATGGGCCGGTGCGCTGTTGTGCGCGGCGGTTACGATCCGTTCCACGAGCGGTTGCAAAGCGTGCCGATAGGCCAGCGGGTCGGGCAGGCTGCCGGCTGCGGTGCGCGCGCAATGGGTCAGGTGGCCCAGTACGGGTACGCCGCTGAATTCGGCGATGGTGCGTCTGTTGTCCTGTTCGATTAGTCCGTAAGGTTCGGCCCTGGTCTGCACCGTGACCATGCCCATGACATCTAGTCCGGCGCTCCGCAAAACCCGGATGGACAGCAGGGTGTGGTTGATGGTTCCCAGTCCGGGGCGCGACGCGAGCAGCACGGGCAGGCCCATGCGGCGCATCAGGTTCAGCATGGTCAGGCGTCGGTCCAGGGGCACGAACACGCCTCCCGCGCCTTCCACCAGCAGCACAGGCCAGCGCTGGTGCAAGATTTCGAACGCGCGCACGATCATCTCCATACAGATGGGCTGGTTTGCCTGTTCGGCGGCCAGGTGCGGCGAACAGGCCGGCTCGTAGCGGTAGGGGCACATCAAATCGCGGTCTTCGGGGCTGACATCCATGCCTGCCGCGTCAAGCAGAAAGGTCAGGTCAGGCGGAACCAGCATGTTGCCCTGGCGCCGGCAACCGGTCTGCACCGGCTTCATGGGTGCGGCGTTCACGCCGGCCTCGCGCAGCAGGCCCAGCAGTATGGCCGTGAAAAAGGTTTTCCCGGCATCCGTATCCGTACCGGTAATGAAAAAACCTATTCGCATGGCTGGTGCACCTCCTTGCGCAGCGCCAGGTAAGCCACGACAAACGTGGCCCGCACCCGGCTGTCCGGTTCGGCCCAGGTTCGATTGTAGAGCGCGGTTAGCGCATCCAGTTCCGAGCGGTTTAGAACCTGGGCGTCACGGCGCGAAAAGGCGCCGCCGGTCAGCCCCTGGTCATGCAGCGTGCGCAACAAGGCATAAGCCGATGCATGGCGCGTCACGAGCTTCTCTACCGCGACTTTTTCCACGTGAAACCCGTGCGCGCGAAACGTGGCAACTGCGGTGTGAA
>CAZOLK010000640.1:0-1609 GCA_964580325.1 uncultured Verrucomicrobiota bacterium | reverse complement strand
CGGGACACGGCATCAAGCCGGCTATTTTGGATAAGATTTTCGAGCCCTATTTCACCACCAAGCGTAAAGGCAAGGGCACCGGTTTCGGGCTGGCCGTGGTTTACGGCATTGTCAAGGATCATGGCGGCGATATCAAGGTTTACAGCGAAGTGGGCCAGGGAACCGCCTTCTCGGTCTTTCTGCCATTGATCGAAAGAGACAGCGAGCTGGTTGAAATCGAGAAACCGCAAAACAACCTGTTCGGCGTCGAACGGATTCTGCTGGTTGACGACGAAGCGGCCATCGTGCACGTGGAGAAAAGCATCCTCCAACGCCTCGGCTATGACGTCATGGCATGCCTGTCTGGTGCGAATGCGCTGAATACGTTCAAAGCCGACCCGGACAAGATCGACCTGCTCATCACCGATATGACCATGCCCGATCTGACCGGGGTGCAACTGGCGCGCGAAGCGCTGGCCATCCGACCGGACCTGCCCATCATCCTTTGCACAGGTTTCAGCGCCAGGATCGACAACAACAAGGCCAGCGCCATGGGCATCAAAGGTTTGCTGATGAAACCGATCATCCGCACGGAACTGGCCCAGATGGTACGCAACGTGCTGGATGGAGTCAAAGGCGCCTAACTAATCCCGGATCACACCTCGATCAAGACCCCCTGCTTGCGCAACTGGGCCTGCACTTCACCCACGGCCATAGCCGAAAACGCCTCCGCCTTTTTTTGCAACACCAGGGCCGCGGCGGTTCCCGCGGCTTCGCCCGATACGGCGCAGGCCGGAATCGAACGCGACTGGTCCCAAGCCGCGCCCTGGCTGGAGATGCATCGACCGGCCGTAACCAGGTTGGGTACACGCGGCGCATACAGGGCGCTGTAGGGCACGGCATAGATTGGACCGGCCTTGCGCCAGTCAGCGATCCAGCCCACGGTGTCCTGCAATGGGCGGCCCTGATTCTGGATATGCATGGTCGCGGCGCCGGCGAGCCGGCGCGTCATGCGAAAGTCGGGCAGGGTGTTGAGATTGACCGGTTCCACGTGCGGGTTGCGCTCGCGCAACTCGTCCAGTTTCGCGCGTTGCACGGCACGCGTGGCCAGCAACTGACGCGTCACATCCCGACCCTGATCGCCGGCATAAGCACCGCCTCGCAACACTTCGGCGCCGAACACGGAAAAGTGATGGGAGAGCTTGATGCACTGCACCTTGCCGTTGTTGGAGACAAAAAACCAACCGGCGCGGACATTGGTCTTGAGCGAAACCGTCTCTTCTCCGGCCAGGGCGCACACGTCGGCATCGCCGCTGGCATCCACCACACAACCGGCGCGCAGGGCCTGGCGACCGCTCTTGTTTTCCAGCACCAGCGCCTCGATCCGCGCATCCTGGCGCAATACGGCGCAACAGCGGGTATCGTACCATACGTCGACGCCCTCGCTGACCAACAACGCTTCCAGGTCCAGGGCGAAATCCCAGGGATTGAAGTCAACGCAGAACCGAGGCGCCTTTTTGTCCGGCACATCGCCCGGGCGCCAGCCTTTGGGTACGGCATCAGGCCACAACCGCACGGACAGACGCAACAGCTCTTCGCACAAGCCGGCACTGACCTGCCGACCGTGGCC
>CAZOLK010000639.1:0-1611 GCA_964580325.1 uncultured Verrucomicrobiota bacterium | reverse complement strand
AGAAAAACGCAGGAGAAAAAATAAATGAGCGGAAATATAAAATGGCCTGCTGAAAAAATCGTGAAAAAGCCAGTCTGTGAGCTGGCCAGGTACGATAAAAACAGCCGCACTCATTCCGAGGCGCAAATCAAACAAATCGAAGCCTCAATTCAGGAATGGGGCTGGACTATGCCGATCCTGATTGACGAAAGCGGAACTGTGATGGCTGGACACGCTCGCCTGCTTGCCGCTTCAAACCTCGATATCGAGGAGGTTCCCTGCATCGTTGCCAGCGGCTGGAGCGAGGCGCAGAAGAAAGCCTATGTGATCGCCGATAACAAGCTGGCCGAGAATGCTGGCTGGGATGCTGGGCTGCTTGCCGCCGAGTTCTGCGAACTGAAGGCTCTGGAGTACGATGTCGGCCTGACCGGCTTTACCCTCGACGAAATTGGAAAGCTCAACCTGTCGGGCAACGAGGGCAAGACAGACCCCGATGCCGTTCCCGACCTTCCCGAAGAGCCGACCGTACAGCCTGGGCAAGTCTGGCGTTTGGGAGACCACCGCCTCATGTGCGGCGACAGTACCGACAGGGAGGCCGTGGAGGCGCTTATGTCTGGGGACAAGGCCGATCTCCTGCTGACTGATCCGCCGTACAACGTGTCCTATGAAGGGAAAACGAAAGATGCTCTCACAATCCAGAACGACAAAATGTCCGATGCCAATTTCCGTGATTTCCTCGCGGATTGCTTCAAAAACGCTGACGCTTCCCTCCGCAAGGGAGCTGTGTTTTACATCTGGCATGCCGACCTCGAAGGGTTTAACTTCCGTGGCGCTGCTATGGACGCTGGATGGCAGGTGCGCCAGTGCCTGATCTGGCTCAAGAACGCGATGGTTATGGGGCGGCAGGATTACCACTGGAAGCACGAACCATGCCTTTACGGATGGAAAGACGGCGCAGGCCATTACTGGGCCAGTGACCGGAAGCAGACGACTATCCTGGAATTCGACCGACCAACGAAATCGACCGATCATCCAACCATGAAACCCGTTGCCATGATCGAGTATCAGATGCTCAACAACACCAAGGACGGCGATGCTGTCCTCGACCTTTTTGCCGGATCCGGCAGTTTGGTCATAGCCGCAGAGAAAAACGGTCGCCGCGCCTTCGCAATGGAACTCGACCCGAAATACTGCGATGTCATTATCCGGCGCTGGGAGGAGTTCACAGGTAACAAAGCGGAGCTGGTCGATGGCTAAAAAGTACGAGCGAAAAACCAAAAGCAAATCTGTTAAAAAACGGCAGAACACCGCCGAAAAACAGGATAAAAATGGCGATTTGGAGCAAAAGCAAATCTCTGACCGCAGAGGCGCTCCCCCTGGACGCTTCAGCAACCCGCCGCACGTCCCTACCGATGAAAACCGCAAGATCGTCAAGGCTTTGACGGCCTATGGTGTGCTTCAGGAGGACATCGCCCGCCAGCTTGACGTGTCCGTCGATACGCTTGCCCGGCATTACCGCCGCGAACTGGATACGTCTGCCGTCGAAGCCAACGCACGTATGGCCGAGACGCTCTATCAGGCGGGCTTGAAAGGCGATGTACGGGCGATGATGTTCTGGCTCAAGACCCGCGC
>CAZOLK010000638.1:0-1617 GCA_964580325.1 uncultured Verrucomicrobiota bacterium | reverse complement strand
AGTTGCCGCCGCGTCCACCATAGCTGCCGCCATACTGGCCGCTTGTTCCGCCCGAACTGCCTTTGCCGTTTACATCAATACTGCAATTCTCAGCCACGTAAACGTCGGCAGCAACCGTGAGCCACAATCCCGTTCCGCCAGACGAATGCGTCAGCGTGGCCCCGTTGGTAAGGACGATGCTTTCAAACGAATGCACACCGTCCACAATGCCAGTACACCCGTTGATTACAATGGACTTACCATTGTAGAACGTATTCGTTTCCTCAATCGAAAAATTTACCGTAAACTCTACCGTTTGAGATCTCGCCGATCCGGCAATCACGCAGGTTGCGCATGCCAACAAAGCAGATAGTGTATGTTTCATTATTTATTCCTATTTCAGAATTTCCTATTTCTATTTCCGAAACGCTTAATAACTTTTGTAGTCAATAAGTGTTATCGCTGCAAGCCTAAAGAAGCTGAACGGAACGGAAAGCACGCTCTGCTGGTCGAGTGAACTCCACCACAGCGGAACCGAAGTGCGATCCCTGAGAGGGGGTGTGCGAAGCAGCGGGGAAGCGAGTGCGCAGGCCGCGACACTGAATCCCGAAAATATTGCAAGATGGTGGTCCGTAAGGATATTCCGCGAGAGCGGAGAAAGCCGACACATTGGTGAATGTGGAAGGCAACAGTTTCAAGCGCGCCAATGGCAAGCGTGCGAGGCGCCACCGGGATCCACGACCGGGGCATGTGCATAGAGGGGCAGCTCACGAAATTGGATAGCTTATTGTCTCCTTGGAGACGAACAACCGGAAGATGAGGGGTACATAGACGCGAATGGAATGGAGGCGAGGAGAAAATCACAACGGCCGTTCTTCACCGTGAAGACGAAGACAATTTTCGGGGAATCCGAATTCATCGGTGGCTGCGCGGCGCGCTGAAGTCGTCAACAATGTGCAGCATCACCCTGCCTTTGGCCGAATGCATGTAGCCGGCGCCCAGGTACGTGGCCCACAGCGCGGTCTTGATCAGCAGCAGCGCGATCAGCAGACCGTCGATGCCGTGCTTTATACGTTTTTTAAACTCTTTCATTCGCGGCCTTGTTGGGCTAACATGTACATCGCTTATATTTTCATTATGAGCCAAGAACCGTTCGTGGAACCATGGAATTAAGGATAAAAAATGAATATACGCTTGCGGGTTATGAGTGTGCTGCTCTTTTTTTCCGGGCTTTCGGCATTGGTCTATCAGGTGGTCTGGCTGCGCGAATTGCGTCTGTTGTTCGGTGCGTCCACGCCGGCATCGGCCGCGGTATTGAGTGTGTTCATGGGCGGTCTCGGGCTGGGTGGTGCCTTGCTGGGCCGTCGCGCCGACCGTGTCGCCAACCCGCTGGCCATGATGGCCTGGCTGGAGATCGCCATTGCCTGCTGCGCCGGATTGTCGCCGCTGTTGATCATGGGTGCGCGCGCGCTGTATATTCATCTCGGCGGTTCCCATGATCTGGGCCAGTATGGTGGACTAGGTTTGCGGTTAGGCCTGACCGCCCTGATCCTGGGCCTGCCCACTTTTTTCATGGGCGGCACGCTGCCGGCTGCTTCGCGGGCGGTGCTTCTGCCTCGCGGTCAGGGGCGCGGCGGG
>CAZOLK010000637.1:0-1624 GCA_964580325.1 uncultured Verrucomicrobiota bacterium | reverse complement strand
TACTGGCACAGCGCGGCGTTTGACGGTCAGGATCCTTATCTACCGCTCTACGAACGCCTGGCGCTGTGGTTGATCGCACGCCAAGCCCAGCGCATCGCGCCGCGTGCAGCCGGACCGCGGCTGGTGTTGAAGATGGGCGACACGCTGGAAAGCTGCGGCGCCCACGGATCCGTAGCCCTGGTCCATTCCAATTGCCTCCAGGCCCTGGCGCACAGTGACTCGCGCACTGTGGTCAAACAGTTTTACGCGCAAGCGGTCGGTGATCGCAACGAAGAAATCCTCAATCCCGTATGTTACCCGGACGAGCTGATCGCCCATATCCCGCCCGAGTTCCGCTTTCGCGGGTACGGTTGCGGCAGCCCGGTACAGGACGCAAACCTGCAGCCCTGCGAACACGTCGTTGACCTGGGCTGCGGCAGCGGCGTGGAGTGCTTTATCGCCGCCAAACGGGTGGGCCGTAACGGCCACGTGACCGGCGTGGACATGCTCGATCCCATGCTGGACCTGGCACGGCGTGCGAATCTGCAAGTGGCCCGGAACCTCGGCTTTGCCAACGTGACCTTCTGCAAAGGCTACCTGGAACACCTGCCGCTGCCGGATGCCTCCGTTGACGCCGCGCTCTCCAATTGCGTGCTCAATCTGTCCGCTGACAAGCGCGCAACCTTTGCCGAAATTTTCCGTGTACTGCGCGAAGGCGGCCGTCTAGTCGTGTCGGACGTGGTCTGCGAAAGCGAACCGCCCGCAGCGATCCGTGCCGATGAAACGCTGCGAGGCCAGTGCATTGCCGGTGCGCTGACCCAAAAGGACCTGCTCGGTTTGCTGGAGGAGTCCGGGTTTGCGCACCTTTTCATTATCAAGCGCTTTCCCTATCGCCAGGTGGGCGGGCATCCGTTCTTTTCCATGACCTTTGAAGCGCGCAAACCCGTGAGCGCCACGCGAGTGAGGGTCATGTACCGCGGCCCGTTTTCTCGGATATACAGTAAGGACGGCACGCTGCTGCGGCCGGGCCTGACCCGGACGATCCCGACCGGCGACCTTGACCGGGCCGGCGACCAGGTCTTTATCTTTGACGACAACGGCCGCGCAACAAACGTGGCCATGACCGATACCTGCTGCGCCTGCGCTGTACCGCCAGAACAGGCCGCCGCCCCCGCTGCCCGGCCCTACACCGCGACAGCTATCCTGCACCAGAGCGGCTGTATGGTCTGCGGCGCACCGTTGAACTATCAGGTCACGGAACAGAAGCGGGTCTGCGTCTGGTGCGGCTGCGCAGCACAAGCCAACACGGTCTGCGCCAACGGCCATTTCATCTGCGATGCCTGCCATGTCAAGACGCCGCTGGAACACATCGAGCGCATCTGCCTGGAAACCACGGAAACCGACCTGCTCACACTAGCAACCTACATCCGTTCGCATACGCCCATGACCATGCACGGTCCCGAGCACCATGCGCTGGCGCCCGGCGTTATCCTGGCTGCCTTTCGCAATGCTGGCGGTGACGCGAACGACGACAAAATCCGCATCGCGGTGCGTCGGGGCGCAACCATTCCCGGCGGCGCGTGCGGTTTCCTGGGCATCTGCGGCGTTGCGACCGGCGTGGGCCTGGCGTTCAGCCTGATCCTCG
>CAZOLK010000636.1:0-1648 GCA_964580325.1 uncultured Verrucomicrobiota bacterium | reverse complement strand
AACACGGCTACGTGGTTGATGTGGCGACCCCCAAGTCTCGACGATCCTTTGAATATCGCTATAATTTCGACGTCAACGCAATGACCGTTGCGGATATTATGGCCGGTTCCATAACCGTAAGCCAACTCGATGGCATGGGCATGCCTTTCACCATCAGTACCCCCGGTCGTATATATAGTTTCGACTACAATCAATTAGGCCAATTTTTGAGTACGGGAGTTGGCCGAACTCAGGCAGCCAGCATAGCGAACCGAGACCAAGGCCCTTCGATTCAATATGATAGAGCGGGCAATGTTTTGGGCGTGGAAACCAAGGCGCTTGACGGCGTCATGCGCCTGGCGCCCTCTGGATCCGGTCCACCAGCCCTGGTTCAAGATGCCGAAGGCAACGAAACCCATGTCGAGATTGAGGACGAAACTGTTTCGAGCACAACCGAAGGCGCGGGCGAACCCGAAGCCCGTACATCCGACTTTAAAATCGATCGCCTTGCGCGCACAACCACGCTTTATCGAAATGGAAAGGCCATAAAGCTGGCATTTAATCGTGCCGGCAATCTCGAGTCCAAAACGCTTTATAAAGCAGCCAGTTCCGTTGAACAATTGAACCAACCAAACGGCAGCGAACATGTGTCCTATGATTATATGAATCGGATGGACGCCTGTGAACGCATCGACGGTTCAAAACTGCATTACGAATACTACAGCAATAGCGCCGCTGATGTTGAAGCGCGCAGATGCCTGCATCGAATCCGGGACGATCAAGGCCGTGTGTTGCGCAGTTTTGAAAACTACAATATTTTCGGCTTTCCAACCTTGCTCAAGGAATATTTTCCACCCTACGACAGTTGCCATTATGTGCAAGTCGAGCATGAATATTATGGCGAAAACGGCGGTTCGTTCTCCGGCTTCGGTCTTCTGAAAAACGAAAAAACAACCATTTTCAACGGCAACGAATCAAAAGGTCCTTATATCGTTGGTTACGGCTATGATTTTAAAGGTAATCGTGTGGCAACACATCTGCCATCAGGCAAAACACTCAGCCATGACTACGACGCCAGCAATGGTGATACTCTTGAGCGTACCTTCTTCAGAGGCAAGAATAGTACCGATGATGACGTAGTGCTCAGCTATACTCCCAGCAGCACCACGCCATTGCCAAGTCTTAAACAAGTACGCGACGAAGATTTTCTTTATTATTACAAAAGTGAAGCCTTGGGCTTGATTTCTGGTCTTTCGGTCAATTCATATCGTTATGCTTCTTACCAGTACGACAAGTCAGGTATGGTTACCAATGAAAAGACATGGACAGTTCCTCTTGAAAATCCTTTGGTTCTCGCCAAAAGCCAAACCCTCACCCAATCCGCCGGCAAAGACGCGTCAGATCGGGATCCTGCATCGACTGCTCTTGAATATGATGCTTTGAATCGCCTGGTTGCGACAATGCCCACGAATCACGCATTCAAGTATGAGTCTTTTCAACTGAACGATTTTGACGAGGTAATATCGAATGTTATCGACGGTTCGCCGATAACTTACACCCCAAGAACCGATGGCGCGGCCCTGGCCGGTCAAATTGCTTCCTTCACCGACCCGGACAATGTCAGAGAAAGAAACGGGTCGCCGCTCCACCCTGCGTTCCATACCTTTGT
>CAZOLK010000635.1:0-1654 GCA_964580325.1 uncultured Verrucomicrobiota bacterium | reverse complement strand
AAGGAACGCCATGATCAAGGATTGCTTCCATTGCGCTACGCCGATGTGAAGACTTCGACTTCGGCGAAGAAGTGAACCTACACGACATGGGATATAATTACGGCTGGACCAACGCCAATCTCACCGGGGTACACAAACAACACGCTGGACGAACACGCTGGACGCTCCATATTGCCGCCGGTGAAACCGCCGTCGTCGTACATCGCAGGCAGGAACAACCCTCGTGTTTCTGGCTCGCTATAAGCCTCGGCGGATTCCCGCTGCGGATAGAAATTTGGCTCCGGCGGCTGGGCTCGAACCAGCAACCAAGTGGTTAACAGCCACCTACTCTACCATTGAGCTACGCCGGAATCCGTCGTTTGACAGATACCCAACATATATATATTTTCGCATAAGTCAAGCGTTGGAAATAAAAAAAGAAAAAAAAATCAACCACTGACGAACAAATGGACACCTAGAGCGTTTCAAGCTCAAAAAACAGCGATTTGAAACAAGAATCAGTGATCAGTGACCAATGACTAATGACCAACATCCCAGCGGCCTGCGATGGCTTGTTTGATGGTTACTGGGTCAGAGTAGGCCAGACCACTGCCGACAGGTACGCCGGTGGCGAGGCGGGTCAGCTTGATGTTGTAGGGCGTCAGCAGATCGTGCAGGTAGCTGGCTGTGGCATCGCTTTCCACATCGGCGTTCAGCGCGATGATCACTTCGCGGAAGGAACCGTTGCCAATTCTTTGCAGCAGGGCTTGGAAACGCAGGTTGTGCGGCCCATCGCCTTTCATAGGCGAGAGCCGACCATTAAGAATGTGGTAGCGACCGATAAAGCCGCCGGATTTCTCGACCAGCATCAAGTCGCCGGCATCCTCCACCACGCAGAGAATGCTGTCGTCGCGTCTAGGGTCGGCACAAAAACGGCAGGGATCCTCTGTGATCGGGGTGATCATACAGCAGACAGAACAACAGCGCAGGTTTGTATCAGCCTGATCCAGCGTAGCCACGAGTTTCTTGAGCAGCGTGTGCATCGGGTCACTCAGCAGCTTGATGGCAATCCGCTCCGCGGAACGCCTCCCGATCGCAGGCAACTTGCCCAGGATCGAGGTCACCTGGTTCATGGGGTCATTGGTCATTGGTCATTGGTCACTAATCACTGCTTACTGGGAACTGATAACCGCTCACTAATTCGTCATTCAAAAGGGCATCATGCCTGGCGGCAGCCCCATGCCGCTGGTGACTTTGTCCATTTCTTGGGCGCTCATTTCCTGGGCTTGCTTCATCGCGCCTTCCACTGCTGCTTTGACTAGGTCTTCCAGCATTTCCACATCGTCTGGATCCACGACTTTGGGATCGATCTTGATGCTTGCCAAGGTCATATCGCCCCTGAACACCGCGGTGACCATGCCGCCGCCACTGGAAAACGCAAAGGTTTTTTCAGCCAGATCGGCCTGTACCTTGGCCATGTTCTTCTGCATGCAGGCGGCCTGTTTCATCAATTTATTGATATTCATAGTGTGCTCCTCGTTGGGTTCATTTAGCTTATGTTGTTATTCACGCTCTAGGATATCGACGATATCGCCGTCAAACATTTCGCATACTTTTCGCACAACCGGATGTGCATACCAGTCCTGATGCGACCTATAGATTTTTTTTTTGCCCG
>CAZOLK010000634.1:0-1666 GCA_964580325.1 uncultured Verrucomicrobiota bacterium | reverse complement strand
AGACGCGCCGGCCACGCGACGACTGCTCATTGAATCGTATCGCAGAGACTGGTCGCGAAAGGAAGAACGAAGAATGATGGAACAGCAGGCGTCATCATTGCAGATGATAGCGCAGCGCATCGGCCAAGCCGGTGATGCGCAGACTTTCACGGTCTAGGGTGAAGCTGGCTGGTCCCAAATCTTTTCCTTTGGGGTCTGACATGCGGATTTTTTGAACGTTGCCTTGGAGCACCCGGGCCGGGACCTGGAAACGGGCGTTTTGCCCTACGTCTATGATTTCCGTTTTGTTTTCATTTATCAGCACAATCAAGGGCGTGGGCGAGACAAAGTTTTTCCAGGGCGTTGCATTGCCGTGGCCGTCGTAGTAGACAATGCCCGGCGCGAACAAGACATCGCGGCGCAAGCCGTTGTCGACGATAGCGTATTCCAGCAGATCCGGCGCCGCGGCGACCCAGCCATAGGACGGGATGGTTAAGGTTTCCGGGCCACATTGGACCGTCCATAACGCATTGGTGGAGCCGTTGATCCACAGTTCCAGGTTACCGGGATACTGCAGGTAGAGCTGCGATCTGCGCCAGGCGCCGCTGCCCAGAGCCTGGTCAGCGTCAATCAACGTGCGGCCGTCATAATAGGCGATGTTATCCGGTCGTTGACCCGCGTAGAGCCGCTGGACTTCGCGCATCATATAATAGGAGCGGCAGGCTGGACCGATCCCGTTGATGGGCGGGATCAGCCTGCCGAGACATCCGTAGGCCAGTTGATCGGCCAGGTAGCGATCGGTAGCCTGTTCAAGGCCGATTTTCTCCTCAATCTGGTTGAGATAATCGTTGAAGCGGCCCATACCGATAAATGCGCTGCGCGGCTGGACCTGGCGCAGCACGAATTCGGGCAGGTAGGGCCGGTGCGTTCCGGCGGACGTGACCAGCATCCCGTCAAGAAAGCCGGCATAAAACCATGGATAGTGGTCTTCGCCGACCAGCGGAACTTCGAGCTTATCGCGCAACCGTCTCAGCATCTGGCCAAAGCAGAGGTAGACCTGGTGGAATCCGCCGGCGCCGGGGATGCGCGCATCGTAATCGATCATGGCCCAAGGCGTATAGCGGGAAAGGCTATCAGCCACAACCGGCGCCAGGCCGGGTTGGGCCGGTGCCAGGTTTAACTCAGGCAAAACGCGATGGACGGCCACGGGCGTTTTCAGGGCATAGGTGCTCTTGCCGAACGGGCGCCAGTTGCCTGCGCTGTCCTGCTGAATAAAAGCGTCCGCCCATCCGGGTTGTAAGGGCGATGCTTCGAGCAGTTGGGCCGTTGACCAGTCGTGCTTTTGTCCGTTGCGGCGAACGGTCAGGGATCCGGCGGTCATCAGGTTGGTCAAGCCCCAGGAAAAAAAACGGTTCATCACGGTCTGGTCCTCGGCGCAATCGCCGTCGATCCAGATGAACGCAGCCAGGTCGGCCAGGCGCCCGGCCGGTGGGTGCGGGATCACGGGCAAGGTCTCGTCGAGACGCGGCGACACGGTCAGCAGCCAGCGTTCAAAAACCGGGTTGCGTGCTTTAGTGGTCGGCAAATAGGTGAAGTTGCCCGGATTGAAGCGTAAGGCGTCGGAACCGGAGCGGGCCATGTCCAGCCGCGATGCGGACGAGCGCACCCAATCGTAGAAAGCGCTGAC
>CAZOLK010000633.1:0-1667 GCA_964580325.1 uncultured Verrucomicrobiota bacterium | reverse complement strand
GATCCTGACCCGTATGCCCTTGCTGCCCGGCATGGCCACGGCGCTGATCTGGCTGTGCTGGCAGTGGCGCAGCCGGCTTTCGCTGCGCGCGCTTGTCCTGCGCCTGGCTGTAGTCGGCCTGTTGGTCGTGCTGTTCTTGCTGCCGGTCGCCTGGCTGAATGCCAGGAAAACCGACCATTTCACGTTTATACCGTTTTGCGGCGGATTCAATTTCAGCTTGGGCAACAACCCGCAATCCGCCGTGACCGAAACCTATCGACCGGGCGGCGACGTGTTCGAATTCTATCGCCGGGCAGAACGCGCTGGTTATCCAGGGCGGGCCGCTTCCTCCCCTTATTTCTATGGCCAGGCCCTGCTCTATATACGCGAGCAACCCTTGCATTTCATCGGCGGATTGATCCGCAAAGCATCCCAGTTTTTCAGTACGCGCGAGATCCCGCGCAACGTGGATGTCTACACCGCACGCAGCCATGCCTGGACGCTGCGTCTGTTGTGCTGGAAAATCGGACCGTTCGGTTTCCCGTTCGGCGTCCTGTTGCCGCTGTGCCTGGCCGGGTTGGTGCTGCAAGGCCGACGCACGCCGGTGGTGTTGCCGTTGATGCTGGTGATTTGCGCCGGCACGATTATCCTCTACCTGTCTTCGGCCCGATACCGGTTGCCGCTGGTCCCGCTGATGCTGGCGCCCGCGGCCGCGGCCCTGGCGGCCCTGGCCGATCACATACGACAACGCCGCTGGTCCTCCGCGGCAGCCTGCGTGACCGGCATGGTCGTGATTGCCGGCCTGTGTTGCTGGCCCATACGCTTTCCGGTGGAAAACACCAACTTCAACGCCGAAATGCATTACTGTCTGGCAGGCGCGCACGAGGCGTTGAACGACCTGGATCGGGCGGCCTATCATTTTGAGCAGGCGCTGACCTTGCAACCCGACTATGCTGATGCCCTGTACAATTATGGTTCGCTGCTGAGACGTCAGGGCAAGCTCAAACACGCGATTCATTACTGGGAAACCTTACTCCACCTGCATCCCGAGGATACGCTGACCCTGTACAACCTGGCCTGTGCCTGGCGTATGGCCAAAAACCCGGATCGCGCCGCGGTTATGTGCGGCCGCCTGCTCAAACAACAGCCTGGTCATGTCAACGGTTTACTGCTCATGGCCCAGCTTGAACAGGCACGCCGGAATTGGCCGGCTGCCCGCGGCTATATCGAGCAAGCGCTCCAATACGATCCCGAAAACAGGCGTGTGCGCTCCACGCTGGACCGGATCCGGCACATCGAACAGTTTGTCGAGGGCAAAGTAAAAACGCTGCCGCCACCTCCGCCGTCTGACAAAGATTACCCTTATCGACTGGGTCAATAGAAGAACCATGCAGATGCTGGAAAAAAAAGGAATTGGTCGCGCATACGATCCAGGGAAAAACCCATACCTATTTCGCAAAGGCGCCAGGCGCATGCAGATCCAGAGGCGGGACGCCTCCGTCACCAGGGCGACCACCTTTTTCCCTTGCCATGAAAACGTACGGTCATTAGGTTGGGCCGGGTGAAAGAACGTGATTTATCATGCACGGATGCACTTATGCGAACCGAAAGCCGCGTTTCTTTGTTCTTGGTCATGGTATGGCTGGTCGTGGGCGCTGGCGCGCTGGCGCGTATGGCGCGCTATCTCG
>CAZOLK010000632.1:0-1668 GCA_964580325.1 uncultured Verrucomicrobiota bacterium | reverse complement strand
GTCAAGAAGTATGCTAAGCGTATCAAGTCATAACCAAGCAATTAAGTACGCTCCCTCCGGTCGCCGGACCTCGTTTCACTCGGCCGCTTATTGCGGGCGTTAGCTGCCAAAGCACGGAAAACCAGGAGCCAAAATGAAGATCCGAACCTACAGCTTCAAGGCAATCCCTGGGCCGATCACAACCGAATCGTTCTTCGACTTTCTGCTTTCTGACGAAAAGGGTGTGACAGCGACATGATGTGTGGCGCCTTGTCGATTGAGCGTGGATGGGCAACTTTTCCCTTTTAAGTAACATTCGTTAGCATAAACTTCTTAGATGCATAAAGATATCCTCAAGACCGCAACGGTAACTGGCCGCAGAGGCAGCAAGCTCATCATTGAAGTGGAGGCGCCCGAAGGGGAGACCTTCCTCGAGACCGAAGACGCCATTATGGAAGTCGTCAACGCGGTCGGGCGCGAACTCACCGTGGGCGCCTTGAAGCGCTACGACACCACTGGTGAAACGATGCGCATCGGTAATCTGACCGCCTACAATAAAGGAACCAGTCGGGCAGATTACCAAACGCCCTACGGCGCTGTTGAGATTGAGCGCCATGTGTATCAGAGCAGTTCAGGCGGCCGAACGATCTGCCCGTTGGAACACGCGGCGGGCACTTTCAACCACACCACGCCCAAGTTTGCCAAACAGATTTCATCCAAATACGCCAACGTCAGCGCCCGTGATGTTGTACGCGACCTAGAGGAAAATCACGGCCGCTGTATTTCGCCGACATTTGTGCAAGATATCGCCGATGCGGTCGGCACCGAGATCGAACAGCATCTCATCGACGGTCAATGGACCATCGAGCCGACGATCAGCAGCAACGATGTCTACGCGATTACCTGTGGACTGGATGGGGCCATGATGCCGATTCTTCGCGAAGGGTATCGCGAGGCGATGGCGGGAACTATCGCGTTTTACGATATAAACGGGGTGCGTCTCCAAACTTTCTACGTCGCCGCGGCACCGGAATATGGCAAGCGGCGATTTACGGAGCGTTTTCTTGAGAGCATTGCTGAGGCGAAGGCCTTTGCGCCGCACGCACGCGTCATCGGCATTGCCGACGGTGCCAAATGGAACTGGCCGGTTCTTCGATCCGTCTGCGACGTGGTGGTCCAAGACTTCTACCATGCAACAGAATACCTATCCGTGGCCGCCGAGGCCATGTTTCCAGACGACAAGCAGGCAGCCAAGGAATGGCTTGATGACGCCTGCCATCGACTCAAGCACCTGGTCGGTGGCGCGAAACGGCTAGAGAATGAAATACGTACAATCCTGGACACAATGAAGTATAATACGGCCCGAAAAAAGGCCTTGAAACGCTGCGTGACCTATTTTGCCCAGGGTCATTCTCGGATGAAATATTGGCAGCACACCAAGCAGGGGATGCCAATCGGCTCAGGCGTCACCGAGGCCGCCTGTAAAGTCATTGTCAAAGAGCGCATGTGCCGCTCTGGCGCCCGCTGGATTATCGAAAACGCAGAGAAGGTCCTGAGGCTGCGATGCATGTCCTATTCGGGCGATCAGTGGAAGGTATTTTGGAAGAGGCGATAAATGGGACATCATCCCGTGGTCACACCCCTGAAATGAGATCCCACTTTGCTCTAGACATGGCATACTCTAACTAT
>CAZOLK010000631.1:0-1669 GCA_964580325.1 uncultured Verrucomicrobiota bacterium | reverse complement strand
TTCACCGCGCCCGGCGTCGACGGCCAGGCCCGGGTCATTGCCGAAACCCATGACCTGGCCGGGATCGAACCGGACAGCATCGGCTATATCGAAGCCCACGGCACCGGCACTGAGCTGGGCGACCCGATCGAAATCGCCGCATTGACCCGCGCCTTTCGCGCCCGTACCAAGCGCTGCGGCTATTGCGCCATCGGTTCGGTCAAGACCAACATCGGCCACCTCGATACAGCAGCGGGTGTGGCCGGCGTGGTCAAAACCGCCCTGGCCCTGCGCTACGCCCAACTGCCGCCCAGTCTGCATTGCGAGACAACCAACCCGTGCATCGATTTCGCTGAGTCGCCGTTTTTTGTGAATACGCGCCTGACCGACTGGCGCGCCGAAGGGCATCCACGCCGCGCTGGCGTGAGTTCGTTCGGCCTGGGCGGCACCAATGCCCATGCCCTGCTTGAGCAGCCGCCCGAAGTTCCGCCGCCCGGACCGTCGCGGCCCTGGTCGCCGTTGCCGCTCTCCGCGCACGATCCTCGGGCCCTGGAACGGATGACCGCTAACCTGGCCGAATTCGGCCGCAACCGGCCAGACCTGTGCTGGGCTGATGCAGCCTACACCCTGGCCGTGGGCCGCCGCGCGTTCGCCCAGCGCCGCGTGGCATTGATCGGGCCGGATACGAAGGCGCCGGAAATGTTGGCCACGCCCAATGCCGCCAGCGTCTGGACCGGCGAAGCCGTGGCAGCCGATACGGATGGCGGCGGCGTACTTTTCCTGTTGCCTGGCCAGGGAGCGCAATACGTCGACATGGCTCGCGGATTATACGAAACCGAGCCGTTGTACCGTGAACACCTGGACGCCTGCCTGACCATCCTCAACGACCGCGGCCAGGTCGATCTGCGCCCCTTTTTCTTTTGCGACAGTCCGGACCGTGATCGGGCCGCGCACGACCTGTCCTGCACCCGTTACGCACAACCGGCTGTCGTGGCGCTCGAAATTGCGCTGGCCCGTCTGTGGATGGCCTGGGGCGTTCAACCCGCGGCCCTTATCGGCCATAGCCTGGGTGAATACACGGCCGCGCACCTGGCCGGCGTCCTTTCGCTGGAGCATGTGCTGCAGCTCGTGGCCACCCGGGCGCGGATGATGGCCGATCTGCCTGGCGGCGCCATGCTGGCCATCAACCTGCCTGAGGACAGCGTGCGCACGTTGCTGAGCGACGACCTTGCGCTGGCCGCAATCAACGCGCCGCACGCCTGCGTCGTGTCCGGTCCGGAGCCGGTCATCGCAGCTTGTTCTGCGGGCCTGGAAAGCCAGGGCGTGGCCGTGCGCCGCCTGCACACGTCCCATGCCTTTCATTCAGCCATGATGGAACCCATGCTGCCCGCGTTCCGGGACCTTGTCCGAACCGTACAATGGCAGCCGGCGACCATTCCCTATATAACCAACCTGACCGGCGACTGGGTGGAGGCGGGCACGAGTCCCGAACCGGAAAGCTGGGTCCGGCATCTACGCGAAACCGTGCGTTTCAGCAAAGGCCTGAGCCAGGCGCTGGACCGCTGTGGCATTGCCCTGGAGGTCGGCCCTGGCCGCACCTTGATCACGCTGGCGCGCCGCATACTCGATTTCGGAACGCGGAATTCGGAGTGCGGCTCTCAGGTTCCAGCGCCGAGCGCCGCACGCCACC
>CAZOLK010000630.1:0-1673 GCA_964580325.1 uncultured Verrucomicrobiota bacterium | reverse complement strand
GCGCCTTGACGAATGCCAGCCCCAAGCCGAGTCCGGCATGGGCGCCAGCCTGGGCGTTGTGACCGCGGTAGAATGGCTGAAACACGGCTTCGCGCTGATCTTCCGGGATGCCGATGCCGCTGTCCGCGATGACGAGTTGGATCCAGGCGTCCTGGTCGGCCGGCGCGACCAGAATACGGATGTGGCCGTTCTGCGGCGTGTATTTCAACGCATTGGAAATCAGCGCGTGCAGCGCCTCGGTCAAGGGCGCGGGCTCCATTCGGACCCAGGCTTTATCGGCGCGCATCTCCACGGCCAGGTGGATGCTTCTTTTTTTAGCATCCTCGGTATGAAAATGGGCGACCCGATGGACCAAGCTGACCAGTTCGCAACGCTCTTGACCGGTGTTTTCCTGTTTGACCATGCTCAGGATCCGGTTGACCGTGTTGATGGCCTCGCCCATGCGCTGATCGGCGCGATCGAGCAGCTCCTTCTGTTGCGGGTTCAAATGGCCGGCGTAACCGCCGGAGATGGTTTTCAGCAGAGACACCACCGCGCCGATGGGTGTTTTCAACTGATGCGCAATGAGCGCGGCGAACTGCAACGGATCGTCGGCATGCGGTTTCATCCGGTTTGGCGATGCATCGGCTTCCATCTTTTTCATCAGCGAATATCCACCCAATATGCCGCGCGCAGCATGATGTCGCCCTCCCAGGTGATGTTGTGGAAGCGCTTTTGCGCGGCCAGTATGTGTGATTCGATGGGGGCTTCCAGGTCGAGGCGGTGCAGAAAACGGTTGTCTTTTTCGGTCTGGTCAATCCACAGCCGGGCCTTGTCGATTTTGGACTTGAAACTGACGTTGCCGGTCATGGTCTTGAACAGCAGTGTGCCGTCGCCGTCGAAATAGGCATACTTACGGCCTTGCTTTTCCGTGTCAGCGCGTCGCACCAGGATCAACTGGGCCTGGATTTCGTGTTCGCCCAGGGTGTGATCCAGCAGGGCAGGAGGCATCAGCTCGTTGATCTGCAGGTCGGTGAATCGGACTTCACCGCCGATCGGCACATCGGGATCGGGCAGCGCGCTGTAGTCGAGCAGCGTGTTGATGCGTTTGACCATGTCCATCAACTGCCGCGGCGCGTCAGGCGCATAGATCCATTGCGGTTTGCCGTCGCGCACCGCGACATCCACTTTTTTGCCTTCGACCTGGTCCAGGATGCGCGCGGCGCCAGCCACCATGTGTTCCTGGGATTTTAGCAGGTTTTCGTCAATGCCGATGAACCGGGCCACTGGCGCGTAGTCGATGTCCTGTCCTTTGATGATGGTCAGCGTGGTGACGGTCGCGGCGGGCGCGAGTTTGGGATTGGCCACGGCAATGGCCTTGGCCGCGCGCGTCAGCGTTTTGCAGGTGTTGGGTTCCAGCTTGTAATCCAATTGCTCCAGTTCCGGCGGGGTGATCATTTCTGTGCAGCGCACTTCTTCGAAGTGGCGCGTTTCCTCGATGATGCGGCCGTCGTTGCGGTTGACCCGCACGGTAAAGCGCAAGGCCCAGGGTACGCGCCAGCGGCCGGTAATATTGCCGTGGCCGATGGGTTCTTTGAAGATGGCGGCTTCGCCGGTGAACTTGAGCAACCCGGTCATTTCGCCCATGGTGTAGCAATCGAAAATGCTGCCTTCGCGCCGCACCTCGCGCAAGC
>CAZOLK010000629.1:0-1684 GCA_964580325.1 uncultured Verrucomicrobiota bacterium | reverse complement strand
ATGAGATGCCCAGCGTGAACGGACCGGCCAGTGGGTTGGTCAACAGGCCTTGGAACACAACCCCGGCAGCGGCCAACGCCGCGCCCACGGTCAGCGCCAACAGCATGCGCGGCAGCCGGATGTCGCGCACGATCAACGTGGTCTCCGCAGCGGCCTGGCCGCGCGCGACCGCGATCAGGTCGCGCGTGTCCAGACCGGCCGGACCCACAGTCAGCGACAGCGGCCCTAGGCCCAGGGCCAGCAACGCCAGCGCCAGCCAGATCCGCTTGGTTTTTATGCGTGTATCAATCAGCAGCCAGACCTTTCCAGACAGCGTCGAGATGATCCAGCCAGATCGCGACTACGGTGTCACATTCGGCCATGCCGGTGAGCACCGGTTCACAAGCGATACCCTGGGCCGTCAGCACCGATTTCCAGGAATCGTCCTCGTCACCGGCCATATCGTTGCGCACATGATCGCCGGCCACGGACATGAACGGGATCAGGTACGCTTTTTTGACGTTCGCTTTTTTGCATGCCGCAACCACGACGTCCAGGGTTGGATGCCCCTCGACAGTGCCCAGCAGCGCCAATGCGTCGCGTTCGCGCAGCATGGCGGCTGTGGCTACGTAGATCAGGTCCGCGCCATGGTGTTCCGAACCGTGGCCCATGAAGACCAAGGCCTCGTCCGGCTTGCGACCAGCCGGGGCCATGCTGAGCGCTGTGGCGCAAGCGCGACCCACATCGTCATAACCGGCGAGCAGGGGCAGGCCAACGTCGATCTGCTTGAAACCGCCAAGGCCGCGAAAACGGGCCGCAGTGCGGACCACTTCGTGGAACTCGACGCCGGGAATGAAGTGGAACGACTGCACGGCCACGTGCGTATAGCCCTGCTCCAGCATGTTGGCCAGCGCCACGGTCGGCGAATCCACAGGTTCGCCGCGGGCGGCCAGTTTTTTACGGATCATCCTGGACGTGAACGCCCAGTGAATATCGGCGCCGGGAAAGCGTGCGCGCGCCAGGCGGTCGATGTTCTTGAACGCGGGTTGCGCTTCGGGCACGCTGGTGCCGAACGTTACGAGCAATATACCTTTTTTCACGGATGGGTCTCCTTCATGGTGCGCCGCCTTCACCTGGGTAAGGGTTGCGGCCAGCGTTAGAACTGCAGCGACGAGCGCCTGTGCTTTCATGGTCGTTTCTCCTGCATGTTATAATATAAAAAAGCCCCCATTAAGGCTGGAGCCCGGGGGACGTTTAGAGTAAGGTCCACATTTTTCATTATTAATAGAACTACGAACGAAACGTGTCAACATGAATCAAGCGGCGATCGTCCTGGCTGTGGGTTTTGTGTTGGACCTGATCCTGGGCGATCCGGTCTATCCCCTGCATCCGGTGCGGTTGATGGGGCATACCATCAACTGCCTGGAAAAAGCGTTGCGCCGGATACGGCTGGACGGTTTGTTCGGCGGCGAATGCTTGGTGCTGTGCATGCTTGGGGTCTGGGGCAGCGTGGGATTGTTGCCGTTGACGCTGCCGTTGACCTGGGCCTGGATCGTGAACTTGTTCCTGGTCTATTCTCTGCTGGCCCTGCGCGATCTGGACCGGCACGGGTTACGCGTCCTGCGTGCGCTGGAGCAGGATGACCTGGAGGAAGCGCGCGCCGCCGTGCAGATGATTGTGGGCCGCGACGCCGCGCAACTGGACC
>CAZOLK010000628.1:0-1692 GCA_964580325.1 uncultured Verrucomicrobiota bacterium | reverse complement strand
CAGAGCATGGTAACAGGCGGTCAACTCGCGGACCAGCACACCGAGCGACCAGCCGTCGGATATGATGTGATGCACGGTCACCAGGAGGCGATACACGCCATCGCCATCCTCCTGTTCCGGCTGCCGGCGGATCAGGAGCATGGCACGGAAGAGCGGGCCTTTTTCCAAGTTGAACAAGACCTGCGCCATGGCGTGCGAATGGTCGCGTACGGCCTGCTCCTGTTCCGCTTCGGTCAGGTCGCTCAGGTCGACCAGCTCCAGCACGCTGTCCGTTTCGGCGCAGACAACCTGCACTGGTTGACCGTCGCGCAGAGCAAACACGGTACGCAACGCCTCGTGTCGATTGACCAGCCAGGCCAGGCTATGTTCCAGGGCCACGATATCCAGCGTACCGCGCAGGGCCAGGGCCACGGGCATGTTGTAAGCCGGCGTAGCGCCTTCCAGCCGGTGCAGGAACCACAACCGCTCCTGCCCATAGGAGAGGCGCGGCAAAGGATCGCGCGGTACAGGTTCAAGCAGGGGCGCGGTCTCCACTTTTTCACCGCGATTCAACCAGGCTATCACATCCTGCTTGCGTCGCGACAGTTCCGAACGCAGCTCAGCGGTGAGTACACCTTTGGGCGCATTGGTCCGCAAACGGCTGCCTTCAACCCAGAACTTGACGTCCAGCGCGCGCAGGTCTTCAATCAAATCGCCAATGGGTTTTATAGCTCAAACTCCTCTCGATCTTCGTCCGCGCCGGATTCGTCGCCGGCCGCGGGCAGTCGCGCTGCCAGAGCAGCCACGGTTGGGCTATCAAACAGGTCGCGCAAGGTCCAGCCGCCGCTGTATGCCGCATTCAGCCGCGACATCAACTGGGTTGCGAGCAGCGAGTGGCCGCCCAATTCGAAAAAGTTGTCGTGCAAGCCCACAGGCGCCACGCCCAGCAACTCCTCCCAGATTGCGGCCATGGCGCGGCACGTTTCCGTGTCAGGAGCGACATAGGGCGTGGTCATATCTGGACGCGGGTGGCGCTCCGCAGCGGGAGCCAGCACGTCCAGCGCGGCTTCGACCTGGTCCAGCGGCACGACGCGATTCTCCTCGATCAAGCGCCGGGGCAGGTCGCAGGTCGACACGGCAACCTGGGGCAAACCTGAACGCAAGGCGCGCAGAAAAGCCCGGCATCCCTCGCGCGGTGAAACACCGAGGCGCTCGAGATGCGCCTTGCGCCACTTGCGCAGTGCCTCTGGAATGGCGCTATGCACGGCCATACCCACTTCGCGCCAGCCTTCCCAGTCAATGGCGACCGCACGCCAGCCGCTTGCAGCCAGGGCCTGGGCCCAGGCATCCAGAAAAGCGTTGGCCGCGCAGTAATCGACCTGGCCGAACACGCCGATCATGCTATTCAGCGACGAACAGAACGCGATCCAGCCGGGTGGATTTCCGGCCAGCGACGCACAGAGCATCGCAGCGCCATGCACCTTGGGCGCCAGGACCTGACGCGAATGCTCCGGGGTACGGCTCTGGATCACGCCGCCGCCGGCCACGCCAGCCGCGTGGATCACACCATGGATCCGGCCCCAAGCCGCGCGCACCTGGTCCAGCGCCGCGCCCAGGGAAGCCTGGTCAGCCACATCGGACTGCAACAACATGACTTCAGCACCGCACGCCTCGATGCGTTGGATGCCTTTAATCTTGCGGCAAACAGGGCTG
>CAZOLK010000627.1:0-1693 GCA_964580325.1 uncultured Verrucomicrobiota bacterium | reverse complement strand
GTCTTCTCATGCCAGCCGGCACGCCGCTGGCACGCACAGAGACCGTAATCGCGCACCTGGTCGACGCCGTGCACCAGGTCAACGAACACTTTCGGCCTCGTCAACCGAACCAAACCAACCTGGTGCGCAATGTGATTGTCCAGTACGGCGCCAACACGGACGCCCATGAAACGGGTCCTCACGTGGCCACGATCACGGTCGACCTGCTCGGCGCCGAGATCCGCGACGCCAGGGTCAATGACATTCTACCGGCCTGGCGCCAGGCCATGGGCGAACCCGCGGACGTACTGAACCTCAATTACGGCGAACCGGCTTACGGTCCGGCAGGCCGGCCCATTGAAATCGAGATCCAGGGCAAAGACCTGAACCGGCTGAAACAGGCTGCGCTGGCCACACGGCAATGGCTGGCCCAATACCGGGGTGTAACGGACCTGATGGACGACCTGCGTCCCGGAAAACCGGAATGCCGCATCCGCCTGCGTGAAGGCGCACGTGCCATGGGACTCGATGCCCGGACCATCGCCGATCAACTGCGCGCCCACTTTTATGGTCAGACCATAAGCGAAATTCAGATCGGTCGCGAAGCGTTCGAGATCGAGGTGCGCGCACGCGACGCGGACCGCAACAACCTGGCTGACCTGGACTATTTCCACGTCACCACCCCGTCAGGACAACAGGCGCCATTGGGCAATGCCGCCATACTCGAATATGCCCGCGGCTGGTCGCGCATCACACGGGTCAATCGCCTGCGTACGGTCACGGTGCAGGGCCGGATCAACACCTTGCAGGCCAACACCGCCGAAATCGCTGGTCTGTTCCAACGCACGGCCATTCCGGCGATCCAGCGCCGCTTTGGCGTGCGGATCAGCGTAAAAGGCGAGAGCGCTGAAACCGCCACGACCATGGCCTCGCTGCAACGTGGCCTGACGATCGGACTGCTGGGCGTATTCATTCTGTTGAGCTTCCAGTTCCGCAGTTATATCGAACCGCTCATCGTAATGCTGGCCATCCCCTTCGCATTCATCGGCGTGATCACCGGCCATTGGCTGCTGGGCTATCCGCTGACCATGCCGAGCATGATGGGCATGGCCTCGCTGGCCGGGGTTGTGGTCAACGACTCAATCCTGCTGGTCGAGTTCGTCAAACTGCGCCGGCACGAAGGCCTGGCCCTGGTCGACGCAGTCAAGCGCGCGTCGCGCGAACGGTTCAGGGCCGTGATGCTGACCTCACTGACCACCATCGCGGGTTTGCTACCGTTACTTTCGGAAAAAAGCCTGCAAGCGCAATTCCTGGTGCCGTTAGCCATCAGCATCGTGTTCGGCCTGATCGCCTCTACCATACTGGTGCTAATCGTACTGCCCAGCCTATACGCCATCCTGCATGACTGGGGATTGACGAATCCACTTGCCGAACACGAACATCAAGCATAATAAATTCAAGAAGAGACGCCATGAAAATAGTTGTTGCAATGGATTCGTTTAAAGGTTCGCTGACCGCACGACAGGCTTGCGCAGCGGTGCGCGACGGTCTACTCGCCGCTGACCCGACACTGGAGGTTACTCTGAAACCCATGGCCGACGGCGGTGAAGGCACGGTCGACGCCATGGTCACCGCGCTTGACGGCGCCTGGAAACAGGTGGAGGTTATGGGACCGCTGCCGGACATGCGCGTCCAGGCCGCCTATGGCTGGCTC
>CAZOLK010000626.1:0-1703 GCA_964580325.1 uncultured Verrucomicrobiota bacterium | reverse complement strand
CTCGAGTTCGATTTCCTTGGCAACCGTCACCCCGTCCTTGGTGATCGTCGGAGAACCAAATTTTTTGTCGAGAATCACGTTGCGGCCCGCAGGCCCCAGAGTTGCTTTTACTGCAGCAGCTAACTTAGTGACTCCCTGCAACAGGGAATGACGCGCCGCTTCATTGAATGCTAGTTGTTTAGCCATAATATATATTAGTATAGGTTAATTTTAATTGTTAGGAGATTACTCCCAAAATGTCGCTTTCGTTCAAGATCAAGTGCTCCACTCCATCTATCTTCACTTCCGTGCCACCATATTTGCTGATCAACACGGAATCCCCGACCTTCACATTGAAGGTTACCTCTTTACCTTCGTCGTCTTTGCCAATGCCTAGTGCAACGACTGCAGCTTCCTGAGGTTTCTCCTTGTGAGCGTCAGGGATAATGATGCCCCCTTCGGAGGTTTCCTCAGCTTCGTCACGACGCTTGACCAGCACGCGCTGACCAAGGGGTTGGATTTTCTTAGCCATTTGCTTTTCTTCTATTTTTATTTTGTTTTTCAAAACGGCCCCTTTTATGCGGCGCTGAAGACCTGCTTCACCACTCACATTTAAGGCCGGTTACTTCAGTAGTCCTTGGAGCCTCGCGAAGGGGGCTTTACGTCCTTACTGAAAATTCGTCTTGGTTAATCTACAACCTCCGCCTCGGCGTCGATCACTGTTCCTTTCGCCTTCTTGGAACTTTTCCCGTCAAAATCTGCTTCCGATTTTTGTCCTTCAGCACCATCCTGCATCTCGTCGGGATTAAACCCCGCCGCTTGCGCAGCTGACATGGCCTGAGCAAATATCTGTTGGACCTCTTCCGTGGCTGCTTTGATGTCAGCGGTCACGTTGCTATCTACCGCGTTCCTGAGCTTTTCTATCGCGTCGGTAATTGGCTTTTTCTGTTCGTCACCAAACTGATCGCCAACTTCAGCTAACTGCTTTTCGATCTGATAGATCAAGCTCTCCGCAGTGTTCTTTACTTCCACCGCCTCCGCACGTTCCTTATCCTCTGCAGCGTGAGCCTCAGCATCTCGCTTGGCGCGTTCGATATCCTCCTTGGAAAGCCCGCTAGATCCCTCAATAGATATCTTCTGCTCCTTACCGCTCTTCTTATCCAAAGCGCTCACATGCAGGATCCCATTGGCGTCAATATCAAAGGTCACCTCGATCTGTGGTAACCCTCGCGGCGCCGGATCAATGCCATCGAGCCGAAAGTTGCCCAGCAACTTATTGTCACTGCTCATCTTCCGTTCACCTTGGGTAATTACGATATCCACTGACGGCTGACTATCTGCGGCGGTGGAGAAGATCTGCGATTTCTTCACTGGGATTGTGGTGTTGCGCTCAATCATGGGTGTGGCAATCCCGCCCATGGTTTCAATGGAAAGACTCAAAGGAGTCACATCGAGGAGCAATACGTCCTTCACGTCCCCCTGCAAAACCCCTCCCTGAATGGCAGCCCCAATGGCCACAACCTCATCGGGGTTGACACCTTTGTGAGGTTCTTTGCCGGCAAGTTCACGGGCGACGTCCAGGACCTTAGGCATGCGGGTCATTCCGCCCACCAGCACCAACTCGTCCACCTTACCCAATGGCAAGCCTGCTTCTTTTAAGCACTTTTTCACTGGACCACGGGTGCGTTCGAACAAATGATCAGTCATTTGCTCTAGCTTCGACC
>CAZOLK010000625.1:0-1727 GCA_964580325.1 uncultured Verrucomicrobiota bacterium | reverse complement strand
CCTCGTCGCAGGACCCGGCCAGGGTCTGGCGTTGGCGCCAGTTCAGACCTTCTTCTCCCCCTCCCATCTCGTCGAGCAGAGCGATGCTGAATGAACGTTTCACTTCTTCATTGGGATACCCCAGGGTATACAAGCGGTCACGGGCATCAAAATCTTTAATTGTTAAATAGCCTGTTTGAAATAATAAGGCCAACGGTTTTATCCGGGTAACATCAAAAGAGCCGAACGCCAGTTCATCAACCGGTTCCGAACCGCTGATAACCGACATAAAACTGCTTTCATGACGCGCGAGGAAGTCCAGCAGAAAGGTCGGCGTTCCCGTAGAAAACCAGTAATTATCGAATCTGCCTGAATCCAGGCAACTCATCACCGACATCGGATTATAAACCGCCGGGGCTTCTTCTTCGAAGCGATACCCGTTATACCAGTCACGCAATTCCGCCAGTGTTTGTTCCCGCGTCATCCCCCGACTCGCTGCCAGCCGGTCAATGTAGTCGCCGAAATTTGCTTCCAGTTCCTCCTGCGTGTATCCGAGCAATGTTGCTGTCTCCGACCGCATCGTCAAATCCGTCAGGTTATTCAAATAGGAGAACACCGATACTTGCGAAAACTTGCTCACCCCCGTCAACAATGCAAAGCGTTGAACAGGTTCAGTGGTTTTGATCACGCTGTAAAAGTTCTTCAGCAACTGCTGTACGTTCTTGACTGTGGTTTTGCCGAGATGCCGTAAAAGCGGTTTGTCATATTCGTCGACCAGGATAACGACGCGCTGGTTTTGAAAAGCCAGTTGGTCAATCAATTCGTGAAAGCGAGACGAGCATATTTTTTCCCGCAGATCGATGCCCCATCGCCTCGCATTCCTGTTGAGCTGATAGTTGAACAGCTCAGATAAATCATTCGGATCGTCACTGTCACAACTGCCCATATCCAGGTGAATCACCGGATAGGTCTTCCATTCATAATCGGTATCGGCTATGGCCAGTCCCTCAAACAATCCCCGCCGGCCTTCAAAAATCGCTTTCAGCGTACTCACCAACAGCGATTTTCCGAAACGCCGCGGTCGCGCCAGGAAATACTGCCTGAAAGGGGGGTGCACCAGTTTATAGATTTCAGCAGTTTTATCGACATAAAGATAATTCGACTGAATCATTTTTTCAAAGCTGTAAGTACTGGTGTCTATGGTTTTCATACCAGAAAAATACCATTAACCCGGCTGCTGTACAACCGTGGATTCGAAGCATTGCTTCTGGCTTGTTTGGTTCATTTCTTTTCCTTTCCGCTTGCGTTGGCAAGCATGTTTGTGGTACTCCGGCATCATGATTAAAGCGATGTCCTATCCACAACATTCATAGGAGAGAAGTATGAAACTTACCGCTACCGTCCTTTGTGTTTCCGTGCTGTGCATCACGTCCGGCTTGTGCGCCCCGTATTCATGGCAGGAGCCGCATGCCAAGGTGCTGCCCACCGGCGAGTTGGAGTGGGCGCCCCGGCCTTTTCAATTCGAGCCAGGCAACACGATTCGTTACATCGATTACGCCAGCGGGAACGATGGAAATGACGGCTCCAGGGCCAACCCCTGGAAGCATCACCCGTGGGATCCGGCAGCCACGGGCAAAGCCGCGCAAGACGAGGCGGCGGACACCTATGTGTTCAAGCGCGGCGTGATCTATCGCGGCGCACTCGTTGCCAGAAGGTCGGGCAAACCGGGGCAGCCCATCCGCCTGACC
>CAZOLK010000624.1:0-1742 GCA_964580325.1 uncultured Verrucomicrobiota bacterium | reverse complement strand
CCGGCCAGGGCGCCGTCGGGCAGCAACAGAGCAACGGCGATGCGCTTGACGCCGTTGCTGTTGTAGTGTGGATCCAGGGCCGCGCCCTGCTCCCGGGCCTGGCGGATGAGCGCAACGGCCTTGCGCAAGCGTACGGGCGTGCGACAACCGTTGGCATCGTACATCCACAGATCGGGTTGCTGTTTGAGCGGCGGCACATTGGAATGAAACGCATTGGCCACCTGAGCCACCGCATCCAACTCGTCGTTCCAACGGCGCATGAATCCGGAACGGGCCACCACGCGCACTTCCGCTTCGGGCGGCGCATGACGTTGACTCAACATCATGCCGCCCGTAACAGGTATGAACCACTCGGCGCTAGCGCGGGTACGCATGGCCAAACCAGGCAAGGCCTGATCGAGCCACTGCTCCAGGTTGGGCGCCGGACGGGGACCGCGCACAATGCGCGCCACCGAGCGATAGGTGAGCCGCACGGCGTCGCGCTCGACCAGGTCGAGAGCGCACAGGGTCTGCAGCATACGCAACACGGATGCCTTGGGAAAAGCGGTCCGCCCGGTCAATTGCTCCAGGGACAGGTCCGTATCGCGCTGCAACGCCTCCCAAACCCGAATGCCCCGCGCCAATCCCGGCACACTGTATTTCTGCTGGCTAAATTTCATATTAGACACAATACTATATATGAAATATCAGGATGCGTCAACCCATTAATAAGTACGCGCCGATAAATAAGATTCGCTCGCCACACGGCGGCCGTCCCGGGCCAGCGCTTCGCAGAAATCGAAAAACGGCCCAATGAAAAGCAACGCCCTTTTCCTCGGAAAGTCCCAATAGAAGGTGACGCATACGGATTGTCGGGATATCAATGTTATCCAACACATCGAACGATCAGAGATTGCGGGTATGAAAGGGCTGTGGTCGGGCAAGAAACATCAGGTGGCGGAATACAATCCGACGCCGCGCTGGCCGCAAGGCTACTTCCAGATACTGGAAGAGATGGGCGTCGAAAAACGGCGACGCGAATTCTACGCGCACAGGGTTCGGCAGTTCTTCAACCGATGCAAGGGCCGGTGGCGACGACGCGACCTGGAGCGCGTCGATATCGAACGGTTCCCGGGCATGCTCCGCGATGGTGGGGGCCGTCGAGCAGTGACAGATCGAGCAGGCTCAAGAAGCGCTGCGCACGGAGCACTACGCGATGAAGACGGAGATGGAGAAGGCGTATGTGCACTGGATTCGACAGTTTGTCGGCTTTCACCATGACCGTCGCCCTTCCGAGATGGGATGCCTCGAAATCCATGCCTTTCTCAGTCACTTGGCAATCAATCGCCATGTGGCCGCCAGCACATAGGACCAAGCCTTGAATGCGCTTGTATTCCTTTACCGCAAAGTGATCAAGAAAGAATGGGAAGACTTCAGCGACTTCGCGAGGGCGCGGTTGCCGAAGCGCTTGCCGGTGGTGTTGATCCGGCAGGAGGTGGATCGGGTGCTGCGACGTATGGACGGCATCGAAGGGCTGATCGCGCGGCTGATCTACGGAACCGGGATGCGCGTCAATTAGACTCTCGCGTGCAGGGCTTATCGTTCGACCGCAACGAAACCACGGTTCACGGCAAGGGCAACAAGGTAGGTGCAGCGCGTTCCCTTTCCGACAAAACTCCAAGAGCCGGCGCCTGACGCGCTGGCGCACAAAATACCCCAAGGCGCCCTAGGAATGGCGCTGGCAGTTCGTGTTCCCGTCCGAC
>CAZOLK010000623.1:0-1743 GCA_964580325.1 uncultured Verrucomicrobiota bacterium | reverse complement strand
AGGATGCAAAAGAATTCAATAACGAGAAATGGGTGACCACGGCCCTGATCGGCGCCAGCCGCGTCTCGCAGATCGAGGAAAACGTCGCCGCCATCGAAGCGCCCGAGTTGACGGCGGGCATCTTTCATGCCGCCGTCGAGCGCCACCGCGCGCAGGAATGCGTCGCGAGCGCCCGTCCGGTCGCCGAGGCGCAGGCGGATACTGCCTTTTACCAGGTGTGCGCGCGCCAGATTCGGATCCTGGTCCAGCGCCTTTTCGATCTGTTCCAGCGCGTCTTCTGCCCGGCCGAGGGCCAGCAGCGACACGGCGTAATTGGTGCGAAGTTCTGCGTTGTCCGGATTCAACGCCGCCGCTCTGCCGGAATGGCGTGCCGTGAGACGGAAATCGCCCTGGCGGGACGCTCGCAAGGCGAGTCGGGTGAGGTGGTTGGAATTCACCTTTATCGCCATCAGCTCGTTGCGCCATGGATCCTGAACGCCAAGCGGCGTCCTGTCGCCGTGGTCTTCCGGCAAAAGGTCGAGTTGGCTCCGGGCGAGCTCCGCGTCACCGCGCAGGCGATAGGCCTGCGCGGCCAGGTAGCGAAGCTCGGTCGGCACCCGCGCTTCGTCCTCCAGGTGCGGCTGTAGCCACTGTAGCGCCAGATCGGCTGCCTGGTTCTGCAAATGGAGGCGTGCCAGACCGAGGGCGGCGGCCAGGCTGTCCGGCGCCATCTCCAGTACCCGGCGATAGTGTTCCTCGGCCTCCCGGGCCTGGCCTTGCTTCAGCTTCAACTCGGCCAGCTGCATGGGTGCGGCGATCGACGCGGGTGCCAATCGCGCCGCGGTTTCAAACGCGGCGACGGCCAGATCCAGGTCGCCGGCGTCGACCGCCTGCAGGCCCAGGTAGTAAGACCAGCGTGGCTCATCGGCGTCCAGGCGCGCGGCCTGTCGGTAACAGTGCATGGCGCTGTCGGGAAAGCGATATACATCGAACCATTTGCCGAGCTCGCCCCACGCCCGACCGATCTCGGGGGCGGGTGCGGCATCCGCACGCGCCCGGGCCAATATGTCACGCAAGCCGGCAAACTGCTCACGTACCGCAGGTTCGAGTTGATCGAAACCCGGCGGGCGCGCGGGTTCCGGGCCCGAATCGGCCGATTCGCCACAGCCTGCGATCAACAATATCAGCGTCAACAGCCCGGTCACGGGATTCAATACGCGCGCTAACGCTTTTCGCCGACAGGCCCGTGCGCCCGGGGGCGGACGGTACGCAACGGCGTCCCGGAAAAAGCTATGAAAACCTGGCATCAACGGTGAAACGGCCCTCTGAACAGCGCATCGAACAGTGGTCCAGTTTATTGAATTCGGGCTTGAAAAGATATCTATTTTTCGGCCCGCCCGCTTCTCCGCGCTCATGTTTCTCCGCGCTCATGTTTCTCCGCGCTCATGTTTCTCCGCGCTCATTGACACACCACCGGCGGTGCGCTAAATTGCAGGTTCCGGTCCGCTCAATCTCAAAAAGACCGTTGCCTCATCGGAATTTGCGCGCATCAAAGGCCTGGTAACAATCCGGCTGAATAGAGGGAAACACAAAAATGATCACTGTCAGGATTCTAGCTGTATCCAGCATCTTCTTTATTGCGCTTGCGCCTGCCTGGGCGAATGACGAGGGATTTGAAAGTCGGGTTGCCGAGCTTCAAGCCATGAGCCGGGCCGAGCGGAAAGCGGCGATCCAGGCCATGACGCCCGATGAGCGACGCGGCAT
>CAZOLK010000622.1:0-1746 GCA_964580325.1 uncultured Verrucomicrobiota bacterium | reverse complement strand
GATTGCTGACATGGTGATCAATATTCAGATCCGGTAGACGCCCCCAGGATTCGTAGGTTGGCCCAAGGCGCAGATGGTCGGCTGTGTCAACGGAAACAAAGAGGCGGTCCAGTTCCGGTGGGCCATCCGCCCGGATTAGAGTCCCAGCCCCTGGCAAAAACCCAAAGTGGGGCAACATGCCATCCTGGTTTGAAACAATCACATCCTTGCCGGCCGCGCGCAGCGAAAGCGCCAGTCCCAAACTTGAGCCATAGGCATCGCCATCGGGCCGTTGGTGCGCCATCACATAAAACTTTTCGTTTTTTTTGAGCAGTTCGCAGGCTTCCGCCTCGCTTTTGGATAACATCATAAGCTGAAGATTTTGTCGTCGTGCTTTAGCACCAAGAGCAGATAACCATGCCGATTATCATTTCGACCGGACACTCTTGCCTTCGTAAAATCGCGTTATTGCAAAAAATAGAAGGCAACGACACCTGCCGCCGCAAGCAGCGACGCAATGATAATGACGGCGGGAAGCAGATTGCTCGGTTGTAAAGGCTGTTTGGGCCGGTCAAGATCATCAAAAACAATGGGACGGTTCCGGCCTGGCACCTGTGAGTCAATAGGACCAGGCTGCTGTGGCATCGACGGGGAATTGTCCTGCACGGCATAAGGTTCGTTATTCCTGATGGCTGCGGTTTTGGGAGTCGGATCGGCTGCCTGTTCCTTGCTGACATTCTCGGTAACCCGTTTCAGAGCGGACAACGAACGCAGCGGATTGATCAACGTACGTCCGCCATCGTCTTGAGCGGCAGGAAGCGTCTGCACGGGCCGACGCAGTTTCGGACGACGTACTCGGGACTCAAACTTCATTTTGACCGGGCCTATCTGAATGATGTCGCCGAGTTGAAGGATCGTTTCATTGACCGGTTCGCCGTTTACAAACGTGCCATTAGATGAATTTAAGTCCCTCAGGATGACGTCACTTCCGGTAATCATGAACATACAGTGCCGTCCGGAAACTGCCGCGTGCGGCAGAACGATATCGTTTCCACTCACGCGTCCCAAATGGATGTACTCACCGCCCAATTCGAAAGCTGTTTCGCTTACGTCGCCCTCCAAAAGCGTCAACTGGGGCTGGCCTCCCGCTATTCGGGATTGCACAACACTCGCAGAAGCCTCCGGCTGCTTCTGTTGTTCCATCTCCGCGAAGTCAAGCCCCTGATCGGCAAGCATTGCGGATTGAATCAACAGTTGCTCCCAAGTCAAAGAGATGGTTCGTTTTCCAGGAAGAACAGACTCATCAAAATCAATACTACCACCGGGCTGCTGCAGCATTTTATAAACGGCGGATTCGCCCTCAAACCCCTGACACTCAGCATGGACAAGTTGCCCGTGATGAAAAAAAAGCGACCCCGCCTGATCCCCAGTCGAGTAAGAAAGCGACCCGGTACGTTTAGCCTGGCAGTACATCTGCAACATCTCGGCGAGCCCCATTTGACTCGCTCCTGCCATCCCGGCCATGTTTATTTCTGTGCCTACAGCGCCCCCTTGGTTGGAATTCATCTGAAAAACAGTGCTGACCTCTTTCGCCGCCTAACCTTTGATGATGCGGCAGAGTAAGAAATAGTGCAGCAATTCCGATTAAACTCAAGAATCTTACCGAAAATATGTTGATATCCGCACTTGCATTTTTACAGCTTTTAATGGTAAAAACCACTCCAAACACGGAGACGCTGCTGGCAAATGCCGGGGAAATCAAACAAC
>CAZOLK010000621.1:0-1751 GCA_964580325.1 uncultured Verrucomicrobiota bacterium | reverse complement strand
GGGCGGGAAGGATTCGCCCTCTTCAAGAGAAACGACCGTTACTGGTTGACGGCGGCGCAGGTCACCGAGCGCGAAATGCGTGTCGCCAGCGATGTCTTCGTGGCTTCGTCGGAAACTTTGGCCGGCCCCTATGACCGCCGTCGCTGGATGATTCCCAACAGCGGCGGCGTCTCCGTCTTCCAAGGGCCGGAGAAGCGACTCTACGCCACGGTCTGGGGCAACGACGAGGAATCGGCCTGCATCGACCGCGTTGGCATCGTCCCCTTGGTGTGGTCCACCGAAACCTGCTTTTGGAATCAGCGCCCGAAATTCCCATTTCCCCGGATCGCCGCCGGTGTCCACACCGAACGTGGCGCGTGGGATGAGATACTGCCGATCAGCCCGTTAGGCATGCGCGATGTGGGCAGCGCAAAAAAACCGAGCAAGGACGGGTATGTCTATTTCACCGGCAGTGCCTACGATCCGCTGCATGAGGGCAAGTTGGTCGTCCTGCGCTCGAAGAACATGGTGGATTGGGAAGAGCACATCATCACGACTTTGGAGGATATTCCATGGCTGTCTTCGGAAAGCAAAACATATCGTCGGGAGTTGATAGAACGGGAGGACCGCAAACGCGGTTTTTCTACCGCCTTCATGGATACTAAGATCAGCTTGGTGCAGGATACCTTCTACGTATTTGCAAGCCTTTATAATATTCGCAACCAAAAGTTCCGTGATGAGGAAGGGAAAGATCACGGTGGCCGCGCATGGCTGCGCAGTGTCTCGGGCAAGATCGAGGGGCCATGGGAGCACTTGGGGAACATCAGGACATCCCAGTCCTCGCTCTTCGAGGATGAAGACGGCAAAGTGTATATGACCTTCGGACGCGACAGCATCATGGATATGTCGGAAAATCTGGTCGATGGACCGCTGCGTGAAACAAGCCGCCAGATACTGGCGGCAGACGGCAGTTACACCGGCTTCGATGTCGCCACCACCCTGCTGCGGGTCGAAGGCAAATATGTCTTCTGCACCCGGGGCAATGCGCATAGCGTGGAGCCGAAATTCCCGCCCGGGGACGATGGCATCATTTCCTATAACTACGTCTACAAGGTTGCAGACAAGCTAGAGGGGCCATGGAGCCGGGGTAGGCTGATGAACGAACAGGGTGGCCATGGCGGCGTGACCTACGACGCGCAAGGGCGTCTTTGGGGCATGTGGTTCGGTTGCGAAATGTCACCGGCATTCAATCGGCATACCCATAGCCCTGCCGGCGTCGTGCCGTTCGAGGTTTTCTTCGACGACGATGGCGAACTGATCATCCGTGTGGCCTCGGAATTGCCGGAAGATTACCGCCAATTGCTCGACGCCAAACGGGCCACCTATCCGAAGGAATTATTCGAACGCAAAAATTACCAACCCCAGAACTAAGGACACCCTTCCATGATACATCGTTCACTATCAGCCCTCGCCCTCGCCTTCGCCCTCGCCTTCGCCCTGATGACGACCGCCGTCGCGGCGGACAAAGAGACCCGCATCTATTTCCTCGGCAACAGCCTTACCGACGAACTGAAATATGGCCAGTTCGTCAACTTGGCAGCAGCCGGCGGCGAGAAGCTCGTCTGGGGCCGACACATGATCCCGGGCTGTCCGATCCGCGGCCTGTGGGGTGCCGACAGCGGTTTTATGAAAAACCCCTTCGGCCATTGGAAAAAGGCCCTGCGCGAATATCAGTGGGATGTCCTGACCCTCCAGCCGTTCTGTCCGTTTCC
>CAZOLK010000620.1:0-1758 GCA_964580325.1 uncultured Verrucomicrobiota bacterium | reverse complement strand
AGGTGCTGACCCTGCGCCTGATCGCGATCTTCATCGCGGTGGTCTCGGCAGGAATTCTCGCCACCGGCTTTCTGTTCAACTTCCTGCTGTGAAAATGCTTTGCCCATGGCATGTCGTGCGTTAGGGTCATATAAATTCGAATGTGTCAATGCATGTGGATTTGTCAATCGGAGGAGAGAATGATGAGACTAAAGCCAACCCGTGCGGGAGGGGTCAAGGGAGGCCTGCTTGCTTTGTGTGCAGTGGCAGGCATGGCGACGGCCGAAACCGGTCTGGAGCAGTACCATGCGATGCTGGCGGATCCGTTCGCCAACCCGGGCTGGTTTGCCGTGGATCGCGGTGAAGAGCTGTGGGAGGCAGGCTTGCAGGACTGCGATCTCGGGCTTGGCCCGGGGGTTGTGGAAGGTGCCTATGCACAGTTGCCGCGCTATTTCGAAGATGCCGATCGCGTCATGGATGCCGATACGCGAATCGCCTGGTGCCGAGAAGAACTTCAGGGGATTCCCTTTGCAGAGTCGGCCAAGAACGCCTTCTCCGGCAAAAAAGGCGACAGCGAGATGCAGGACCTGACAGTCTATGTTGCGGCGCAGTCCGAAGAGATGGCCATCAGCATTCCCAAGGCGCATCCAAAGGAGCAAGAGGCCATTGCCATCGGTGAGGAACTGTTTTTCCGCCGTTCGGGCAAGCTGGATTATTCCTGCGCCACATGCCACGGCAATTCCGGCTCACGTATTCGCCTTCAGGAACTGTCGCAGATGAACAGCCCGGAAGAAGCCGGTCCAGTCATGGCATCCTGGCCGACCTACCGCGTCAGCCATGAAACCGTGCGCACGATGCAGCACCGCATGTGGGATTGCCACTGGCAGATGCGTCTGCCCGACATCGACTTCGGTTCGGACGCGACGATCGCGCTGATCGCTTACATGAACGATGTCGGTGCCGGTGCGCCGATGGCATCGCCAAGCCTCAAGCGCTGAGACGGAGAGAACGACATGACCAAAACACTTAAAATCGTTTCGATTGCTTTTCTCTGCCTCGGTGCAGGGGGCGCATCCGCCGAAGACGTGTCGCGCGAAAAGGTCGAGGCCGTTATGGACGCGTCCTTTACCCAGGCCGCGCCCGAGGACAAGGCGCGCTACCAGCAGGATGAAACCATGGCCATCTGCTCGCAATATCGCGACAACCCGCCGGACGACCTGTGGGACGCCATCCTGGAACGCGAAATGGCCGCTATCAAATATCCCGAGAACGGGATTCTGATGGGCGACTGGAAGGTCGCGATGAAAGAGGCGAACAATGGCTACGGCTGGCGTATGCGGGACAACAAACCCGGCAAAGCCGTGGGTGGAAACTGCTATGCCTGTCACCAGCTTGCGCCGGACGAGGTCGCCTACGGCAATCTCGGGCCCAGCCTGACCGGCTATGGCAAGGACCGTGACCTTGACGAGGAAACCGTAAAGGCGACCTACGACAAGATCTACAATGCCCAGTCCGTGCTGCCCTGTTCGCAGATGCCGCGCTTTGGCCATAACGGTTTCCTGACGCCGGAACAGATTGCTGACTATGTCGCGATGCTGCTGTCGCCCGAAAGCCCGGTCAACCAGTAAGACGCGTGCCTGCGCAACATCATGTTTGCGCAGGCATACCACCCGGTCCGCTACGACAAAGGCAGTCAATGGTCGGGCCTAATGACAAGGATACTTCCATGAAAACCGTCAAAGTCTTCGGCCCCGGCTGCGCCCGCTGTGCCACAACCGA
>CAZOLK010000619.1:0-1778 GCA_964580325.1 uncultured Verrucomicrobiota bacterium | reverse complement strand
CATCTCCGATGGACGTACCGTGGCGTTCATCTCCGATGGACGTACCGTGGCGTTCATCTTCAGCGATGCAGGTAGATGTCATTGGCGCAACCGGTGAGGGAGGCCAACTCCTTGACGGACCGCTTTGTGTCAGCGGCGGCGTGAAAATGTATGTATGTTTATGGCTGATTTAGACGTGCAGAGGCGCTTCAGGAGTGCAACATGCTGGATTGCAACGCGATAAGACTCGTCCGGCCGTTTTGTTGAACGATCGTGTGGCATCGATGATGCGGATCAGGCAACCTTGCACGTGAAGCAGTGGTCGAAGCATCCTGCTTCACGGATGATTGCAGTCACAGAAACAAAATACACGTGAACCAACGATTGAGATTCCTATTGACATTTTGTGTTTGCTCAGCCATTCTTCATCTACTTAATTATTTTTCATCATCGAGGGAGTTCACAGAACTCAAATGCGCCCGACGCGGGGCCAGGCCCTAATCCAGGATCGACGAACCTGAAGCCGATGGCGTCTACTTGACCGTGAAATGGAGGGTGCGTGATTCCACGGGCAGGTCGTCCGATTGCGGCGTCAGGGTCATGGTGTGCACGCCGCGCTCCAATTCATGCCAGCTATAATCGCCGTCCTTGTCGCCGGCCAGCGTATATGGAAAGAACCGCTCCACGCCGATCTTGATCGATGTGTTGTACTTCAAATAATCGACGACAGGCGGTTGCAGTTCGATCAGGAAGTTGACCTTGCGCGAGGCCGGGTCATCCAGGCGAATGACGTCGTCGTCGCGCATATAGCTGTGGGTCCTGACCAGACCGCGCTGCTCCTCGACCAGGGATATTTTGACCACTTTGAGCACGAGCCGGCCCATGGCAATGGGTCCGTTGCCGTGGATTTCGGCGTACATGCCGGCCTCGACCGCCTGCTCTTCGCCGGTTTGGTCATGGCACAGGCGCACCTGGCCGCGCAGCATATCCAACCTGGTCCGGTCCCCGCTGTAGCGCAGGCTGAACTCGGTGGTGACCTGACTGTTGGGCGTACGCAGAATCAAACGATCTTTGCGCGGCAGCACATCGGCGTGGATGCCGCCGCGTTTCAGGTCCACATAAACGAGCCGTCTGCGGGCATCGAACAGGACCTCGGAATCCGGCAATACGATGGTCGTCCGGCCCAGCCATTTCAATTGGACAAACGCGTCGGGAGCCGTGATGAGCGTGTCGCCGGCCTGCAGGCTGTCGTTACCGGCTGGAGTATGGCGGATTCCGTCGCACAGCAGCGCAGCCTCGCCATGCACGATGTCCAGGTGCGCCAAGGTTTCTGGCTGGATCGGCGGACAGTCGCTAGCTTTGTTTAAACTTTTTGAAGGTCTATGGGAAGACCCTGATTTTACTTAAGGAATATTTCGGCTATACTCACAATGACATAGGCATCCGGTGACATACTCGAACGCTCATGCGTTGGCAACCCGATACGAGGCCAATGATTTGAACCAGTACGTGAACATAAATCACATGAGAAGACCGGACCTGTCGCCCAGCTACGATCCGGACAGCCTCGCGGGTCGTCGAGGCATGACTCGGGGCCAGTATGGCCCGCTAAACCTTCACTGTACGACTCTTTCAGGGTCTTCCGGCAAATGAATGGGGAGCAGCTAAATAAAAAATGGCGCGACATACCGGCATACAGCGTTATCCCGCGCCATATTGACGTTTCCAGGCGATTCGCTTTGGCCTACGTGATCCTGAACCTGAAAAAAACGCTCTGAGTAAGAATCGCATCGCATTGC
>CAZOLK010000618.1:0-1780 GCA_964580325.1 uncultured Verrucomicrobiota bacterium | reverse complement strand
ATTGTCGCAGGCGAAAATGTCGAGGAGATTGGTGAAATCATCCGGATAGGCAATAGTCAGGTCAATGGTTTCGCTAGTCGTGTTATAGGTAATGGATTCAATATACAACGTTTCCATGGATTTGCTATAGCGTTCGCTTTTGGACTTGGACCTGGCAACGCGTGCACTCGGTTTTGACATGGCATCGGTAGGGTCGGTGCAGGCTTTCAGTTCCGCCAGGTCCGTATAGCCGTCGCCATCGCTATCCGCCTGGCTTGGATCGGTTCCGGCCAGGGCTTCCAGCACGTCGTCCAGATCGTCGTAGTCGGCATCCGCGTATAGCATGATACGGGCGACATCGACAGGGCCTTGTTCGCAGCGCAAGGCCATGCCGCGAACATTGGCATGGCGACCCAGGGGCAATTCGACGGTTATAGCGCCCTTGGAGTGATCCAGTTTGCCGACCACATTCTTGACCAGGACATTGGCCTTGGCGTCAAGCAGGTCCACAAGCAGTGTCGCGCTTGCAGGCCCACACGCATCGATTTTCAGCAGCAAATCGCGCTTGGCTTCGGACTTGAGCATGAGCACAAGTTGATCGCCCGGTTTCTGGGCTTGCCACGTTGTGAGGGCATCGGTGTGATAACGTGTGTGCTTGATGATTTCCGGAAGGATCAAGGGGTTTGCCTTGTATATCCAATCGGCCTGGGATGTAAATAAAGGCAGGTCGTACATTTGTGCTCGATCTGCATTTTTCCCATATACGCGGATCAGTTTGTCCTGGATGTAGAGTTTTTCACCGCCCAGCTCAACAGGGTCGGAGAGCGCGACATCGATGTCTGCCAACGACTGTACAGGCGGGATCAATGAGCGCCATGTCCCGCCGCGTTTGAAGGCCGCTTTGAACCACTTGGGATACGGGTAGATATGGCGATTACCTTTGATGTATGCAGGATTGCCGCATTCGATATACACCCGTGATATTGTTTTCAATACGCTTTCCGGGAAGTGGTTGTGGTCCAGATCCTCGCCGGTAATGCCGGCAAGGCAGGGGAGCTTGGAACTCGGTTGCGTCTGCGGCTTTTTGGCTTCTTGGCCTGTCGCATTCTTATCGGTTCGCGTTATCCCGAACAGCGGGTCATCGGTTTGAACGCCCATGACAAAGCGCTCACGCGCATCCGGAATGTTGTTCAGGTTGTAATCGGCGCCCGTGCCAACCATGTAAAAGCGGACCGCTATTTGATCGAGCGGGCGTTCATCCGAGCGATCCTCCCAACTCATGACTTTATCGGTAATGCGCACAGTATCAGCCAATTTCCAGCCGGCATCAAAATCAATCTGCTCATCGAATGCCGCGTCCTTGTAAAAAATATCGATATATTCGTGGTTAATGTCGGCACAATGGATGGTCAGGGCGATACAATCCTGGCCGCAAACCTCGATACTGCCGATGAACAGGCTATTGGTTGGGAATGGCGCTGCGTAGGCGCGGGGTTCGTTGACCACCAACTCATCATCGGCATTGCGCCGGTACCAATAAGCTTCGGCCATACTGAACACCTTGCCCTGGTTGTCAAAATCAACGATTTCATCTCTGTTCTCAGGATCTGCCAGCCATGCCTGGCCAACTGCCGATTCGCTCAAGGGCATTGCGCTGCTGAACGGATAACCAAAAAGCGTCAGCATCCGTGGTTTAAAACGAAGCTGCTCGGTATGCTCAAGATTTACATAACCGACCAGGTAGATCGGTGTCCATTCCAACACACTGCCGCTGTTGCGTGTATACCAATAGCCTTGGCCG
>CAZOLK010000617.1:0-1781 GCA_964580325.1 uncultured Verrucomicrobiota bacterium | reverse complement strand
ATAACGGCGCTCCTGCTATACAAAAGCCTGGTCAGCCAGTTCTTCATCTCATACTTATTCCTTTTGATTCATATCGACCGAATCCGGCGTCGGCTTAAGGGAAAGGCGAACAGTTTCAATACACCGCATCACGACATGTACACTTTTTGCACAACCAAAGGGAATGCTTTCTGGTAGTGGCGGCGTCCCGCACCCACTACCAGCTTGGTCATTCGGAAGTTTAGAGGCAAAACGCCCCCACTACCCAACCGCGAACAATTGACGGCACGCTTTTTGCTTTCATGATTGTCGGAAAAACCATACAATCCAATTGTCTTTTGCATAAGCGACAACTCGAAAGGACTTTTACGATGCGTATTTCTTATGGGCTACTCGCACTGGTCAGCGGTTTTGCACTCTTCCGCTGCCAGGCCGATGAACTGGTGTTGCGGCGCACTTCACACCAGGGCGATTTCAGGGGATTCGAGAAAAACCAGTTTCTATTCCAGGAAGATTACGGGGACATGATCAAAGCGGACCGGACCAAAGTGCGCCGCTTGAACCTGAACGATCCGCCGGAAGTCGAGTTGCTCCAATCGGGCGCCAAAGAAGCGCAAAAAGTCAACCTGCTCAATTATGACGGACTCAAGTTCACCATCGAACAGGACGGCCGAAAGAAAACCGTAATAGCTATGCGCGTAGAGAACATCAAAGTTCTGAAAAAACCGGAAAGCGTATCTTCCGGGTTTAACGGTCCCGCGGCCACGTCGATTCTGGACTTTTCAGCACTGGAAGGACGCCAGGATTTGACAGCGGCGCAGCAGGCCGCTCTCGATCAATACAAGCAGGTCATCGATGAATACCGGGCGTTCCGGATCAAGAGTTCGCAACTGGTGCAAGAGATGGACAGAGCCGCCGGCAACAAGCGCGAAGAACTTCTGGATGTTCTGCGCCTGCGCAAAGGCGATGAACAGGCCGTGCTGCGGAAACTGGCTCATGCCGAGCAGACCCTTTTGACCGCCATCCCCAAACCCTGGCCAAAAACAGAACCCGCGCCAACCATATACAAGAAAATATCGCTCGATATCATCGACACCGCGCCGCTCACTCAAACGCCGAACATGACCGGCGAACAGCGAGCCGTTTTACAGAATTACAAGGCAGCCGTACAGCATTACAAAAAAGCGTTCTACAACCAAGCAGGCGCCGAAGTCGACCAGGCTACCGCCGCGTTGCAACAGGCGGAAAGGAAACTGCTGGAAGCATTCCCGCACTTCAACGTTGATTAATGCGCCTCCAACCAGTTCCGGCCCACGCCGATATCGATAAGAATGGGCACTTCCATGGGCAGCGCGTTCTTCATGTTTTCCTCCACCAAAACACGCACCTCCTGCTCTTCAGCGCGGTATAGATCAAACACCAGTTCGTCGTGAACCTGCAGCAGCATACGCGTCTTCAAGTCGCGCTGGCGCAACGCCCGATGGATGCGGATCATGGCGATCTTGATCATTTCAGCGGCCGTGCCCTGGATCGGCATGTTGATCGCGTTGCGTTCCGCGCCGCCACGGACCGATGCATTGCGCGAATCGATATCGTCCAACTGCCGGCGCCGGCCCAGCACGGTCTGGACAAACCCGTGTTGCCGGGCAAACGCGATCTGACCATCCATATAGTCCTTGATCCGCGGATATTCGGTAAAATATCGCTCGATGAGCAGGGCCGCATCTTTGCGCCCGATACCCAGGCGCTGGGACAGACCGTATGCCGATATGCCGTAGATGATGCCGAAGTTGACAGTTTTG
>CAZOLK010000616.1:0-1800 GCA_964580325.1 uncultured Verrucomicrobiota bacterium | reverse complement strand
CCAGGACAGCTTGCGCGCCCATTTCGCTAAGAACAATTGAAAGGGTTTTGTGGTCGTCTGCGACGGTAGCATTCGCGCAAAAGGTCTCGGGCTTCCTGACAGGAAACGCTGCCCCAGTGTGTCACGGCCAGGTCGCGGTAAAAAGCGGGAGCCTGTTCGCAGGGGGTAGGGCGTCGAGTTTGTCTTCGGGGCAGATCACCAGGTTGAGATGCTTGGTGTACCCGGTTTCGTGCACGAACCGGTCCCGGTCCAGCAACACGGGTGCCATGAAATTGGGATCTTTGAGTTCCAGCACGTCCAGGTTGGGATCGTAGGCCGTGGCCACGGCAAAATGACCGCCGCCGGGATAGCTGAAATCAAGCAACACGGGAAAGCCGGCTTTGATCGCATCGGCCACACTTTCCTGGTTGAAATCCTTTCCTGCTGTTCGACCTTCAGGCACAGCGCCTTTTGCTGTTCAATTTCGTTCTCCAAGCCGGCCAGATGGATGGACCACAGCGCCGCAGTGGTTGCGTTGCCGCAGGCAAAACTGGAAGAATGAAATTGCATGATTGACTTTGATGAATCTTGCAGAATGCAAAGGTAAGAAGGCGCCATGTTGAGCCGGCCCATGTTTTTATTGCATAGAACGATGAAAACTTGTGACCGAACCTTGCAAACCTATAGCGTTGGCATGCCCTGTGCTCATGAATATAAAAAGTGAGATGGGCGCTGGCATTACGCGGAATTCCGTCGGGATGGGTGTTCCGGCGGATTTGTGCGCTTAAACGCTCTGAATGCCATGTGCCTGCTTCCAGTGGGGCTGGTTCGCCGGTTATGCGTCAAGATGGAAATGCCTGAAACCACGTCGTGCGGCGGCCGGCCCCATATCGACCCATGACGGTATGTTGGTATATTTCATGCTGCTTAATCAGGCACTATACGTTGACATACCATCACGTTTAACCAGGAGATGAGATTATGCCAGGTGGCGATGGAACTGGACCCAGGGGCATGGGTCCGATGACAGGAAGATCTGCGGGGTATTGCGCGGGTTATGACAGGCCGGGATTCATGCATCCCGGCATGGGACGCGATCGCGGTTTTGGCCGTGGATTTCGGTTTCGTGGCGGCGGGCGCTGGGCGCCTCCGGGGCCGCCGTGGGCCGCTGTCGCGAACTGGGCGCCGCCCTATGCTTACGCTGCGCCTACGCAGGATGAAGAGATCGCCGAGTTGAAAGCCCAGGCTGAATACTTGGCCCAAACCCTCGAACAGACGCAGAAGCGCCTTGCCGACTTGGAGGCGGATACCACGAAGTAAACACAGCAAATCTGCGATGCCGCGGATAGATTGACCGCGGCGTCGCATCATCCAGAAATCGTTCCGACACACGGAAGGCCCCATGCATCATATCGCCGTACTCATGGAAAACAGCGCGCGCGGAATAGGATTGCGTGCGGAGCATGGACTGGCCTTCTGGATCCAGTGGCAGGGCCATCGCTACCTGTTCGACGCCGGCCAGTCCGATCTACTCGGCCACAACGCTGACCGACTGGAGGTGCATTTGTCCACCGCTGAGGCGCTGGTGCTGAGCCATGGCCATTACGATCACACCGGCGGTATGGCCTGCGTGTTGCGCCATGGCGAGCAGCTCCCGGTGTTTCTTCACCGTGATGCGCTGAGCGACAAGTATGATGTCAAATCAGCGCACAATGCACGCTACATTGGCATAAGCCCAGACAACCGCATGCTGCTGCGCGACAAAGTGCAGTGTCCCAAGATAATTTAGAATGGCGTCCCACATAAATTAGAATGATTGAA
>CAZOLK010000615.1:0-1813 GCA_964580325.1 uncultured Verrucomicrobiota bacterium | reverse complement strand
GCGCACCGGAACCCGTCGAACACGCAAAGCCACCTCCGAAAACCGGCGGTATCCCGCAGTTCAACGCACGCGCTTTGCTGGTCGAGGACAATCCGACCAATCAGCTTATGGGCCAACTGCTGCTCGAAAGGCTGGGCGTGCAGGTCGAAGTGGCGGAAAATGGCGAAAAGGCGCTCGAGGTCCTGGAAAACAACGCCTTCGATCTAATCTTCATGGACGTAGAAATGCCGGTCATGGATGGGCTGGAAGCGACGCGGCGCATTCGCGACGCAGAGGTCGGTGGTCGGTGGTCGGTCGTCGGTGGTCGGAAGTCGGAAGTCGGAGGGCAGACGAGGAACGATGAACAAAGAACCAGGAACCAGGAACCCGCGCCCGCGGCGCGTTTGCCGATTATCGCCATGACGGCGCATGCCATGCAGGGCGACCGCGAGCGTTTACTGGCGGCAGGCATGGATGACTACCTCGCCAAACCCATTGAGCCGGACCAACTGATCACCGCGCTGGAGCGTTTCCTGCGGTAAAAAACCTCCTAACAAAGTGGCCGAAGCATCCTGCTTCGGCATGTGAAGAGCCTCCTCCCACAAAGTGGCCGAAGCATCTTGCTTCGGCATCTCATTAGCATCAACCGGGGTGCTTTTGGGCATCTTTCGATAGTTTTTTAAGGATGAAATTAACCACAGGGAACGCAAAGAACACAGAGAAAGAAGCAGTGGAGGAGTCTTTGTGTTCCGTGTGCTCTCTGTGGTTGAAAGAAACAATTTTTCACTACGAAATACGCGAAATGACGCGAAAACCAAGGCACCATGAATCCGGCTCATAGCGCCGGATTTACCTGCGGCGGCTCATTTATGCGAAACTGCGGGGGGATTCTGACGGGGATGATACGGGCGACTTCGGCTGCTATCATCCGGAGGGCGGGTACTGGTATCTGTTTCAGTCGTCTGACGGGTTCACCACCAGACAGTTTGGGTATGCCGGGACCGTACCGGTTCGGTGAGAAGAAAAGGCGGGGGTGACCTTTCAGGGCTGCGAATTGTGGGTGGGAAGTCTGATGGAAAATCGTGCGCCGGTGTGCCAGGATGGGTCCAGTATCAGGGTTCCGCTGATGGACCTGACGATGGTTTGGCAGATGGCCAGCCCCATGCCCAGTCCGCTTTTCTTGGTGGAGTAAAACGGCTCGAAAATCATGTCGGCCTGTTCCGGCGGGATGCCTGGTCCGGTATCGGAAACATGCAGCACAACAAAATGGATGACTGCTGCCGTAGGGCGGACGTTGGGTCCGCCTTCATAGACAGTCGGCTCATTCCTTCAACGCGGCTGCACCACGCTTCGCAGGGAGAGGGCATATCCCTACAGGGATAGTCAAGTAAATCCGGCGCTATGAGCCGGATTCGCAGAGCCAAGAGCCGTCCGGGTTGGAGGCTAATCATCAACCCGAGCAAGATGCTCCGGTCACCACCACCACGCCATGCTGCCGGAGTCGTTAATTAAATCTCCGCGAAGCGGATCTGTTCAACAACAGCGAATACGCTGTCGTTGTGTCTTGGCATAACGGAAACGGTGACGTTTCGGTTTTAGGTTTTATCTTTCCAGTGATAGCTGTGGAGGCTGAGGCGTCGCAGCAGCCAGGGGGGCATGCGGTCGGCAAAATGGCCGGCGAGGGTTACTGTTCAGCCTATGCTCGTACCTTTGGGATAGAGACTGTCATTTTAAGATTTGGGAATGTATACGGACCCCGTTCCGGCAAGAAGGGAAGCGTTGTAGCCAAATTCATTCGACAGGCGTTGGAAGGTCAGCCTCTTGAGATCTATGG
>CAZOLK010000614.1:0-1816 GCA_964580325.1 uncultured Verrucomicrobiota bacterium | reverse complement strand
GTCGCCCTCCCACCCAACGTCGCGGAAGCGCCAGCGGCCTGATCCGCCAAACCAGAGAGACCCGGCTCGTGTGGTGCTAAGGATCGCCACGCGATCCATAACCCATTGAAAAAAATACTTCTCCAAAAGGCACTGTTCAAGTTGGGCATGACCGACACCGACGGCCGTCTGCTCGCCGTCGACGTCCATGCCGCCGATGTGCAGGACCGCGACGGCGCCAAGGGCGTGCTGAAGCGCTCGCGCGCCCGCTTCCCCTTCGTCGAGAAGGTCTACGCCGACGGCGGCTGCGCCGGTCGCCTAGTGCAGTGGGCGCAGGACAAGACCCACGTCGCGCTGGAGATCGTGAAGCGCCCACCCGGCGCAAAAGGCTTCGTCGTCATCCGCCGCCGCTGGGTCGTCGAGCGCACCTTCGCATGGATCATGAAGTGCCGACGTCTCGTCCGCGACTACGTGCAGCTCACCGCCGTCGCCGAGACACTCATCACTATCGCCGCCATCGCGACCCTCGTCAGGCGGACAGTATGACCCCTCTCAAACACGCTCTAAGAGCGAGGCGGCATGCCTCCTTGACTTCTTGGCGCCACCCTTGCCTGAAGCTCAAGCTCAGCGCCAGCTTCTTTGCCCAGTGAACAGAGTCTGCATGGTACGCTTGGCAGCCCGAAAACTTGTCTCAAACTTCTTGTCACGTTCTGGTTCGTTCACTTGCCGCAACATTCTTTTCGTCAAATGGCAAAATGCATAGTCATTTCCCGCAATCATACCGACTTCAGGAGACAACTTCCATATTTCCCAAATCATCGATCGCAGAACACGTTGACGCTGCGGCCGTATCTTACCGGCTACGACTGCGCCGTCAGCATTTACACTTATATACTCCCTGCTTGCCGGAAGAATTGCAAGTCGGCTGAAAAAGAATTCAGTCGCACGATCAAGGCCACAAAACTCAATTTCTGATTTTTTGTCGATTTTCATACTTGGGCCCCACTGTCTGTTCTTTTTATCCTCTTTAATACTTGTTCCATAGGCCAAAACAACGTAAGGTATACTAGAATATATTGCACTTCCAAGTACCAACGAAGGGCGCGCCGTGGGACCGGGACGAATCCACGGTGCTTCTGCATGCGGAAAATAGGAAAGGACAATATAACCGCGCGTCAATCCGTGCGGGAACACTTTGGGAGGAAGTGGCTTAAAATTGTCTCGATCAAAACTGCTCGTATCGTCATCGGGCGTTTGGGTTGGGCGTTTGGCCGTGATGCGACGCCGGATCTTTTTGAACGAATTGATTGTTGCGACGTCAAGATTAGTGAACAACTCCTCTTCGATCAGAGCGTCGGGTGGATCGTCCCAGTGCGTGTCGGGCCAGTGGTGGGCGGCGAGGCTCGCTGAACCGATCGTCAATCGCGTGCTGCGGCGCGCTGACCGGGCTGCCGTCGGATCCGGGCCCTGAACCATCGTCATCGCGCCCTCCCACTCCATGCCGACCAAGCTGTCATCGCATCCGGCGATTGTTGGAAGCCGTCGATTAATTCGGAGTTACGGTGCCGTTCCGGCCGCCCCTCAGCGAACCGCGTCAAGACGTGAGCGATGAGGATAGGCCGCAGTCATTGGCTGCGCGGTCCGGAGATCACCTCAAGGAACGGAGCGGGCGGGCGCACCGCAATGACGCCCGTCGACGGGTCGGGTTCTCGAACCCGTCGTCGGGCGGCCTCGCGGTGAGGCCCTCGAGAGCGCGGGCGAGTCGAGCCAGCGAGGCTTCCCCATGATCTCCAACCTGCCCTCCGCGGTCATCGCGCGCGGTGATATTGTCGCGTGC
>CAZOLK010000613.1:0-1818 GCA_964580325.1 uncultured Verrucomicrobiota bacterium | reverse complement strand
GGCCGGGACCATACCACCGTCCTGCATGCGTGTCGTAAAATCGAAAGCTTGTGTGAATGCGATGCGCGCTTGCGCGAGGAACGGGCCCGGTTGATGCGCGAACTGGCGCAATAGCCCGATCGGTGTTAGGGCAAGTGTTCACGACAAGCCTGGGTGCAAGCAGCCGTATCGCTTGTGGATAACCGAGGGACAATGCGGACGATGCAATCCATCCAGGGGTTATCCACAGCTTGCACGGTGCGTTACACAGTCCGGCTAAATGATATAGTTGATTGAAATAAAAGGATAAATAGACTTTATCCGGAAATCCACAAGCGCTATTGCTACTGGTTTTGTTTAAACAACTGTCAATAACAACGAAAGCCCAATAAGAACGCCAAGGCTGGCCAACAGGAGACGCCATGAAGTTTTCGATCCAACGCGAAGCGCTGCTGGTACCGATCAGCCAGGTCGTCGGCGTCGTCGAGCGTCGCCAGACGCTGCCGGTACTGGCCAATTTCCTGTTCGAGGCCGATGACAACGGGTTGAAGATCACCGGTTCGGACATGGAAGTGGAAATGGTCGGTGAGGTTCAGGCCGACGTCGCGCAGGGTGGCAGCGTGACGGTGCCGGCACGCAAGCTGGTTGACATTTGCAAGGCGTTGCCGGAAGGGATTCGCCTGGACGTGCAGCTCAGCGATGAAAAGCTCGCGCTCCACGCCGGCCGGTCACGGTTCACGCTGGCTACGCTTCCGGCATCGGAATTTCCGGCAGGCGATGATCGTGGCGATGCCGATCGCCTGACGCTGACCGAGGAGCGACTCGGCTGGCTGATCGAAAAGACGGCTTTCGCGATGGCCAACCAGGATGTGCGCCATTACCTCAACGGCTTGTTGCTGGAGTTTCGCGGCGGCATGCTGCGTGCGGTGGCAACCGACGGGCATCGGCTTGCGCTGGCAGAGATCGATGCCGAGGTTGAAGGGGAGGGTCGTTCGCTGATTTTGCCGCGCAAGGGGGTCATGGAGCTGTCGCGGATTCTTGGCGCCGAGGATGAACCTGTCGAAATCGCCCTGGGCGGAAACTTCCTGCAGGTCCGGCGTCGCGGGTTGACGTTGACCAGCAAGCTGATCGACGGACGATTTCCGGATTATGAGGCGGTGATTCCGATGAGCCAGGACAAGGCGATGATCGTCGAGCGCGCCGATTTCATTCGCGCATTGCAACGCGCGGCCATTCTGTCGAACGAGAAATACCGCGGTGTGCGAATCGAGACCAACTCGGGGAGCCTGCGCATCGTTGCGCACAACCCTCAGCAGGAAGAGGCGACCGAGGAGGTCGAGGCCGAACATAATTACGAATCGCTGGTCGTGGGGTTTAATGTCAACTATCTGCTCGACGCGCTGGGTTCCATCGACGGCGAAAAGGCGCGCCTGGCGCTGAAAAGCGCCGACAGTTCGTGCCTGGTCACCGCCGCGGAGAACGACAGCGTTCGTCAGGTCGTGATGCCATTGAAGCTTTGAGTGCCAACGGGCGCTTCCACTGTGCCGGTACCGGCTGATCTGACGTTTTCATCGAAGAGCTGATGCAGCTCGTTTCGCTGGATATCACGAATGTGCGCAACCTTGCCGCGGTGCGGCTGGAACCGGCCGGGGGCCTGAACTGGTTGTTTGGTGCCAATGGGGCCGGCAAGACCAGTGTGCTCGAGGCGATTCATGTCCTGGCGCGCGGGCGCTCGTTTCGTGCCACGGCGCCGGGGCGGCTGATCCGGGATGGTTCGTCAGGGCTGCGGGTGGTCGCGCGGACCCTGGACCCGGCGCACCGGCTGGGCGTCGAGCGTCG
>CAZOLK010000612.1:0-1827 GCA_964580325.1 uncultured Verrucomicrobiota bacterium | reverse complement strand
GGTTTCAACTGGACCACGCTGCGCATGCGCTGGATTTCGTTGAAATCCCGGTCCAACACGTGGAAGTAGAGCACTTTGCCGGCCGGCGCCAAAAAGCTGGCCGAACCATCTTCCGCCACGGGAACCAGACCGTGGGAAGCCTTGGCAATGTAGGTGGGCCATTTGCGGATGCCTTTCTGAAAAGCCAGGGCATGGCAGGGCGTGGCGTAATGGGCGTCATAGTCGATGGTCAGCGGACCCTTGTTCTGTGAAGTGGCGTGCAACTTTTTGAGTTCACCGTTGGCTTCCACAGGAATCGTGGAGCGCAGTTCCTGGGATACCTGGATGTACTTCACCTCGCCGGGCGCCACGTTCGTGCCCAGCCCCTGGTACACGTCGGCAACGAAAAACATGCCCAGCGCTTTTTCATCCGCCGATGCCGTGAGCTGCACGGTCGCACTGATCACGGGAGGGCGCGGCTGGGCGGTCAGAGGCATCGGGGCCATACAACTGTACTCGGGATCCAGGTGCAGGATCTCGCGATGGCCGCCGCGGTCGATGAGGTAAAGCCCGAACCGGTCGATGGGGTTGTGCGAGCAGAGGATATGGTCCGGCGTGATCGGATACGGATCGCGGAAGGTTTCGCGAATCACGCTGGTTTCGCCGCCCTGGGCTGCGAACGCGTCGGGAGTGAGCGTCGTAACCGCGTCCATGTCAAATGGATTTGCGTCGGACGGAATCAGAATAATCGGCCCGTTCAGGTCGCCCATGTGGTTTTGCATCACGCAGGCGATTTCACCGGTCTCCGGCACTTCGCGCGGACTGACGTAGCCGCCCGGCGTGTTGTTGCCGAAGATCAACTCCGTATGGGCGCCGTCCGGGCGCACGGCCCATAGGGTATGACCGAACACCGCGCCTTTGTCCTGGTATTCGGAGCGACCCCAAATCAGGCGGCCGTCGCTCATGACCGAGGCGGTCCACTCGGTTAAATTGGCGTGGGACAGTTCGCGTATGCCGCCGCCGTCGCGGTCCATACGGTGCAGCACATAGATGGCCGGCCACTGACACAGGAACCGGCCTTTGGCCCGGGTGCTCATGAACGCCAGGCCGCCGTCAGGCAATGGACAGGGATAGGCATCGTTGTAGGGCCCTTCAGTGAGTTGCCGCACCGCACCAGTGGAGAGGTCCAGGCGAAACAGATGGTGGTAGCCCAGTTGTATGGGGCAGACACTCCAATGAAGCTTGCGCTTATCCCAATCTTGCGGTAAGCGCATATGGCTGAAGAAGACGGTCCGACCGTCGTAATCAACGGCCGGCGTTTTGACGTAACCGTCCGGCCCGGCGTCATACAACATGCGCACATCGGCCGCGTCGATCCTGACGCGTCCGTTTTGCGATGGGATGGTCAACGCGCAAACCGCGCCGCCCGGTTTGGCGCGAGCGTCAAAAAATTCGCTGTAGTTATGGGAGCAATGGGTGGGGTGGCGTTTGACAAACAGCAGTTGTTCCAGCTTGCCGGCCAACGCCCGGTCGCGGAACCAGGCTTCGCGTCCAGCCTTGCGCAAGTCAAAATAGAACGCACGCAATGCGGCATGGCCATGCCGACCGTTTCGCTCCAACGCAGCGGACCGCTGTTGAAAAACCTGGATCTGCTTGCGTTCCGCGGATACGTCCAGCCCTTGCGCGGCAAGGCGCTCCACGGTTTGGATAAGGCGCCGCAAGGCCAACCGGTCAGGACAATAGCGAAAGCCATGTATCGTAAAGATCTGCTTATCTTCCTTGTATGCGTAGCAAGCCAGGTCGCCCAGAGGCGTTGCTTCGACGTGAGCGGTTTCTTTCCGCGCCCGG
>CAZOLK010000611.1:0-1841 GCA_964580325.1 uncultured Verrucomicrobiota bacterium | reverse complement strand
TGAATGCGTCTATTCAAGTCAAAGACACCCCTCCTCTGCTGCACGCCGTCTCCGCCACGGTCCAAGGCTACGTCAACATCGACGCCCAGGGCAACCCCATTCCACCTGAAATCCTTGCCGTTCATCCTCCGCTCTCGGAACCGCTATTCTTGAACGACCAGAGCCAATACTGCTTCGATGGCATCAACCAGCCATTTATGATCGATTACATGGATATCCATCCTGGCGTAGACACCGAACAGCTATCCATTAAACTGCTCAACCATTCCGAACCTCAAAACATCGCCGACAAATTCCAGTGTTCCGCAACCCGGACCCAGCTTTTACTCGACCAACAGATGTGCATCGACCAAACCTCGCCCGGTTTCCTGGTTCGCTTATTCGATACGGGCACGCCCCCCGCCTCTGCCGAGTATCGCCTGGAATATTTCCTGTTGCCCGAAAGTTTGCGCACAGCGCCTTATGTATCCGAAATCGCACCACTCGTCCTGGCCAAAGGCCTTGAAACCACCCTGTATGTCAAGGGCCGCAATTTCAACAAACTGACCTCCGTCGCTATCACAGACAAACAAGAATACCACATACCTTTTTACGTCAAGGACCTCTTTGGCGACACCTTCTCCCTGCAGGTGGCTTTGCCCAACACCCATCTGGCCTACCTCGAACTCAACGGCGTCGTGCAACGGCACTGGCCCATCATGGTCGTCGACGCCCTTACCCAGGAACGGATGCACCGTGCCCTCGCCGCCCTCGGCGATGTCAATCGCGACGGCGTCGTCGATGTCCGTGATCTGCCCCGCAATGCTGACGGCCAGATCGATCCATCCCTGTTTCATATCCCCGAAATCGTTCCAGACCCGGACGGCGATGGCTTGATCGGCTTCCTGGATCAGGATCCGGACACACGCAACGACCTGTACGATCCCGAACAGGATCCTATCCAAAATATGCGTGAATTGGGTCATGGCGCGTGCGGCCCATCGGGATGCCTGATCGTCACCCACCCCCCCATCCGTTATGAAACCGCGCCCCAATCGAAAAACGCCGGACAAAAAAATGATGACGCTATAAAATTGGCCACGGCCGTGGTTGGCCTGCCCGTACCCGTGATCGCTGGCATTGCGCCCCACGACACGATCAATGTCGTCGTCCGGATAAACGGCGCAGAGGAAACAGCCTCACTCAATAAAAGCGGATTGTACCCCAATGCAGCCACCGCGCCACTAGAATTCAGCGCTAAAAACCTGCGCCTGAATCCCGGTGATAACGCCGTCGTTGTAAAGGCCCATTTGGGCCAAACAACGCTGACCGCCGAGTTCAACCTTATATACGATAGCAAAGCCCCTGATGTCTCATCCCATACACTGCCGGATATAGTCCGGGGTTATATCAGCCTGTACAAGGCGCTACCGATCAACGATAAAATGTGCCACCACAATCAATACGTGCTTTCCGGACAAATGGAAGACGATGGCGGCATTGACCTCACATCGATCGTCTTTAAATTGGACAACAGTCTGGTTTCGCCAAATTATTTTGAAATTCAGGCCCTGCATAATGATGACAATGATGACAATGATGATAACAAGTTCCCGCGAAAAGTATCTTATACAATCAAGCCTGGGTACAGAATCAGCACCTTGCTCTCCTGGCCAGGTCCCTCTTTCATTTCGGCTGAGAACTGGAGCTACGGCCCGCATACTTTCAGCGTCTATGCCAGAGACTGCTACGGTCACGGTGCGCATGAGGATTTCCACTTCAACTTTATCGACAAGAAATACGAGATCCCATTTGAATACACCAGACACTACAGTGATAATATCAACCAGGAATGCAAAAAC
>CAZOLK010000610.1:0-1848 GCA_964580325.1 uncultured Verrucomicrobiota bacterium | reverse complement strand
AACGGCGGCGATCGCCTCGACGGTATCGGTGACCCAGGGCAAGGCCGCATCGGCGCGCCCGTAGCGCCGGACCTGGGTGCCAGCAAACAGGATCTTGCGCATTGCGGCGATCCCGGCGAGGATCAAGCTCCCCAAATGGCCACCGTCGACGTCGAGAAGCCGGCGTCGAAAAGATCGAAGGTGATGCCGGTGCAGCGGCAGCATCTTGCGCAACACCGCCTCGTTGCGTTCGACAGACGATCTCGGCTCGGGTTACGCAACCTCGCCACCTGTTTCGGTTGCCGCCGCAGAAAATGGAGGCGACAGCGCCTGACACCGGGGGCCCGCAATGCACCCTGTGCGGGCTGCGCGAGAGGATGCCAGGCTTATTCTGTCCTATCGGAGATAAAGCGAATCTGGCTGACATAGGTCACCGACATCCTGACTAGCAGATTGTTATATAGTATCAGAGGGTTAGCAGATGAAAGTAAAGAAAGAAAAATTCATTATCCTATCAGCAATGGCTCTCGTTGCCGTTGCGAGTAGTGTTCTTTCATACAATGCTGTGGATAAATCCCTCACTAGGGAAGACCAGCAGTATATCCCGCTGTACCTAAGTGATGTCGCGCCTCTACCAGAAAGCCCAACATACGGAGATGAGTTGAATTTCATAATTTCAGTTCAAGGATCTGTACTTAATGTAGCGCCAAGAAACGATGGTTTGCCACTTCGGCAGAAAAGAGAACCGAAAGAATTGTTTGAAGCAAAAACTGGGTTGTGTTACGACAGGAGCAGGGTTATTGAAAAATTACTTGGGTTCTCTGGCTTCAAGACCAGGCATGTCGCAATATATTCAAAAGGAAAAACTGGCTCGGCAATAACAGCAATTATTACTCCCGGTGTGACGTCTCATGCCGTAACAGAAGTCTTGACAAAATATGGATGGTTGGTTGTTGACTCAAACGCACCTTGGGTCTCAACGGACAGCAATAACCAGCCGTTGTCAATTGAAAATATTCAACTGCAAGCAGAAACATCCGCTCGTATCAAGTGGAACAGGGAACCGCCGTCTGACATTTATTCGAAGCCATTCACCTTTGTCTATGGGTTATATTCGAGGCATGGAGATTTTTATCCGCCTTATAACCTGCTTCCTGACATCAATTACGGTGAATTCGTTCAAAACGTATTGTAGATTGGCTAGCTGTCAGGTCCTGGCGGTTTCTCGTGCAATGTTCTCCCTGACCTTTCAACAGCGGGACGGCTTTGATCTTCATCGTCCAGCGCTTCCGGACGAGAATCGTGGAACCAGAGTTAAAGGCGTCAAACAGGGCAACCAACCACGCCTCAACCTCAGCATCGAGACAGCCATCGATTACCGACGTGCCTGTATAAATCCCAAGCGTCACCTGCGTTCATCGCTTGCGAGCCGGGTGCCTGCCGAAGGTTTGCCTCAGCTCGCACCAGACCGCGGCCACGCGCGAAGCGCCGACCGCAGTTTGGCATCGGGCTGGTGCACCCGTTGGGCAATCCATTGCGTCAAATCCAAAAAACGTGGTCTCTACCTGAGGTATCCCCCCGAAACGAATTTTTGACCTCGGCAAACTGCTTCGCGGTGTGACCCATCGCCAAGCGCTCCGCGCCACGGCACTGGCGCCACGAATGGGTTCGTTACTGGGATGTCCAGGCAGGCTTCAGGGCGCCGAGCGCCTGGCGATGCGTGAGGATGGTCGGGTTGGCTCGATGCCGGAAGGGTTAGAAGTCCGCTCAGCGGACCCTACAGATCGCAGTCCACTCGACGCCCGCGACCATGGGCGCCACCGCCCGCACCGGGCCGTGCTCGGAGAACACCCAGGCCGGCTGCGCCGG
>CAZOLK010000609.1:0-1849 GCA_964580325.1 uncultured Verrucomicrobiota bacterium | reverse complement strand
TCCATGGCGCCGACCATGCGGCGCGCCCTGTCCAACAGCGGCGCGTGCTGCTCGTCGCCGGGCTCCAACAAGCTCAGGGCCAGTTGCGGTTCATCCTGGTGCAGCGCATACTCCGCGTAGCGCAGCAGGGCCTGGCGCAGACCCGTGGCGGCGTGCGCGTTGTCAGGCCACAGCGCCAGTGCGCTCTTGAAATCGGCCACGATTTCGGCGAACAGATCGTAACTCGCTGATTCGGCGACACGACCCAGTTTCTCCTCGGCTTTGGCCACCAGCCCATCGCTCTCCATGTGCTGCCGATAGGTCATAAGCGCTTGCTGAAAGGCGCGGACATCCGCATAGCGGTCGCGCGGGTCCGCGGCCATGGCTTTGCGGGCGATGTGGAGCAACTCGCTCTTGACCGGCGTGGGTTGGACCACATTGTTGGCCGCGTCCTGAACACAGTCCCAGAACGTGCCGCGCTGGATGCGCGGAGGCTGCCCGGCCACGATTTCATAGAGCAATGCGCCGAGCAGATAGATATCGCTGTGTTTGCCGATGCCTTGCATACAGCCGCGCGCCATTTCCGGGGCCATGTACATGGGAGTACCGCACAACTGCGGTTCCGTTCCCAGGGAAGCGGCCTTGCTACGGCCATCCACATCGGCGGCCAACCCCCAGTCGGTCAGAAACACCTCGCCATACTCGCCCAACATCACGTTGGCCGGTTTCAGGTCGCGGTGGATCACCCCCATGCTGTGTGCATAAGCCACGGCATCGGATACTTTCAGCAGGATGTCCAGGTTTTCCATCAGACTCTTCTCGCGGATCGCCAATTTCCAGGACACGCCCTGAACTCGTTTCATGGCATAGAAAAGCTGGTTCTCGTCATCCAGCGCCACGTCATGGATCGGGATGATGTTGGGATGCTCGAGGTTACCGGTGACCACGGCTTCGAGCAGAAACTCCTGGCGTATGCTCGTGTCGGAACAGGAATCGGCCAGCAACCGCTTGAGCGCAATGACCCGGTCCAGCGATGCCTGGCGCGCCTCATAAACCATACCCATACCGCCCTTATCGATCTGGCTGCGCAACTCGTACTCGCCTGAGGCGGGTGCAAGGCCGGCATCTTCGACCACCTGCCTGCGCAGCTTGATCCTGGCGGAAATAGATTTGGCCGGTTCATCGGTCAGCACCTTTTCGCCACGTACCGTGCAGCCAGGGTCAGTATGTTCGTCAACCCCTGAACGACGAACCGTATTGGCGGTTCGTTCGCTCTCAGGCGGCTGTGAAGATGCCGGGTTCACGGTTGTATCCACTTGATGCCAATACTCATATGGTTACAAATATAGCACGGCAAGACGCAAATGGCAAATCGATATCAGTGACCAATAAGCAGTGACCAATGAGCAATGACCGATCAGCGCCGGTAATTGGGCGCTTCCTTGGTGATTTTGATGTCATGGGGATGGGCTTCGCGCACGCCGGCGGAACTGACGCGGATGAAGCGGCCGCGTTCGCGCAGGTCCTGAATCGTACGGCAGCCGCAGAATCCCATGGAGGAACGCAGTCCGCCGACGAATTGCTTGATCACCTTTTCCACGCTACCGGCGAACGGGACAACGCCTTCGATGCCCTGGGGCACCAGGTCGTCCACCTGGCCATCCTGTTGCTGGTAACGCTCGCGGCTGGCTGCGCTGGATTTCATTGCATCCAGACTGCCCATGCCGCGGTACACCACGTACTGACGGCCTTCATAAATGATCTTCTCGCCCGGGCTTTCGTTGGTGCCGGCCAGCACGGACCCCATCATCACGGTCTCGGCCCCGGCCACCAGGGCCACGGCTTCCTCGAACCCGGCAGCGATCTCCCT
>CAZOLK010000608.1:0-1861 GCA_964580325.1 uncultured Verrucomicrobiota bacterium | reverse complement strand
AACGCGCCAATCAGATGCGTAAGATGCATCGTGGTCTTTCAGGTGTCCCAGGGGGGGGAGGAAGATTACGCGGTGATGCCTTGCGAGCCAAGTATGGGGCTATTGATCCCGATGCAGCCATAAACGCGAGGGCAGGTATTTCTTCTCTATCTAATCGTGATACAGCTTTTGCAGCAGTCAAATCAACAAGAAGGAAGGTGCAGCGAATGATGAAGAGAACTCCTGTAGTTAAGCAAATGCTAAATGATAGTCGGCTTGATGATTACGGAACGTACTTTCACAATCGGGTATTTAAACGGCTCAGAAACGCAAAAATACCAGGCTTGCAGGTCAATCGAGCCTACGTTAGACCCGGTGGAAAATTTGGGATCAAAGGCGATTATCGCATTCCTGACTTTACATTTGATCGCAATGGACCAGGAATGGAATTCTGGGATATCAAACCGTCCGACTTTTCGTGGAATGCTCAGTTTCAGGATCTGTACGACTGGACTGGCGTAACCGCCATTTCACTTGGCTATAACAGATAAGGTGAATTATGCAGACAGGAAAAGGTTTCGGATTTGTGTTTTACTATTACAAAGATCCAGCGATCATACGAAAACAACTGCTTCATTGCATGGATGAACTAGATTTAGTGATTCAACCAGGCCCAATACGAGTGCAGAAGGATAGCGACCATTATGTTTCATCTAAGTCTACTCTTACAGCCTACTTGAGAAGAGTCATTGAAGAATCTAATTTTGAACAAAGTGAGTACATCCGAATCACAAATGGTAACAAAATCAAGATGCATGACAACAAAGTCGTATTTTTGGCACGAACCATCAAGGATAACTTCCCGAAGAAGACCCCTAACTACATATACATTGAAGTATTGAATCAGTGTGAGGAGGAACTGCTTTGGAATCTATTTCAGAATATGTTTCTGGCTCACACATTCCACTCCGCATACGGGGATTGGATTGTCGGGCGAAATGAAGAGTTACTTCCAATGTCTGGTGCACAGGCCATACGTGAGGTTGTTCGCACGATAGAAAGACTTCAGGAACCTGAATCAACATGGCTCAACCTGTCATTTTTAGAACAAGTACAAAACTGTATTGAAGGACCCAACAGATTTATTGGCCTTGGCTCATGTCTTAATAAAAATATCTCAGAAAAACTGCTCAAAAATGATCATTCGTTTCACTATGAATTTGGTGAAGATTATCTGTTACTTCGCTGCAAAACTTCCGAAGAACGCATAGCTATGAGCAATCTGCTAGGGCAATACCTATGCCGTATATCAAAACCTCTCAAGTTCTGGAAGCAATCAGATTGGGATCTATGGCAAGCCCGTCTTCTTGGACTGAAAGAATCGTCTGGGCAATAAGACGCCGTGATCACGCTACATCGGCTGGAGCGACTTCCCGGTCAAGACCCACCTGCATTGCGCGGCCCATGCTGCAAGGGCTTTGAATATGAACTGTTCTACAACGGATGCTCCATAAACGACTCTTTTAACACATTGATTTTCAAGCTGTTTCGATGTTCAAATAATAAATCTGTAAAACAGGCAATTATTTCGAACAGAGGCTTCAATTTGCTTTTGGCATCGAATTACTCTATTGATCAACACAACCTTAACCCGCTCATTCATAGATGACATGAAATTGCAGCGCGCGATATCACTGTTACAAGGAAAGTCGTTGTGTGTGACACTGCGACTCATTATCTTTTTTATCGCGCAATATTTTATTCCGCTGGCTTGGATATGCCTGATAGGCTTTTTATTTTTCGCAAGCGCCGATTTGGCACACATTCACGAGGCCATCGCTTGCGGCGAGTTGAAGACGGAAATGGCCGACCACCCCGCCGG
>CAZOLK010000607.1:0-1865 GCA_964580325.1 uncultured Verrucomicrobiota bacterium | reverse complement strand
CTCCTCGATGGCGTCGAACAGGTTCTGCGCGCTCCTCTCCCCCCATCCCTCGCGGTTCTTCAGTTGGGTCAGGGCGCCGGCGCCATAGCGCGCGGGCAAGGCGAAGATGTCGGCGGGTTCCTTGATCCACGCATCGCGATAGAACGACTCGACCTGTTTCGCGCCGAACCCCTCGATGTCGAAGGCGGCGCGCGACACGAAATGTTTGAGCTTCTCCACGGCCTGCGCGGCGCAGACGCGGATGCGGATGCGGCGTTTGTCCGGCAACTGGCCGACTCCCTGGGCCTGCCGCTGGACATGGAGCGGGTCGATGTGGCTGCACAGGCGAACGCGGACGGACTTTCCCTTGAAATGGCGGCGCGTGCCGCACGACATGCTTTTTTTCGCGCCTGTTGCGCACGCCGCAACGCAGCGTGCGTGGCCCTGGGCCATACTGCTGATGACCAGGCTGAAACCCTGATGCTTAAGCTGAGCCGCGGCGCTGGACCCGCCGGCCTGGGTGGTATGCCCTATGTCCAGGACCTGCCTGATCTGCGCATTGCAAGGCCCATGCTGGATCTGACCCGCGCCGAGATTACGGACTGCCTGAACAAACTGGGCCAGACCTGGCGCGAAGATGCCAGCAACCAGGATGCGCACTACCTGCGCAACCGCGTGCGCCATACGATACTGCCCTTGCTGGAGCAGCAGATCAACCCGCGCATCCGCGCGGCGCTGTGTCGCGCAGCCCTGCTGCTGCGCGATGAAAACCAGTGGCTGGAGCAATTGACCGCAACCTTGCTGGAGCAGTGCCGGATGGATGACGGACTTGACCTGGTGCTGTTGCAAACGCAGCCCTTGGCAGCGCGACGGCGGGTGTTCCAGGCCTGGCTGCTGAAACAACGGGTGGAGCTTGAACGCCTGGATTATACGCTGATCGATCGCCTCGAGCGCATGAGCCGTAAAGCGCAAGGCACGCGCCGGGTAAGTCTGGATGCTACGTGCGTGCTGGAAATCAGCTATAACCGGTTGCGTCTGGTTTCGCTGGGAAAAGTGCATACAGGCGGAACGTTTGGCGGAGCCAAACCCTATGGGGGACAGATCATCCAGTTGCCAGGCGTGACCGCGCTGCCGGCTTTTGACATCCGGGTGACGGCCACCTATGGCCGGGGCATTCAACGACCGCCGCGCTCCAGGCCGGGCCAATGGCCGGCACGGGCCACCATTGATCCCGCACGCTTGGGGGCGGATCCGCTGATCGTGCGCGCACGCCAACCGGGCGACCGCATCGCGCCCAGCGGCATGAGGGGCAGCCGCGCGCTGCAGGATGTGTTGGTGGATCTCAAGGTGCCGCAAGCGGAAAGGGAGCGCATCCCGCTGTTCACCTGCCATGACGAAGTGGTCTGGCTGCCAGGCTACAGCGTGGCCCGCGGCTGGACCGTGGCTGGGGAGGACAGGGTGTGCCTGGAGTTGGTGGTGGAGAAAGCTGGCGCTGACACCATGGGGTGATATTTACGCACTTGGTTCACCATCCACGTGATCGTAGCGCTAGTGGCTTGGCTGGAATGGTACAATGATCGTGATAACGTCACCGTTGATGCCTGTCACCCGGGCCAATTCGCACGCGCCGATATACGCTGGAAAGCGTTACATGATCAGCCGTGTCTTGACAATGGGGAAATTGAGTTTCTCATGCGTAAAATATGGAATATGAACTGTAAGAAACCATTTGACGTGGGTAAACCTGAGTTTTCCTCCCGTAAAATTCAATTTGACGGCTGTAAAATTCAATTTGACGGCTGTAAAATTCAATTTGACGGCTGTAAAATTCAATCCTAGGTCTCGAATTAAAACGACATCGATCAAGCTAAAAGTCCCAAATTAAA
>CAZOLK010000606.1:0-1870 GCA_964580325.1 uncultured Verrucomicrobiota bacterium | reverse complement strand
TCATCGGCGGCGCCATGAGCTTCGACGCGGCGACGCTGGCCGGCAACCGCGGCCTGTTGTTGATCGGTGAGTCGGGTACAGCCAAGACCATGCTGGCCGAGCTGCTTGCCGCCGCCATCTCCGGCATCTCCACCTTAACGATCCAGGGCAGCGCCGGCCTGGCCGAGGATCAGATCAAGTATACCTGGAACTATGCCCTGCTGTTGGCCGGCGGCCCCAGCCGCGGAGCGCTTGTGCCCTCGCCGCTCTACACCGCCATGGAGCGCGGCCTGCTCGTGCGCTTCGAAGAGATCACCCGCTGCCCGCCCGAGGTGCAGGATGTGCTCATCGGCGTGCTTTCCGACAAGGTGCTGATGGTCCCGGAACTGTCTGACGATCATGATCGCATCTTGCATGCACGACCCGGTTTCAACCTGATCGCCACGGCCAACACGCGCGACCGCGGGGTCTACGAGATGTCCAGCGCACTCAAGCGCCGGTTCAATTTCGAGACTGTCCACGCCATCCGCGACCCGGATCTGGAACTCGAGCTGGTCACCCGCGAAAGCCGGCACCTGCTTCAAACCGCTGGCGCAGAAGTGACCTTCGAGCGCGACGTGGTTGAATTGCTGGTCGCCACATTCCATGACCTGCGCGAAGGCGTTACCGATGAAGGCGTCCAGGTCGACCGCCCCTCAGCGGTCATGTCCACGGCCGAAGCCGTGTCCGTGGCCCTGTCCGCCGGCTTGCACGCCTGGCATTACGGCGAGTGTCGCGTCGAACCCAACCATATCACGCGCCACCTGGCCGGCGCGGTGATGAAGGATAACCCGGACGATCTGCGCAAGCTGATCCAGTATTTCGATGTGATCGTCAGCCAACGCGGCAAGAAAGAAGGCGGCGCATGGAAGGACTACTTCGCTTCGCGCGCATGGTTGCGCCCGACATAGCGCCGGACCTGGCGCTCGATCTCGATGCGCGCGTGGTCTATTTCCCGCTGCGCCATCACTCGCCGGCCTGCGCCTGGCACCTGGTCCGCCTGATCCGCTCCATGAAACCGGACCACGTCCTGGTCGAAGGTCCGCGCGATGCCACGCCGTTGATCCCGCTGATCCTGCATCCGGACGCCGCGCCGCCGCTTGCCGTCTATGTCGCCTATGCGCGCCGCCGCGACAACGCCCCGGCCCTACACGGGTCCGGCTATTACCCGCTCTGCGCTTTTTCTCCAGAATACCAGGCGCTTAAAACCGCCGTTGAAGTGGGCGCGGAGCCGCGGTTCATCGACATGACGTTTGCCGAAAAGCTGGAGCGCGAGCAGGCCGCCCAACAGGAGATCGTCCGTACGCGCAGCCTGCTGGCCGAGCAGGAACTGCAGCAGAGCCGCCTGCTGCAACGCCTTTGCGCCAGGCTGGGCGTGCGGGATCCGAACGCTTTGTGGGATCACCTGTTCGAGACCGATTTTCAGCAGCGCGACACCTCGTCTTTCATGCGCGATTTGCTGGCCTATTGCCTGCTCGCGCGCGCTGACGCCACACCCGACATGCTGCGCGCCCAGGGCCATACCGATCGAGAGCAGGCCATGGCCGCCGAGATCGCACGCTGTAGAGGACAGACCCTTGTGGTAACCGGCGGCTTTCACAGCGCGGCGCTGCCCAAGGCGACGCCGCAAGCTCCACCTGCAGTCAACGATCCGCGCGTCACCACACTAACCGTGCTGATCCGTTACGGCTTTGAGCAGGTGGACCGGCTCAACGGTTATGCCAGCGGCTTGCCCTCGCCCGCGTTTTACCAGGCGCTGTGGGATGAGCGCGATCCCGCCGACCTGCTTGTGCAACTTGGCCGTGACCTGCGCCAACGCGATACTGCCCTATCCACGGCCGATGTGCTCGCT
>CAZOLK010000605.1:0-1877 GCA_964580325.1 uncultured Verrucomicrobiota bacterium | reverse complement strand
TTCAGCGAGTCGCGATTATTGGGGATGGCTTTGCAGCACTAACCAGCATATTACTAAAGGCAGGTTTGACGGATCAAGTATTTCTGATCAATCTCGATCGTACTTTGTTGGTCGATATGGATTACTATTCCCGAGTATTCGGTCGTAACGAAGGTTCGCTGTTGATTGATGATGTAAATGATTTGCAAAACGAAACTGTTCGTAGTGCGAGGTTGATAGCTGTTCGCGCAAGGGATATGGACATACTCGGTGAATTTGATTATGATATTGCATTCAATATTGTTTCGATGCAGGAAATGAATATCAGAACAGTCCAAAGATATATGGAGTTATTGCGTAATCCAAATTCGCAAGGACTTTTTTATTGTTGCAATCGTCTGGAGAAAAAACTGCCAGATGGCTCTTTGATTCGTTTCGAAGATTATGGTTGGCTATCAGAAGATGAGATTATTGTATCTGATCTTTGCCCCTGGCATCAGGATTACTATGCAACAAGCCGACCATTCTACAGAAAATACGATGGACCAATAGCGCACAGACTTGTTAAATTAGTGCAAGCGTAAATAATATGAATCGATTAACTAATTCTTCCAGTCTTAAGTCAAGGCTGCGAAACAGAGAACGCATCTTTGCAGGCTGGGTTTCTTACAGTCACCCGTCAATTACGGAAACTTTTGCCGCATCAGGATTTGACTTTATCGCCATCGATATGGAGCACGGCACCATTAACCTTGCAGAAGCACAGAGGATCATCGCTGCATCTCAAAGCTATGGAGTTCCCTGTTTGCCGAGACCTGTATCTCATTCGAACGATTGGACAAAGCCATTACTCGACTCTGGAGCTGATGGGATGTTATTTCCTATGGTTAATAGTGTTGAAGAGGTAAATCAACTTGTCTCTCTCTGTAAATATCCTCCTGTCGGAAATCGTAGCTTTGGTGTGAATAGAGCTCAAGAGTATGGTTTTATCTTTCAACAATATGTCGAGACTTGGAACACTTCTTCGATACTGGTTTTACAAATAGAAAGTGCCTTAGCTGTAAAAAATATCGAGTCCATGATTGTCAATGAAGCCGTAGATGGTGTTATGGTTGGTCCTTATGACTTATCAGGTTCTCTTGGCGTTCCAGGCCAAACCGATCATCCGCTGGTTCTGGAAGCATCGGCAAAGGTGATTGAAGCCTGCAAGAAACATGGAAAAAGCTGCGGAACTCAAATAGCTGATGTTACACCCAGTGCTCTCGAAAAACATTTCGAGCTTGGCTATACGTATGCAATTCTCGGCTCTGATCTATTTGTTTTATGGAAATGGGCTGCATCTATGAAAGAATTGATGAAGGGATTTAAGGCTTAATCAATGTCTTATCTTGATAACCTTTTCAATTTAAAAGATAAAGTTGCGCTGGTCATCGGTGGTGGCGGGCACTTGTGCGGGGAAATGGCAATTGCCCTCGCTCGTGCGGGTTGTAAGCTGGCTATTGCCGACCTGCGAGAAGAAAAGGCACAAAAAGTTGCGAAAGAAATTCAAGCGGAAGATTTGCCTCTACCAGTGACAATATCACTTGATGTGGTCGATAAATTACAGCACCGGGATTGTTTACAGAAAGTTTTAGATGTCTACGGCGATCTCGACATAGTTATCAATGGGGCCGGTATCAACGCACCGACTCCATTTCTAGAAATATCGCTTGATGAATGGCGTTCTGTACTCGACTCTCAAATCACGGGAACCATGCTCGGCTGTCAGGTCTACGGTGCATATCTGGCAGAAAAAAAGAAGGGCTCAATCATTAATGTTTCTTCTGCTTCTGCTGGCCCGCCCCTGTCAAAGGCATTTACATATTCAGTTGCCAAAGCTGGCATTAAGAATCTTACCC
>CAZOLK010000604.1:0-1879 GCA_964580325.1 uncultured Verrucomicrobiota bacterium | reverse complement strand
GTCCGCGTTCTGGGCGCGACCGGCGCGGTCGCGCTGATCGTGATCGCGCTGGGTTTTGCCCTGGCACGCACGCTCAAAACCGTGATCCTGGTGGTTCTGCTCAAGCGCAACTTGCCCCTGTTTCCTCCAGGCGAAACCGCATGGTTCGTGGCGCGGGCATGTGTGGTCGCCATCTGCTCCGCCGTGCCGGCCTGGTTCATGCTGGCCCTGGCAGCGCCGTGGGACACGAGCCGTCTCTGGCTGCTGGTGCGTCTGGCCGCGGCCGGTCTGGCCGCGCTGGTCGGGTTCCTGATTTCCGTATGGCTCCTGCGCATACACGAACCGCGCATCATGCTCGATTGGGCTATAGAGAAGATCCGCCGAAAAAAACGTTGACGATCGGACGGAATCCCGCGGAGATTCGCGAGGGGGACGCGTCGAACTGGCGCCCATCCCGGGTTTCCACGCCGCCGATTTCACCGCGGCCAAACTGTGTTATGCCATGATGAGCCTGGTTTGAGCACGTTATTACGGCAGCATTGCGGATGTTGCGTCGGTCCCGCAACCTGCCCCTGCCCCTCATAACTCTGCCACTCTTCGCTCTTCGAGCCAGTTCGCTAAACCCGTCAAAGCCTTATTAAATCGTGTGAAGCAGATGTGCTTTGAATCACCTTAACTGCTTCCAATCATATAGCTACAAAAAAACATCGGCTTCGCTCAAAATTTTTCATTTTATTCTTGATCAAAAATCAGGTCGATTGTAACGTAGATACAATAACGCGAGCATAAAAAACGGGGCAGTCATTTAGATCGTAGACGTTGAATTGTAAAAGTTTGAAAAAGGAGGTTGTTTCATGAAAATAAGGGCATGGACCCTATGCGTTTTCAGCCTGTTTTGGCTGGGGGCAACGCTTCCCGCTGTCGGCGCTGATCAGCACAACGACGGTATGCAGGACGAATACGAGCTGTTTTTCGGTCTGAATCCCAACAATCCCGCGGATGCGGAGATCAACTATGATTCAGATTACCTGTTTATCATCGATGAACACAGCGCCGTCACCGACCCTTTCAAACCGGATACGGATGGATCGTGCGGCGATTGACACGAACCTGGTCTTGGCGCTGACGCTGATGGATCACCCGGGCGCCAACCTGCGCGTCGATTTGCTGGATGACGCCGGCACACCGTTGCCCCAGGATTTGGGCGGCAACCTGATCGATGGCGATGCGTTGCGCAAAGAACGCCATCTGGTCCTGCCCCTGCACGATCTACCCCTGGCCACCCGCATTCGCTTGCGCAGGGTCACCGGCGATATCTCCATCTACACGCTGGCCCTGGCGATCGATAACGACCCTATGTCAATCCCCATAGTCGGCGCGGTTACACGGGAAGTCTGGCACGATATTCCCGACATCCAGGTCTATATGTTGACCGAAGACTCGGATTATCCCGACCAACCGGACCTGGTCGAAGAACGCCCTGCCCTGGAAGGTCCCGTGAACTAGGACAACTCGTACGGCGCCAGGCTGCACGGATTTCTCACGCCGCCCGTATCAGGGCGCTACACGTTCTGGATCACGGCCGACAACAGCGCCGTATGCTGGCTCTCCACGGACCATGACCCGGCGAACGCACAAATAATCGCGCTTGTGAAAAGTTGGGTCCAGCAGGAGGAATGGCAACATCATCCGGAACAGCGCTCCGCTGAATTGACCCTGATGGCTGGGGCGCAAATACTATATCTGCATTCTCCATAAAGAACAAACCCCTGTCCTGGAACAAACTCAAGGGGCCGGGAGCCGCTCAGCCCGTCTTTCGCAACTGGGCCATGATATTGATGTAATGCGTTGCAAACCAACAAAAATATTTCAAAGGTCGGCACTACAAGTCATTTTTCAA
>CAZOLK010000603.1:0-1883 GCA_964580325.1 uncultured Verrucomicrobiota bacterium | reverse complement strand
CGTCGTAACACAAACGACAAGCTATCTTGTGACCCGACAGAGTCGTTGCGAACATACCACTGCGCAGCAAAAGCTTGTGCAAAATTACAAGAAAAATTGTATCCACAAGAAATATTGTAAGATTGAAAGCCGCGCTTGTTAAAAGGACAACCTTGTGCTAGGTTATCTCAAAGACGTTCGCAAGATTGCTGTTTGGGGATAAAAAAAGCATGATGCATGAAAAACCAGGCCATGAAGCGTTGCAGGATCGGGTTCGCCAGCTCGAGGCCATGCTCCGCGCACGCGAAATCATACTTGACGAAATTCCCGACCATGTAGTTGTTCATGACTTGAACCACACAGTGCTCTGGGCCAACAAGGCAACCTGTCGATCGCTGGACCTGGACCTTGGCGAATTGGTCGGACGTCCGTGTTACACGATGTGGGGGACCAGCCCCGCGCCCTGTCCCGATTGCCCTGTTACCGCGACGATTCGCACCGGGATGCGGCAATCCGTGGAAAAAACCACGCCGGACGGTCGGTCCTGGCGGATCCGCTGCACGCCGCTCAAAAACGAGCAAGGCGAAATTACGAGCGTGCTCGAATGCACGGAAGATATTTCCGAGACCACGGCCATGCGCGAAAAGCAGAAGCAGGATGAGCGGCGTCGGGCATTGATCCTGGACACCATGCACGAGATGCTGGCCTATTACGATACCGAGCTGCGCGTGCAATGGGCCAACAGGGCTGCGGCCGAATCGGCCGGCCAAACCATGGAAGACCTTGCCGGCCGCCACTGTTATGAAATCTGGCAGAACCGGGACGCGCCCTGCGAAAAGTGCCCGGTGCTGGAGGCGATCGCCACCGGCCAACCGCGCGAATGCGAGGCCGAGACGCCGAATGGCCATGTCTTTCGCATTCGCGGCTACCCGGTTTTTGACGAGCAGGGCGCGATCATCGGCGCCGTGGAGTACGGTTCCGACATCACCAAAGCCAAGCAGACCGAGCAGGCACTCAGGGAAAGCGAGGAGCGTTTTCGTTCTATGATGAATTCCATGGATGAACCGGTATACATCTGTTCCGCCGATTACCGGATCGAATACATGAACCCGTCCATGATCAAACTGGTAGGTTGCGACGACGCCATCGGTCAACCCTGCTACCAGGTCGTGCGCGGCTTGACAGCGCCCTGCCCCGATTGCGCCCAGGATCGCGTGCTACATGGCGAGAGCGTCAAAACCGAGTGGAAAGACGAAATAAACGACAAACATTACCATATCTCGCACACGCCCGTGTTTCATCCCAAAGGCGCGATTTCGAAGCTCTCCATCTATCGCGACGTGAGCGAAATGAAAAAGCTGGAGGTCCGTATTCAACAGGCGCAGCGGCTGGAATCCCTGGGCAACCTGGCCGGCGGCATTGCCCACGATTTCAACAACCTGTTGTTTCCCATCATCAGCATTTCCGAAATGCTCATGGAAGACCTGCCGGCCGACAGCCTCGAGCGGGAGAGCGCGGAAGAAATCTATAAAGCCGGCCAGCGCGGCAGCGAGCTGGTGAAGCAGATTCTGGCGTTCAGCCGCCAATCCGAGCACAGGAAAATACCCTTGCGCATACAGCATATCCTGAAAGAAGTGCTCAAACTGAGCCGCACCACCATACCCGCAGATATCCCGATCAAGCAGAACATCCGCAAGGAGTGCGGCCTGATCATGGCCGACCCGACGCAGATCCACCAGGTGATCATGAATATGGTCATCAACGCCTACCACGCGGTCGAGACCGCGGGCGGGACCATTTCGGTGGAACTCGTAGAAAAGACGCTGCAAGCCGATGACCAGACCGGCACGTCGCTGTTGCCGGGACGCTACGCCGTAATGCGCATCGCCGATACGGGACACGGC
>CAZOLK010000602.1:0-1885 GCA_964580325.1 uncultured Verrucomicrobiota bacterium | reverse complement strand
GTCCAGCGCCGCGAACAGCCACTGCGACAGCGGCCCGGCCTCGAGGCCGATTCCTGCCGCGCATGGCGCCGGTCTGATAACCGCCCCGGCCATCGCCCCCGCTCACCCCGAACCGAAACCCCAGAACCCAACAGCCAGAACCGCGCCGCCACCCGCGAGCGCGGAAAGACCCATGCGCAACTTCGCAAAAATAGCGCCGCAAACGTCAATCGGAACCGTCAGCAGCGCCCTGATGCATGATCCGGGCTAAGGCGCTTGACTCGTTGAGATACTTCTCGGACAGATTCTAAGAAACGGAGGTCAGAGCAGGGCTTGCGCAGTTCTCCGCAAGGGTCCAATGATGGAACGATGACATCCATAAAGCGGGATAGCGACGGTGAAACCTCGCGTACTTGTAATTTCAGTTGATGCGATCCCGGGTATTGGCGGCGTAGCGGCCTTTGCTCACTATCTTTCAAACTCATTCTGTGGATTTTGTGCGGAGACGGTTTTTCTTGGGCCCGCTGGGACGGCGTCGCCTTATGGCATGAGCATTAGTTACAAGATTATTGAGGATATTAAATCAAAACCATCCGTGAGATCTGGTGCCAAATTTTTTTCTGAAAAAAATCGGATTACAGAATTGTTAAGAAAAATAATTATAAAATATAATTTGAACAAAATTGTATTAGTGCATCCTTTTTACTATGGACCTGCGGCAGTTGACGTGGGAAGGGAATTGAAAATTCCCGTAGACGTCGTGGTACACGGAACGGAACTAACAAGTCAGTTTCCGAAAGCCGCGACTGACGCCGTCACGCATGACTCCATCAGCGTCGAGAGCCTGCCGTTTCACCTGTTCCGAACACTGAGCGGGGCGACCCGGATCATTGCGAACAGCAGAAGAACAGCGCATATCGCTGCAAATATCGCCCCGAATGCCCTTGTCTGCGTCAGCGGTTGTGGCATTGATCTCGACGAACTCGAGAAGATCGTTCGACGGTCAGTTTCCTTGTGTCAAAAAGCACAGTTGCGCCTAGCGCACGGCCGCAGCGAGCGACCGGAGCTATGTTACATCGGTCGACTTGTGCGGCACAAGCGTGTGGAGCGCGCGTTCGAGCTTCTGATCGACAATGACTGGAGGCTGCGCATCATCGGAGACGGACCGATGCGGTCGCATCTGGAGGCGCGAGCGACCGAGATGGGCGTGATCAGTCGCGTCCACTTTCACGGCGCCGTCGACGACGATGAGAAATGGCGGCTACTCGAGGCCTCCGATTTCCTGGTCCTGCCGTCGACGTTCGACCCTGAAACCGGAGGCTACGAGGGCTTCGGCATCGTGATGCTCGAAGCGATTGCGGCGGGCGTCGTTCCGGTGAGTTCGGGGGCAGACGGGATGGCCGATCCGGTCCATCTGTACCGACTTGGCTTGGAGGGCCTTAGCCCCAACGTTTCCGCCAGAGACGCCCTTGTCCGCATGCAGGGTTTGCTTGACAACGAAGAGGCGTACCAGGCCAAGACCGCAGCGGATCTCAAGATCGTGCGGGAGCAGTTCACCTGGCGCGCGATCGCGGAAAACATTGCGGCCGGCTGGTAGGCGTGATGCGAAACGTCATTCAACGCATACGGTATGCGGCGACCGCATTTCATCCGCTCGACTGGATGGTCATCACGGATGAATATCCTCCTGAGGCGATTGGCGGCGCCGAAATCAGCCTGCACGAGGTTCTGTCTTCCCTGCCTGTCGAGACTGGCCGGGGATTGGTGGTCAAGTACACCGGGAACTCCGATGCCGTTTCGACCTACCGATACGAAGGCGTTCAGGTGCTCGTCTTGCCCAAGCAGGCGAACTGGCGTGCGCCGGGGCTCACGCCCGCGGCCTATCAACGTGTTCTGAGCTGGGGGC
>CAZOLK010000601.1:0-1887 GCA_964580325.1 uncultured Verrucomicrobiota bacterium | reverse complement strand
CGGCCGGCTTAGGGGATAGCGTTGGCCAACCTGACGCTGACGCCTCGCTGCTGCGGCCGGACGGCGACTTGCAGTTGCGCGTCAGCGACACCGGCGTCGGCATCCCGCAAGAGACGATCAAATCCATTTTTCAGCCGTTCGAACGGGGCCGGCACGACCAGGGGCACAAGTTCAAAGGCACGGGGCTAGGCCTGACCATTGTGCGCCGGCTGGTGACCATGATGAACGGTTCCATTGCGGTTGACAGCCTAGTGGATGAGGGTTCGGCCTTCACGGTCACGCTGCACAAGGTACGTTGGTTCAATGCCGCGGCTGAAGGCGTGCCAACCCGACCGGTCAACAGCGTGACATCCGCGGCACGGCAGACGACCGCAATGCCGAAGCCGGTACCGGTCATCCTCTCCGACCAGGCGCTGGAGCAAGCGGAAACCTTGCGCGCACAGCTCCAAGGTGAATTGACCAAGGCCTGCGCCGACGCGCTGAAATACCGTAATATCGGCGCCATCGAACAGTTTGCCGACCAACTGGACGCATTCGGTCAAGCCTTTCGACTGCAAGCCGTGAATGACCTGGCCGTGCAACTGCACCAGGCGGTCGACAGTTTTGACGTGGAGCAAATGGACGCCGGCCTACACGCGTTCGGCACGATCACGGCAAGCATTGTACAAACCCTCAACCAAAGCGGAGCGCAACATGAACAAGGAGCATAAACCGGTCATTGCCATTGTCGACGACGAACCGCGCAACCTGCAGTTGGCCGGCAACCTGCTACGCAAACGGGGCTATGACATCATGTTCGCCACCAGTGGTCGCGATGCGCTGGACGCCATTCCCCAGGCGCTGCCAGACCTGGTGCTGCTGGACATCATGATGCCGGACATGGACGGCCTGAGCGTGTGCGCCCAAATGAAGCAGATGGAACAGATCGCGGAAATACCGGTGATCTTCCTGAGCGCCCGAACCGAGATCCATGACATGGTGCGCGGTTTCCAGGCCGGCGCCGCCGACTACATCACCAAGCCGTTCAACGCCGACGAACTGCTCTCGCGCGTAGCGACCCATGTACGCCTGAAACGCTCACGCGAGGAACTGGTGGACGCCAACCGCCGCTTGCACGAGATGAACCAGGCGCTCAGCGAGGCCAACGCAGCCAAAGACAAGTTGTTTTCCATCGTAGCCCACGACTTGCGCGGCCCCTTTATCAGCCTGATCGGCATCTCACGCATCCTGGTCGACGATTTCAATGCCATGCCGCGCGACGAGATGGAAGAGCTGATGCGCCAGCTCCACCTGGCGTCCAGCCAGAACCTGAACCTGCTCGACAACCTGCTGCAATGGGCCCGCTCGCGCACCGAAAACCTGCGGCCGCAACCCGAACGCCTGCACCTGGAACCGTGCGTGCGCGACGTGCTGCAACTTTTTGCCCATTCCGCAAGCCAGAAAAAGATCCATCTGCACAGCGATGTCGCCGATGATCTCACGGTCCATGCGGACCCCAATATGCTGCAAACCATCCTGCGCAACCTCGTCTCCAACGCCATCAAATTCACGCCGGAACAGGGTCGGGTCGAGGTGACCGCAAACCCTGACCACAACCACATACGCGTGACCGTGGCCGACACCGGCATCGGCGTCCCGGACCAGGCTCGGGACAAATTATTTCAACCGGGCCTGTACTACACCACGGTCGGCACGGCCCATGAGCGAGGCAGCGGCATCGGCTTGCCCTTGTGCCGCGAGTTTATCGAACAGCACGGGGGAACGCTAACGCTGGACAGCAAACCGGGCCAGGGAGCGCGCTTCTGGTTCATGCTACCAAAAGGCACGGCGACTCTCCGAGTTACCTAAGGGCTGGCGCAAAGGGTTCACGGAAAAATAACATGACAT
>CAZOLK010000600.1:0-1893 GCA_964580325.1 uncultured Verrucomicrobiota bacterium | reverse complement strand
GATCAAAATAAATTTCTTATCTGCCAATTTTCAGGGGTGTTGAAAGTATGTCATAAGTGAGTGTTGAACGAAACCGAAACCGCTACGCGGATTAAAGTCACTTGACGTTAGCGCTTTACGAAAAGGGCATAGGGGTCGGATCCTCTGTGAGCTATTAATGGTTGCGATGTCTTTATTGAGCAAATCGGTATAATCTTCCGTAGGCGCGCGAACGCGCGCCTGGGGCTAAGCCGTCCCTTCGGCAAAGAGTGGCTGCCGCCACCCCAATGCTTCAGAAGCCTTTCTTATAAAATCCAAATTAAGGTTCACCGCTCGGCGTTCATAGTAATCAATTGCTTTTCGAGTCATTCCGACTTTTTTTGCGAACTCCTCCAAGAAGCAGCAGGATGTGGGTCCGCCTGTAGTAACCGTCAAGGTCAGGCCGTTCCTCCTCATAAAGAAGCAGACCGTTTTCCAGCAGTGCCGGAAGGGCGGCCAAGACACCTTCATTTGGGACGTCCAGGCTCTTTTCAAAGCTGACAACCGCTCCGTTGGACTTACCGAGAGCCGCCAACATTCGCTCATCCACCCGAGTACAGGCTGTGCCATAGATTTCGCTGGCCATGGCGTCGGCCGCACTGCGAGAGGATTTTGAGCTGGCCGCAGTATCGAGATCGGATTGAGCCGGATTTCCCTCCCCAGGTTTCGATGGCGGTACGGCGGCCGAAGGTTCGACGCCACTTTCGCATGAAGACGTTTCTACCTTGCCACCTTGTTTCATGTCAGCGAGTGAGTTGAACTTCTGAGGTTTCAAGTTCTATCGGTTTTGGAGACTCCACTAGGCGGTCGTCGGAAATCGCTTTTTTCAGCGTGTCCAGTTTTACGCCAAGTTTCTCGGCGACATCCCTGCGACTCAATCCCTTGCTAAGAAGTTCTCTGGCACTGGCCAGCACTTCAGCGGTCAACACGGTTGGTCTGCGTTTTCCGTATTTCGGTTTTTCGAAAAATGAATCTGGCCCTCTTTCCTTGAACTGCTTAACCTTGCGTGCCACCCGCCTTTTGGACACCCCAAACGCCCTTATGATCTCACAGGAGTGACAAGCGCCATTTACGATCATATTCGCAACGATGAAACGGAAGTTCTTGTCATCGTCCTTGTCGTGGCTGTATATGGGCACACTACAAGAGAAATAAATCCATTTGTCATCTTTACTATACACATAAATACTTTCATTGATTTGGGTGGCGCCATCTGGAATGATGGGCAACATTATTTGATGCATCGTCAATTCCTTTCTGGTGACCAGATGGAGGATTATCACTGTATTATAGACGTCAATATGGTGACACAACGAATTTCTTGGCGCAAGTTCGTATTATGATTTTCCAGAACACCAAGTATTAGATTTTTTCACATAACTCATTTATGGTAAGGTGGTGGTGCCGTTTTGGTTCAGAAATTGACCTTTGCCCAGATCAGGAGTTCTGACCATAGCCTTTTCGTCTTATTGCTTATCGTCCATGCCGAACTCGCGCCAACTCTCTTTCTCCATTTCCAGTTTGACCACTTTTTTGGCTTCCGAATACATATCCTCGAGTTCATTGAATGCTGCATCGAGTTTGCTGGTTTTTGACTTGAGGCTTGCTTTTAGAGCTTCCTGTTCATTGTTGAGTTGCTCTACCTGGTCCAATGTATCGTTGAAACCGGCCACAAAAGCTTCGTCCAATCCACGTTTGCCAACGCGCGTAATATTGGACTTGAGACCGGCGATCATGACTTTCGAATCTGAAACAGTTTCCGCAAATGTTTTTCCCGGCATTTTTTCAATCCTTTCTTTTAATATACGCTGGAAAGGTTACATGATCAGCCGTGCCTTGACAATGGGGAAATTGAGTTTTTCATGTGTAAAATAT
>CAZOLK010000599.1:0-1900 GCA_964580325.1 uncultured Verrucomicrobiota bacterium | reverse complement strand
AAGCAATGGATGTCCGCAGATCCCATTGCAGAGCGAGAAAGCCTCAATTTTTTTGCTGCTTTTACTGACAATCCCATAAATTGCGTTGATGATTGGGGATTGAGTGTCTTGCGTATTGATCCAAATAACAAAGCACCTTCTTGGATCTTGTATTGGACAAATTGGAAAGGATCTTGGAAAGAGGTCAGAGAAGAATTATACAAAGGAAATGCTGCCGCGCTTGATGGATTAAATTGGTTAGGAAATCCATTTGAGAACATTTATGCAAAAACAGATCGGTGTGGCAACAGAATTATAGAGGACAAGTATAAATACAGCAGAAGAACTGCAACAGGCGCAAGTGTTTTTCTTGCTGGTGCTGTTGTAACTAAGATATGGGTCGCTGTAGGAGGTTCGACCATGAGCGTAGCAGTTGGTCGAGGTGCCGCAACCACAGGTTCGAGTGGCTTTCATTTTATTTATGGATCTGGAGGAAGTTGGGTTCATGCAACTGGCCAACAATTAGGGCAAATGATTATACGTTCATATCCTGCACGTGCTGTGTCGGGTTTTCTAAGTAGGAGTTTGCTGATATTGTCTGATATCCCGGTCTTGAGCAGTGCACGTGTTTTAACTGCCGATGTTCCCGCTTTTTCATGCTTAACTGCCGCGATTCATGGCTTACTTCGGGGATGGTTCTTGCCATGATTTATGAAATAAGTTTTGGAATAGAAAAGGATAAATTTGAAGAGATTAATGAGATAACTTTTCTCTCAAAAATCGAAAAAGCACTGATGCGAAAAGGTATAACGTGCTCAACTACAAAGATAGGTTGTGGCTGTCCTGCGTGTTTTTCATGCAAGACTATGAATGGGTCTTTAGAAATTTTGATGGAGCAATCATTTGCGTCTGAGAATGGTCTAATCACGGAATGCAACATGATATTATTTAATTGTAATGAACCTTGGTGGAAAAAAGCATTCATTATAAAACGTAATGAATGCACCGTTACCGAAGAGATGATAATCGATGAAATTCATTCTTATCTTAAGCACCTTAAGATAAATTATAATATGGTAGTAAAACATTGGAATCATTGGAATAAATCATGATCCTGGTCAGAGAAAGTCTTCTTGAGCTGGAATGCTGTCAGCGCTAGCTCATTTTTTCAGCCGCTTTAGAAATGGTCAGAGAATTGGCATGCAGGAACCATCTAAGTGAAAATGGCTTTAAAAGGCTTTTGAAGAAGAGCCATCAGGATGCAATATAAAAAGATGAGCAAGCTAAAAATAACTTTATGAACACTTCGTATAAATAATCCTATGACGCGGACGGCAACCTGCTGACCCTGACCAACGCCAGGGGCTATGGCATCCAATGGCAATACAATAACCAGGGCCTGGCCACCAATGTGTCGTATCCTTACGGCGCGGGTTCCGCGGTGTCGTACGATTCCATCGGACGCGTTGATAAAGCCCGGGACGCCACGGGTTATGAAGTCGAGTTCCTTTATGACGGGCTGGACCGAACCACCAACATCGTATTCGAAGACGACTCACGCGTTTCATTCAACTACTCCTGCTGCGGCCTTGACAGCGTTGAAGACCGCCTGGGTAACAAGACGTACTACAATCACGATGAACTGGGCCGCACCAAACAGGTGATTGACGCCGAGAACCGGGCAGTCACCATGAGTTATACCAAGGGTGGTCAAGTGGAATCCATCACGGTCAAAATGGATGACAACGCGTATCAAACCAGGACGTATCAGTACAAAACCACCAATGGCTACACTCACCTGACCGGCCGCACCAGTCCACTGGGTCGCACCGAGACATACGCCTACGACTTCCGCGGCATGCCCAGGACCGTAACCGATGCCAACGGCAAGACCACCACCTTCCATTACGATGGACGGGGA
>CAZOLK010000598.1:0-1914 GCA_964580325.1 uncultured Verrucomicrobiota bacterium | reverse complement strand
AGGCGGCGTATCGCGAACCGTATATTCCACGGCGCGGATCAGCCAGGCGCGGTTCCATGCCGCGTTGGGCGAACCGCGCAGCGCGAACGTATGCCCCACACGCATGCCCCGCGCACCGGCGCTGCCGCGACCGACTTGGGCATGGGCCTGGCCGGTCTCCAGCGCCAACCGGGCCAACCGTTCGCCGGCAGCTAGGGTCGTGTTCTTGGCCGGGTAGTCGTACACCTCGTATTGGCCGTGGTTGTACTCATGGCCGGCTGCCGTGGACGTTGCCAGCCGCGCGCGTGGCGTCTCGTAGGCGTAGTCGTTCAATGCATAACGCCCGGGCGTTATGCGGGTGCGCATGGTCCAAGTCCGGACCGCGTCCTGTTCGCACTGGTCCTCGTGTCCGACCGCATAGCGCAATGCAGCGCAGTCTTCGGCAGGCTCGTGATGCGCCGGCGCATCACAGATAATCAGCACCTGCCGTTTCGCCTCATGGCGGAAAGCATAATAGAGCCCCTCGCTTTCCAGCAACCGGCTGACAAACGCGAAATCGCTCTCGTCATATTGCACGCAATAGGCGCGGACCGCGTAATCGCCACGCTGGACCCGCACCTCCACCTCGGTGAAGCCGTGCCCGCGGCAGACCGTGTCGAGGATGTCCAGTACCGACTGGTCCTGGTAGATGGCGCAGCCGGTCGCGCAATCCAGCAAACTGAACCAGGGCGCCAGCGTCGCTTCGTAATGCGCGTACCGCCCCAGGCGCGGCAGACGGCGAAATGCGACGACATGCCCGGAAAACAGGCGGCCCTGGTCCAGGGTAAGAGTCATGATCTCGCCCAGCAGGTCATCCGCGGCCAGGTCCATTTGTTCGCTGAGCAGGTCAACGCGATAAGCGTAGGGCCGGCTCAATTCTTCGCGGCCGCGCAGGCCGATGGGCCGCAGCACGCCGGGCGCCAGCGGCGATTGGATCAGCGAAAGCAGAGCTGTTCCTAGTTGGTCCATGATTATAAGCCCAGTTTGATTTTACCCACGGCCATCCATACACCCGCGGTTTTCTTGAATTCGACAGCTTCGATTTTGAAATTGACCCCGGTCTGGGTGAAATTGACCACGGTTTCGTTCGCGGACGCGATTTTATCCTCGATTTCGCGCACTGTACGGGTGGTGTTGAGCGTGGTCTCCTGGATCTTGGCAATGGTCTCGCGGTAGGTCCGCAGCAATTCGTTGCGCTTGGTCGTAACCACGTCGTATTTCTGTTGCGTCGCCTCCTTGAGCGTTTTGCCGGCCTCGTCCATCTCCTTGAACAGCGCGCTGGTGCCTTTGTCGTCGACGTAGGAATCACTGTCAAAATCGAACTTCATCTTTTTACCGGCCAGCATCTCGATTTTTATAGGCGCTACGAACGCGGAATCGGCGCCGAGTACCCACTTCTTCTCCTGACCCAGTACCAGCTTTATATTGAATCCGACGATGACATCGGTCTTGCTCCCCAGCACAATGCCTTCGCGGAAACCCAGCACGATATCCTCCTTGCCGCCGTGCACTTCGCTGGTCGAGGAACCGCCGACAAAGCTGTGCTTCCAGCCTGCGAGGTATTCGCTGTGATCGCTCTTGGACTCCCAGCCGATGCTGCGTCCGAGTACCACGCCCGATTCATGGGATGGCGAAAAGCACTGCAGGATGCCCTCTTCGGCATCGAGCAGGATTTTGTTGCCAAAGGTGTCCTGGATCGCCAAACCTTTACGCCCCGTATCGCTGGTTAGGACCATCCGGTTGTTGCGGCGGTCTTTAATGATGGAGACGCGCTTGTCCGCCGGCAGTGTGGTCGGCGGTCTGTTTTTAGCGTTGAAGACCCGACCCGTGACCAGCGGCCGGTCTGGGTCGCCGTCGAGAAATTCGACCAGTACATCCTGCCCGGTATGGGGGAGA
>CAZOLK010000597.1:0-1915 GCA_964580325.1 uncultured Verrucomicrobiota bacterium | reverse complement strand
CCGAAGTGCTCTACGGCGGTACGCTCGAATTGTCCGCCGAGGTGTGCGGCGGCCCGGTGCGCGATCAGGTCTGGTTCCTGACCAGGCGCGGCAACCGGGTGCAACGGACCGCCTGTTTTCAGGAGAGCCCGACCAATTTTGCCCAACGTCTGGAAAACGTGGTGCGCGAAGATCTGGACATCGCTTTTAGCATGGGCCGCGTGCGCAGTCTCTGGAAGCGGGTGTCCATCCTCAAGGATCCGCGCATCACTGTAGTCAAAGCGCGGCTGACCCCGCCGGCGTACAGCGGCCTGGAACCGCGCTAAATTTACCTGGGCCAGGACCGGCTCGAAGGGTTGAAAGGTTCGGAAATTGCGTTGACCCTGTTCAGCAACCGACCGCTTTTGCGCGGGCATCTGTTGATCCGACCAAAACACGAACCGGAAAGCGAGCAGCTTGTGCAGGGGATCAAGGCCTCGGCTTTTTCGCTTGCGTTCACCTGGCGAATCGAAACGGACGCCGATCTTGAGGCGCGCATTTTCGATGTGCTCGGTACGCCCAGCCAGGAACCGTTCCAGGTGCGCCAGTGCATACAGCCTGACGAACCGCCGGAGATCGTGATCGCCACGCCCAGCGCCTATGCCGTAGCAACGCCCGGAGCCGAGGTGGCGTTCGAGGCCGGCATCAACGATGACCTGGGGTTGAAGCAGGTCGAACTGGTGCGCGCCGTGGTCGGCTACCGCGACCGGATTAAACCGCTGGGCCCGGCCCTACCGCAAAAACGACTGGCCTACCATGCACCGCTGGCGCTCGATAAACTGGGCGTGCTGCCCGGGCAAGTGCTCGAGTTCTATCTGGAAGCGCGCGATTTCAACCCGAACATGACCGGCATCAGCGCATCCGATATCGTGCGCGTAAAAATCATTTCTGACGAGGAATACGCTGAAATCCTGCGCGCCAGAATTACTCTGGAAGAATTTCTCGTGCGCTATCATGTCGCGGCCGAGTCGCTGCGCCAACTGCGCCAGGCCATGCAGGAATTGGAACAGGCTCTGGAAAGCGGCGATGAAGAACGCATCCGCGAGGCTTATGAAAAGGTGCGCACGCAAATGAAAGCCAGCGCCAAATTGCTGCAGCAGTTTGCCGAAGACTTCCCGGCATTTGAATTGGAGAAAAAGTTCCAGCGCGAACTCAAGGAGCTGGCGAAGCAGATCCGCGGCTGGGACGAACTGCTGGCCCGGCATAAACCGGGTAACCCGACATTGGCCCAGGCCGTGAAGCAGATCATGGATCCCATGCGCGCGCAGGAGCAGAAAATGCTGCGCCAGGTCGCCAACGCCGAAGAGATCAACCTCTACATGCGCCTGCTCGAAGCCGCCTACCGCTACAACAACCTGCTGTTCCAGCAGGAACGGTTGGTCCACCGCCTCGAACGTTATCGCGGACCGTTGCCTTCGACGGATAAGCGCATGCTGGAAATGCTGGGTCGCGAGCAGAAAAAGATCTACGAGGATCTGGTCCAGGTGGTGCGGGACATTCACGACCGGGCCAATGAGCTGAGCGTGTTTCCCCGCTACGATGCGGCGACCTATGCCCGCAACCACCAGGGCCGTTTGTGTGCGGAAGCGGCGGCCGAGGCGTTGCATAAAATGAAAGCATTGCAGCGCGAGGGCTGCGGCGAAAAAGGCGCGAACAACGGCTTTTCGCAGATGTGTCGCGGCGGTCTGCCCGGGTTGTCGCCTGGCGACATGCAGACAACCTGCGAGCAGATGCTGGCCGGGTTGCGCAATGCGCTGGGCATGGGCATGGGCAACAGCGGCATGGGCGTGGCTTCGGGCGGCGGCGCCGGCGATCCGAACGACGGTTTTTTCGGCATGGGTTCTTCGCTGCTGGATATTCCGGTTGATTATGAGTCGTTAGCTAACGTCGGCGCCAT
>CAZOLK010000596.1:0-1915 GCA_964580325.1 uncultured Verrucomicrobiota bacterium | reverse complement strand
AGACGCTCGACAACGCTGGTATATTTGCCCTCCGGCACAAAGCATATGTCCTGGCTGTCGGGCTTGTCAGCGACGCCAAGGCCAAGCGCCGCCGCCATGGCCCGGGTTTCCTCCTTGGGGAAATCGCCCAGGGGAAAGCGCAGGAAGTCGAGCTGTTCGCGCGTCGTCGAGAACAGGAAATAGCTCTGATCCTTGGCCGCATCCGTCGCCCGGCGCAGTTCCGCCCCGTGGCGACCAACGTTCCGGCGGATATAATGACCGGTCACCATCGCCGCACCGCCCAGATCGCGCGCCGTCTCCATCAGGTCGCGAAACTTGACCCGCTCATTGCAGCGCACACAGGGGATGGGCGTTGCGCCCGCCAGATAGGTGTCGGCGAAATCCTCCATCACCGACTGGCCGAACCGGTCTTCATAATCGAGCACATAATGCGGGATCCCAAGCCGCTCGGCGACAAGCCGGGCGTCATGAATATCCTGTCCGGCGCAACAGGCGCCTTTTTTCCGGATCGCCGCGCCATGGTCATAAAGCTGCAACGTGATCCCCACCGTGTCATAGCCCGACAGCGCACACAGCGCGGCCGTGACCGAAGAATCCACCCCGCCAGACATCGCCACGACAACGCGCGCGCCCTGAGGCACACCGAGGTCAATGCGCGGGATCGGGAGATCAGAAGTTTCAGCACGAGTTTTCATTCAGGCGATATAAGACGCATGGGCGCGAATGGAAACATCACATCATCGAGTAACCGGCGCCTCCATTTCGGGGCGCCAATCCGCCCGGGAGCCTTGCCAAGCGGGCGGCGCTGCGATCCGGTCACAAAGACTGCACAGACCAAGGCCGTTAATTGCCAAGACGCGCGTGCAGGTCATACCAGTGGTGGGCAATCCCGGTCAGCATCTTCTTGGTACGGCGAAAGGCGCGGAAAGGCAGCATTCGGGAGTGTTTCCCGCCAAAGCCCAGCGTGTTCTGGTAGGCCACCAGTTTCAGCATCTGGGTAACCGTGGGCCCGATCTCGCGCCAGTCGCCCAGACTTTCTTCCCCGAACGGGCCCGAGGCTGCATCATTTATATGCTGATAAACCACCGGCGTGCCCTCGATATCGAGCTTCGTGCCGGACATGCCCGGAAGCTTCTGCTGGTCGACATATTTGAACGAGCGATAGCCCAGTACCCAGAGATGGGCCAGTTCGTCAAAGCCTTTGGCCACCGAGGTGACCGCACTGGTCACATACGATTCCAGCGAAACATAGGTCGGCCGGCTCGCGAATTCATGCAAGGCTTCCACGCACAGCATGTCGAAGCCCTCAATGTCGATCTTGAGATAGTAGGGCATGCCAAACTCGCGCAGGATATCGGCAAACCGGACGGTCTCGACCGGCACTCTGCGCACATCGATCCCCTTGGAGCCGATGCGTTCAATCAGGTTCTCATCGAATGTTCCCCAGATCGACACATCGCTGACGGCCATCTCCAACGTGCCCTCCTCGCGCGCAATAGCCCTTGGCACGATCGTGACCCGTCCGTCCGCGATTTCCGCGGCAAACTTTTTTTCAAGGCCGCGGACGAGGTCCGGGTTGGCTTCCACACCCACCACGCGGAAGCCGCGACTGAGATAGAATTCCGTGTCTTCCCCATTATGCATCCCGACATCAAAAATAAGGTCGTCCTGTCGAACCATATCGTGCATTGTTCCAGCCAATCTGTTCGGATTCTCAAGGGAATTCAGACCCTGGCTTCCCCCGATATCTGTTATTGCGATCGGCCTTGCCATGGTTGCCCACTCTTCGGCAACAGGGAATGCCACGGCCATGCCCCCGGCATACCCTCAGAACAGAATTTTGGTTAAAATTGGTGCGGCCGAGAAGACTCGAACTTCCACGGGTTTTACCCCACAGCGACCTCAACGCTGCGCG
>CAZOLK010000595.1:0-1927 GCA_964580325.1 uncultured Verrucomicrobiota bacterium | reverse complement strand
GTCCAATCCATTATCGAATCCGGTGAACGCGGCGGCATGCTCGTGCCGACCCACGACCGTTTCAATGACGCGGACAACCGCGCTTTCGGCAATGCCATGGAAGTCTGGAACAAACACCGCTGGGGCGAAGCCGTGGACCTGCTGACCGACATCTACGAAAACCATCCCGACAGCGCCTGGGCCGCGGAAGCGCAAATGCATGTGGGTTGTTTCCACCGTTTTAACGGTCGCTTTGACCAGGCCGAAGACCGGCTCTTGAGCGTCCTGGCCCAACACCGGGACAACCCGGCCATTGTCCGCAAAGTGTTGCTGCACCTGCATTCCATCTATTACCGCACCGGCCGTGTGCGCGCGGCGCGCGACGCACTCAACCATGTAGCGGAGATCGCGACAGATTGGAAAGCGCAACAATACGTGTGCAACTGGCGCAGAATCTATCATGCCACGATCATCCGCGACGACCAGGACCGGCTTTGCGGCTCCAAATCCGTGGCCCTGGCCAAGGCGTGTCTCGAGCATGCCAGGAAAGGAAAAACCCCGGCCAATCTCGTACTCGATCGCGTCTATGCGCACTATGCCTGGTCGCGCCAGAAAGCCAGCCATGCCGATGGATATTCCATGCAGGAACTGGCGCAATTGAGCGGCGGTTCTTGTCGCAAAATCAGCTTTGAGGACTTGAAGCAACACGCCGCGTCCGACCATCCCATCGTGGTTTATCTCAAAAAACCCGCGCCACCCAAATATTACGCCATGGCCGCGCGACAACGGCGCCCCACCGAACCTGCGCCTTCCGGGCACTTCCTGGTCGTCATGGCCGCCAATGACCGGGTCGTCACGGTTCTGGATCCACAAGGCGGCCAGGCCAGTTGGCAGGCCAATGAGCTGCAATACCGCTGGAGCGGTTATGCCCTGCTCATGCCTGGACAACGCCATAATTTCGGCAGACCAGCGGTGGGCAATGAAATCGCTGTTTTGCGCGGCGGTTGTTGCGGCAATCCCGCGGTCAATTGCTCCCTGGGATGCCCCAACTCCAGCAACGCCGGGGCCAACGACACAGTGGCTGGCCCTGGCGCCGCATTCCACGGCTGTTCGAGTTGCGGCTCCGGGTCCACGTATGGCGCACCCAAGTACAAATTCGGCCTGCCCAGCGCCAACCTGATCATCTCGGACACGCCCATGTGGTATCCGGCGGCCAAAGGCCCGGGCATGGCCATCCGTTTGGATTACAACCTGATTGATGCGCAAAACGAAGCGCTCTACACCAACGTCAACTATTATATTTTCGGCAACCGCTGGAGCTTCAATTTCGCCAGCTTCATCACCGAAGAACCCAGCGGCGACATCCGCGTGGTCTTTCCCACCGGCCATCACGAAGACTATTACTTCGACAACGGCCAATACCATCCCGAACATGTCAAGGTGAACAACGAACTGACCGAACAGAACGACGATCTGCGCCTGACCTTTCACGACAGCAAATCCTACTATCAGTTCGACACCAATGCCCAGCATCTGGTCAGCATCGGCGACAAATACGACGAAACGCTCGCATTTAACTACGATCAGGCTACCGGCCATTTGACCAATGTCGTCGATGCCATAGGCCGCACGTTCACCTTGCAATATGACGGGGCGGGTTATGTCACCAACATCGCGGATGCCATCGGGCGAAACGCCGTGTTCACTTACGAGGACGACAACCTAACCTCCATCACCGATATGGGTGGTTATACCACCTGGTTCGAATATGACGATAAAAGCCGTATGATCGAGATCTTCTACCCCAACGGCGCCCACATCGCTTTCACCCACGAAGATGGTTCCACCATGGGAAGTCCTTATGACAGTTACGGGCCTGATTTTCCGGCCTATCGCATGCGTGCGGTCAATGCCTTGAACCAGACCAACGAATATGTGTTTCACGCCT
>CAZOLK010000594.1:0-1958 GCA_964580325.1 uncultured Verrucomicrobiota bacterium | reverse complement strand
CAGGACAATGCGCTGGACGTGGAAAATCTTGACACGTGAGAGTTTGTATGGTTACATATAGCAATGTATGATCCCATAGCATTTCGCGTTTCGCGAATAGATCTGCGCAGAAAATATTTGATGTAAAAAACTTACTTCTTCTACATTGAGTTTGTTGGGCCTGTCTGTGATTTACGTCATGAAGTCAAACTATAGTGTTTCATGCATGTATTGTTCTTGCAGAGGACCGGAAACAAAAATAGATATGAAATAAACTATCTGTATTGATGATTATATATTTGCTTCCCTTTTGTGGAAGCCAGCTCATCAGATTCTGGGGTTGATCGCAGCGGTCCTTCCGGTCGCGGCGCGGCAAAATTTAGCCAATGTCTTGCCGTTCGAGGCGGGCAGCACCGGCAGACTTCGCTGGCTCAATTTGCGCCAAAGCCACCAGTCGAGGGCAGTGGACGACACACTCAGAAGCCGCCGTTCAAGACCGTAGGACCCGCGACGCCCCATCGGGCGGCATGCGAGCGATGCCGCGCCGCCCAGGACGGCTCTGCGGGCGGCGCGCAGCCCGGGGTCGTGTCGCGAAGTTGGTGGAAATTTGAAGGCGGCGTAATCTTCGGGTGAACATCACCCACCCAACCGACGGCGGCATGCGCCCAAGCACATGCAGAACGAGTTGACCGAGGACTACCGCGACATGATCACCGCCAGGTTGCGCAGCAGGTAGGGGTGGATCTTGCGCCCCGGGCCCGGCTTCGAGGTGTTCGGACGCCGGTAAATCGCCTCGACGCCCATCTTTTTCATCAGCGTCGAGACATGGAGGCGGCCGACCTCGCGCCCTACCGCCTTCAGAAGCCTCTGGAGCATCCTGCCGCCCGCGAACGGATGCTCGAGGTGCAGCTCGTCGATGCGGCGCATCAAGACCAGATCGGCGTCCGAGGTCGCACGCGGCAGATAGTAGACGCCGCCCCGGCTGATCCCGAGCGCCTTGGCCTGCACGGTGAGCGGCAGTTCATCGGACCTGTCGATCATTTTCTTGCGCTCGCCAGCAGTCCGGCCTTGTCGAGCGCGCCCTCTAAAAAATCGTTGGCCAGCGTCAGCTCCCCGATCTTCGCGTGCAGAGCCTTCACGTCGATCGCCGGAGCGGCCTCCGCCTTGGTGCTGTCGCCGAAGACCGCCGTCGCGCCCTCCAGAAGCTGGCTGCGCCATTGCGTGATCTGGTTGGGATGCACGTCGAACTGCTGCGACAGCTCGGCCAGCGTCTTCTGGCCCTTGATCGCGGCTATCGCGACCTTCGCCTTGAATGCCGGACTGTGGTTCCGGGCAGATCTGCATGCGCAGGGTCGACGGATGGGAGACCCTCTCCCAGCCCATCGAGCCCTTCGCCCTTGATCAGGCCGCCTGATCAGGACGACATCATCATGCTCGGAGAACGCCGCTCTAGAATTTCTACCAACTCCCAGACACGACCCGGGACTCATCCGTCCCGGTCAATCCACTAGACATTGATGCTGTTCTATTAAGATGCACGGACCTTGAATCCGCGGCATTAAATATATAAACCGTCAAAAAATGCGGGTATGGTGTAACGGTAACGCGCCGGCTTCCCAAGCCTGAATTGCGGGTTCGATTCCCGCTACCCGCTCTAAGACCCTGTCTGGAAACTCCTTGAATCATTGGAATCGTTTGTGATTCCGTGTCTGAGGCCAGCGAGAGGAGGGGCGTCGGATGTGGAGCCAAGCGGATCGGGCGAAGTACGAACGGGGTGACCTGCGGTATCCGAGCGATTTGACGGATGCGCAGTGGGCGCTGATCGAACCGCACATACCGCCGGCCAAGCGCGGCGGTCGACGACGCGAGGTCGATGTCCGCGAAGTGCTGCAGGGCGTGCTCTACGTGCTGGAGACGTGACCTGCCCCCGTAAAACCGGGCCATTCAAAAGGAGAGTTTGTTCTCGTAACGTTCAAAGC
>CAZOLK010000593.1:0-1965 GCA_964580325.1 uncultured Verrucomicrobiota bacterium | reverse complement strand
TGGTTATTCCTACCATAGTTGAACAATAAATCCTGAAAAGGTTGAACACCTTTCCTGTCTAAGTTGTACACCCCCTGAAGTAAGATGGAGCCAGGTGCATAGCACCCACATCTTAATTTTCAGGAGGGAAGCATGGCTATTCCCAAGTATCAAGACATCCTCAGCCTGCATCTGAAAGGTGTCAGCAATCTGAAGATTGCCGAAACATGCGGTTGTTCGCGTACGACGGTGATCTCTACAATCAAGGCCTTCAAGTCTTTGGATCTCAATTCGAGCAAAATCGAATCGATGACTGATCTGCAACTCAAGGAAGCCCTGTATCCGAAGCGGGTGCAAGAGAAGGGAAACGTTCCAGACGTTAAAATAATCGAACGGGAGCTGGGCCAGGACAAGAATGTTACGCTAAAGCTTCTCTGGAAAGAGTACCTCGCCGATTGTGCTGAGAAGAAAATTGCGCCCTTAATGTATTCCCGTTTCTGCCATTACTACCAGCAGTATGCGGCCACGCGGAGGGTTTCCGGTCATGTAGAGCGCGAAAGCGGCTTTTCGGTTGAGGTTGATTGGGGCGGATCTACCATGCAATGGCGGGACATAAGAACTGAGGAGATTTTCACTGCGTATCTTTTTGTGGCCTGCCTTTCATTCAGCAGATATATATTTTGTAAAGCGTTCCACTCCGAAGACATGGACTGCTGGATTACTGCTCACAACGATATGTTCTGGTTCTTCAACGGTTCGCCAAAAATTGTAATTTGTGACAATCTCAAAACCGGTGTGGTGAAACACCGCAAGGGCGAGACCCGTATCAACCGCACATACCAAGAGCTTGCTCGGCATTATCATACAGTAATCTCTCCCTCAGCAGTCAGGCATGCGAAAGGTAAGCCCAATGTCGAGGATTCGGTCGGCATTATCTCGAACAATATCGTTGCTGCCCTGCGCCATCACGTATTCTACTCCCTGGCAGACACGAACCAGGCAATCAAGGAGAAGCTGGAAGCAATCAACGGTAGTCCATTCCAAAAACGGGAAGGGAGCAGGAAGCAGCTGTTTGAACAGGTCGAGTGCAACGACCTTCAGCCCCTTCCTTCAACCCCCTTCGAGTTGGCCGATTGGCATACGGGCCTCACTGTTCAGTATAACTATCACATCAGGGTTGGCAAGTGGTTCTCTTACTCGGCACCCTACCACTATGTCGGACGCAAGGTTTCTGCACGCGTGACCACCCGCGTGGTGGAAATATTCCTGGATAACCATCGTATCGCAACTCACGAGAGGAATTACGACCGCAGGCGTCCCTATCGGACGGAAATCTCCCACATGCCGACCGAGCAGCAAGAATCGAAGGCCAAATGGAACGAGCGACGGTTCCTGTTATGGGCCGGGAAGATCGGACCGAACACCAGGACTGTAGTCACCGGTATCTTCAACTCCCGCCAAGTGGTCCAGCAGGCCTATCCGGCTTGCATGGCGTTGCTCAACCTCTCGAAAACATACGGTGACGGGCATCTGGAGCATGTGTGCGCCCAGCTTGTAGCTGGGAAGTTCTCTCCCAGCCTTACCAACGTGAAGAATCTGTTGGCTGCGACATCGATACCTCAGCAGAACAAAAACAAAGAAAAGGCTTCACCACCACCCGGCCCGAAAGGATTCCTCAGACAGCCTGCCTATTTCCATCAAGCCGGGGAAAGGGGGGCCCAGCATGACTAGAAGCGAAACTGACCGGAAATTACATGTCATGCGCCTTTCAACGATGGCGAACGAATACCAACGTCAATCCACCGACCGCTTAGCCCTGGATCTACCGTTCGAGGATCGGTTCCAGATGATGGTCGACCTCGAGTACCAGGCACGTATAAAGCGGAAGTTGGATCGTTTGCTGAGGCAATCGGGCATCCTAAACCGCGATGCATGCATCTGTGACATGTACTACGGAGAGGAGCGGAACCTGCACCGCACCTCGGT
>CAZOLK010000592.1:0-1969 GCA_964580325.1 uncultured Verrucomicrobiota bacterium | reverse complement strand
ATACTGGAAACTTTTTGTCAGCACGCTGGAAATTTTCTGTCAGCATGCTAACTAACAGCGAGAATGCCGCGCGATAACAGCGAGAATGCCGCGCGAAATAGGCTGGAACAGGCTGCGCCAAGCGAGAAAAAGCCTCTGGCAACACGCCCGCCAAAAGAATCGACCGACCTGTAGGACCTGGGACCTGGTGTGAGTCCGTCAACGCGGCTGAGGCGGCCCCAACATACCCGCCTCCGATTCACTGTGCATCAAATAACGACCTAATACTGCGGATTAGCGATCATTTTTCATGATCGACTTTACCGACAGCCCTGCCCTGATACATTCTCGTATACACAATAGGCAACCCTCCAACGTAATGGGCAACCGTTGGACGATTCAAACAAAAACAACCGTTGCCCAATATATGTTCGCTAACAAAATGAGCCTAGTCAGAACCATGACAGTAGCCAAGGTAGCGTCACTCCTCCTTATCCTTCTATCGATCGTGCTCTGCGTGGTCTCCGCTTCGACCGTAATAATTTCTACACCATATCAAATTTTTGGAATCCCGGCATTTGTGACACAAAACCGAGAATTAACTGAAACGGGGTTTCTTTACCATGAAGCAATTTTTCATCCACTCAGTGTGATTGGGATCTCAATAATCATGTTGATTTGTGGATTTGTCAGCGGTTTTTGTGGAATAGACAGTGTAAACAATAAGCGAACAGACCGATGCACCAAACTACCGTTTTTGCGGGACTTCTGTCATGCTTGCCGCTGATCCGCTACGCGGGCGGGAAGCGCGCCAGAAGCAAGCGGTAGCTGGTGATCGGGGACGTTCGTGCGCCAAGCGAAGCTGGGCGCTTCTTGTCCGGTGGAAGTCCGGACGTTTCAAAGTACTAACCAACCAGAAACGACCGAGTGTTGCGTTCGAAAACAGGTAAGTCGTTAAAAAGGGGCGGATCGCCCATACGGAAAACCACAGGCAACAGACGCGCCGTGAGCCATAACACCGCCGCCAAACGCGAGGCCTTATAACGAAGAGGGCATTGCGTCTTTCTTAATTATGCTTTTTTCCTTTCGGGCGCATGGTATAGCGTTGTTGATACTCCTTCAGACGTTTAGCCATCTTCTCCTTCAGCGGGGCATACTCCGGGTTGGTTGCCAGATTGGTAAGTTCATCCGGATCCTTCTCCAGATCATACAGGCATTCATACGAGCCGTCCTTTTCCTCGTAGTAGACGGCGTACTTGTAGCGTTGGCCCCGCACCGCGTGCCAGTTGTTGAACTTTTTGAACTGATGCTCGCAGTAGAAATCCTGCGGCCAGTCGACTATCTTCTCTCCGGCGATCAAGGGTGCCAGCGAACGTCCCTGATAAACCTCCGGAACATGGGCCCCGCCCCATTCGACAAAGGTTGGTGCGATATCAATGTTGCTGACCAGTTCTGAAACGACGCGCCCGCGCTGCTTTTGCGGCAGTCGGGGATCGTAGACGATCAGTGGCACGCGCAGCGACTGCTCGTAGTGGTTCCACTTCCCGGCTGTGCTGCGGTCGCCTAGCATCAACCCGTTGTCGGTGGAGTAGATGACAATGGTATTTTCATCGAGGTCCTTGTCTTTCAGAACGGCGAGGATACGCGCGATGGCGTTGTCGATGCCGGATATCATGCGGTAGAAGGCTCGCATGTTGACCTGGTATTTTTCGGGAGTGTCCCACCGCCAGAAAAAACGCTCGTGGTTCAGGTTGTTCGGTTCCTTGAGAAAGGGCGGCAATGCCTTGAAGTATTTTTGATCGTTGAGCCGGGGCGCGGGTATCTCGATATCCTCGTACATCCCGTTGGTGGATTCCGGCCACTGAAAATGGTAGCCGGGCCGGCGGTCCTTATCCTCAGCATGGGAGGCATTGAAACTGACCGACATGCAGAAGGGCGTTCCTTCCGGAGTGGATTCAATAAACTCGATCGCCGCGTCGGTGCACAGATC
>CAZOLK010000591.1:0-1970 GCA_964580325.1 uncultured Verrucomicrobiota bacterium | reverse complement strand
GGTCTATCATCTCGATGGCGTCGGTGAACTGCCGCATGTTCAGCATCTTTGTGAGATCGATGAACTCTTCGCCGTGCAATGGGTCCAGGGCGCCGGTAAACCTCAGCCCACCGACCCAGGCTGGGATGATCTATATCATCAGCTCCTCGATGCCGGAAAACGCATCTGTATCGGATGGAGCAACCCTGACGATCTGCGGGCCTTGTTCAAGCGTTTCCCCGCTTCGGAATTCACTGTCAATGCCAAGGCTGTTGATGCTCAGCATGCACAGGCGATCATCGAGATTTGCGAATGACACAAGCAAAAATTACGCGACCAGTAAAAAAAAGGATGCGGCATGAAAAAGGCTACACCTGAAGAGTGCCCACGGCAGAGGGATAAGGTAGGCAATTCTACCAAACGACCCAATATCCTACTGATAACCACCGATGAACAACGCTGGGATCAAATGGGATGCTCCGGGCTGACGGGTATCGCGACCCCGCACATGGATCGACTCGCTCGTGAAGGCGTTAGCTTGACCCGCGCCTATTGTCCGTCGCCGACCTGCACTCCCTGCCGGGTATCCATCCTGACAGGCCAATACCCCTCGGTTCACGGAGCGTATTCCATCGGCGTCACCCCCGATCCGTTTCCGAGGCCACTCCTTCCCGAGGCGCTCGTACGGCATGGTTATTTTACGGCTATGGTTGGCAAGCACCATTTTGTTCAGCGTCGTGTCGAAGATCGCCAATTGGGCGCGCCAGAGGGCGACATGCGTGAATACTATCGCCGATGGAATGGACCCTGGCTTGGTTTCGACGAGGTTTATGCGTCTTCAGGCCACACCACGGCAGGCAATCCGAAGCAGCATTACCAGGTCTGGCTCGAAGAGCGTGCGCCGGATTATGCCAGGTATTTCCCCGCTCTCGGCGGCGATGCGCCGGATTACGGGGCATGGGAACTCCCTGCCGGGCTATCCGACAGCGCTTTCGTCGCAGATCGCATATCAAACATCATCGAAAAAAAGAGCGGCCAGCCCTGGTTTTGTTGGGCCAGCTTTCAAGATCCTCACGGCCCCTTCGTCTGTCCGCGTGAGTGGTTTGAGCGGGTGGATACCGACGCCATGCCTGCGCCATACGAGGGCTATCGGGAAGGCGAGTTCGATGATCGTCCGGAATTTTACGCCAAACTGCACGCATCCGATGAGGAGTGGGGTAAGAAAACCTACCGCATTGATGGCATTGAGATGGGCGGCGTATATGGCCATGCGCGGGATGTCGAAAACGAACGCGCAATCATGCAAGCAGAAGCGGGCCTGGTCGGTTTGCTCGATCACTATATCGGAAGGATTCTCCAAGCTTTGGAACGAACCGATCAACTCGAAAATACCCTCATTATTTTAACCAGCGACCACGGTTCCATGCTCGGACATCACGGATTATGGGGCAAGGGTATTACGGCATATGAAGATTGCCAGCGCGTTCCTTTTATCGCTTGGGGATGCGGCGTTCAATCTCGCGGCATCCGCCATGAATTGGCCAACGTTATCGACATTCCCCGAACTATTCTATCGGCTTGCGGATGTCCGATTCCCCAAGGCATGCAGGGTGCTGACCTCACAGCGTATCTGCGCGGCCAAACCGACCACACCGCGGATGCAACTTTGATCGAATTCCGCGCCAGCCAAAACGGCCCGCGACAGTATACCTATGTGACCAAAAGCCACAAACTGGTTGTCTATCACGAGAACTACGAAGGCGAGCTCTACAATCTGGAGCAGGATCCCGACCAATATTATAATCTCTGGAATGATCCCGACTCCGCAAAACGCAAAAATGCTTTGCTTTATGACCTTTGCCGCTACCACCTGAAAAATCAGGGCAAAGTGCAGGACCGGACATCCTTCGCATGAAACAAACGAAGGTTGTCAAGCAGTAACAACAAAAAGTACTGAAGAAATTAAGAACAGCGTGAGGGGAATAAGATTT
>CAZOLK010000590.1:0-1971 GCA_964580325.1 uncultured Verrucomicrobiota bacterium | reverse complement strand
CGGTCGCGCCCATTTCCCGCATCGCCTCGCCGTTAGCGCATCCACCACGGCTGACATGGGCCGCGCGCTGGGCGCCTGGCTTTCCGGCGTACGCCCGGTCGAAGCGGTTCATTGCACCACACCGTGCGCACAACGTCCGCCCGTGGTCTGGCTGTTCACCGGCCAGGGCGCCCAGTACAAAGGCATGGGGCGCCACCTGTATGCCACCCAACCCGTATTCAAATCGGTCATGGACGAATGCACCGCTCTGTTTGGCGATGCGCTGGGCATGCGCTTGACCGATGTGCTCTACGCCGATGACGTGCCGGCCGCAACGCTGGATCGCACGGATCGGGCGCAACCCGCGCTTTTTGCGCTGGAAATGGCATTAGCCCGCACTTGGCTGTCCTGGGGCATTGAACCGGACATCATGCTCGGACACAGCGTGGGTGAACTTGCCGCTGCCTGCCTGGCCGGCGTTTTTTCGCTGGAACACGGGGCACGCCTGGTTGTCGAGCGCAGTCGTCTGATGCAGTCTCTGCCGGGCGACGGCATGATGGCGGCCATAGCGGCTCCGGCACGCATGGTTGAGGCATTGCTATGCGACCAGGCCGAACCGATTGCCCTGGCTGCCGTCAACGGTCCCAGCCAGGTGGTGGTCTCCGGGGCCGTCAACGCGGTGCGTGCGGTCTTGGACCGTTGCGCCGCCGAAGGCTGGGACACGACCGAACTCAAAGTCTCCCACGCATTTCATTCGCCCTTGATGGAACGGATGCTCGATCCGTTCGCCCAATGTCTCGCACGCATCGCGTTATATGAACCGCAAGACCGCCTGCTTTCCTGCGTCAGTGGCGAGTGGGCCGGCGCGGAGATGGCCGAGGCGCGATACTGGATCGAGCATGTCCGCCGGCCAGTGCGCTTTGCCGCGGCCATGCATACCCTGGCCGTCGAGGCCGCCGGCGGGATCATGCTGGAGATAGGGCCGCACCCCGTACTGCTGGCTATGGGCCAGACCAACCTGCACGACGCGGAGACGCTCTGGCTGCCCAGCCTGCGCCGCGGCATGCCCGAGGACGTAGTGCTGGCCCGGACGTGGGCCCAGTTGTATGCCAACGGCGTGGACCTGGATTGGTTTGGCCTATTTGCCGGACGCCACCCATCACGCATTGCGCTGCCGAACTATCCTTTCCAGCGCTGCCGTTGCTGGGCGCCCGATCCTTTGCGGACCGGCGATGACGACGAAGCTGAGCGCCATGCCAATTCGCATGAACCGCCGGTATCCAGGTATATCCGCAAAGGCGACGTCGACTCGCTGGCCGCGCTGCTGGAACAGACCGGCGAGTTGAACGTGGAGCAGACGCACGCAGCGCCCGCTGTTTTACGCGCATTGACCCGCCTGCGTACGCGCGAACAAAGCGAAATGCGGATCAGGGATTGGCTTTACCAGGTGGTCTGGGAGCAGGACAGCCGGCAGGCCCAGCCCGATTCGGCGTCGCCCGTGCAGACCTCTGCCAGCGATGGGCCCTGGCTCATCTTCGCCGATGCCGATGGCGTGGGCGAAAAGTTGGCCCGTCTGTTGACCGAACAGGGGCACAAGACCTTGCAAGTGCTGCCCGGAACGCGGTACCAGCGCAACAACGGCCGGTTGCAGATCGATCCGGCGCAACCGGAGGATATGACGGCCCTGTTGCGTGATATTGGCCGGCTGCGCGGCGTGATTTCGCTCTGGTCCCTGCGTACGCGACCGCCCGAGGATGAGGCTGCTTTTGACCGCGTCTACCAGTTGACCTGCGGTCACCTGCTGCACCTGGTCAAGGCCATGGACCGGCACAAAGCATCCTGTCCGTTCTGGTTGGTCACCCGCGATGTGGCCGTTGAACTGGGCAGCCGTCAGCCCGAAGAAGGCGCCGAACGCGCGCTCGTGCGCGGTCTGCACGCCTGCCTTCAACTCGAACACCCCGAATGGCTTCCGGTCTGGATCGACCTGGATCA
>CAZOLK010000589.1:0-1972 GCA_964580325.1 uncultured Verrucomicrobiota bacterium | reverse complement strand
TCGATCGCGGCTACCGCGGCCATGGCGTCGAGACCGTGAAGGTCTTCATCAGCGGCGCCCGGCGCGGCGTCACCAGGACCATCGCGAACCTGCTGCGACGACGAAGCGCCATCGAGCCGATGATCGGCCACATGAAGACCGACGGTCGCCTGACCAGATGCCCGCTGAAGGGAACCACCGGCGACGCCCTCTTCGCCGTCCTGTGCGGCTGCGGTCACAACATCCGCATGATCCTGCGCCACCTGAGGATCTTTTTGTGCCAGCTCATCCGGCTGATCACCGTGTTCCGAATGGTCACACGGGGCATCGGCCGCCATCATGAACTGCAAACCGTCGCCTGACATCGTTGTTCAGGACGAACTAAGGTAAAGGCAGATGTCGGAGCGTCTCATCCGCCAATCATGCCACGACGCACCAGCTTTGGGAATCCTATGTCAGGCGGGCAACACTAGATAGGGCAAAATAGAACCCAAACGACCCATGGCGCAGTCCACGAAGCGATCAAGCCCCCATCTCGAAGCAGCCAAACACATAGATAAGAAGTTCCCTACGGCGCTACAATTCCATTCTCAAACGCCCACTCTATGTCACTGTTCTGCAATACCGTTTCCAAAGCGCGACTCGCCACCTGACGGTCTAGCTTTTTTTTGTGAGGAGACGCGAACAGCGTGTTTTCCATTCTCAAAACCCCCGCTTCTACTTTCGGCGTGATCGCCAAATCCAGAAACTGGAAAACCCGATGTGTCGCGGCAAGCGGGTCCGCATCAATCTCTTCGTAGGTCACTCGCAGATAGCGACCATCTTGTAGATCCGCCTTCATCAACCGCTCATTTATGTATCGCCAGCGCCAAAGTTCGACTTCAACGACGTTGTCGAGATTGGGTTCGGACAGGCGATCGCTGTCGCTGCGTCCGAAATACGCCAAGATCAGGGGAACATCGGCAAAATTCTGAGTAAAGGACGTATAAAAAGCATCCTGTCTCGCAATGAAACGATTGTACCACCCGTTCAGGTAGTTCCACGGCTGTCGAATATTGTGCACGATGCGCAGGCCCGGTTCAATCTTGGCTATCTGTTCGGGCCAGATTGGGCATGCGTTCAGTTTCAGGACTGGCAAAAATGGAGTTTTATTCAATGCTATCTGTAGCAACCTCCATTCGGACGGGTTATGCATAAGGCCCATACTGTGCATGGCACGACGCGCCTTTTCTCGCGCCATGAGCGGCAACAACGCCTTTCCAATCGGGGTCAAGAACCGCTTTCCGGACTGGTTAAACCTGTCGCGCTCGCTTCGGCGGCTTCCGGCTTCGATGAGCGCTTTATGCAAGGCCGCCACATCCGCGTCTGTCATACCGTGGTCAAACATCTGATGGCCAAACATGCTCAATTGTCCGCCGCTTATTTTGTTCGCCTCACTCCGGCATGCGGTGAATTCGCTGTGGTCGACAATATCCAACAGACGATTGGATCCAGACCGCCCTTTTCCCGCGATCATGCACAGCTTCGCGGGATGCTTCGAAGCGCTGGCAGTATTCATCGATTACATCCTTTTCGATCAGGAGGAAGGCTGGTCTTGCCCCCATTTCGCCGGGCACTCAGACGGTTGCGGTTTGAGCTGCGATGAACTCGCGGGGTGAGTGCATTTTCAACCCCGAGTGCGGGTGGTTGTCGTTGTAGTCCTCGATGCAGCCTCCGATCAATCCGAGAACGTTCTGGGCATCCGACAGTGGCGTCATGTGGACGTAGTCGCCCTTCATCGTCTTCACGAAAGCCTCCGATATGCCGTTGCTCTGCGGGCTTTGGGCCGGTGTGAAGCATGGGTTCAGACCCAACTGGCGGGCGAAGATCTACATGTCCTTCGCGATGTAGGGCGACCCGTTGTCGGACAGCATCTCGATGACTGAGGGCGTGCGGAGACCGCCAAGGTGGCGCCGACGGCCGCCATCAGTGATGATCTCTATCTCAGACATAA
>CAZOLK010000588.1:0-1977 GCA_964580325.1 uncultured Verrucomicrobiota bacterium | reverse complement strand
GGGAGGCCTTCTGGATATCACGGACCTGGCTAAAGACGCAGGCATCAGCCGGCCCACCGTGACCTCGCATCTGGATGCCATGGAAATCGCGCACGCCATCATCCGGCTGCCTCCCTTTTGTGGAGGAGGACACCGCGAGATTGTGCGTCGTCCACGTATCTTTGCATTCGACACCGGGCTAGTGGCTCATGTTCGTGGGTGGGAAAGGCTTCGAGAAAACGACTGCGGCTTGCTCTGGGAAAACCTGGTATTGGACGAACTGCGCACGGTCTATCCTCACCGCTCCCTTCACTATTGGCGAGACAAAAGCCAACGCGAAATTGATTTCGTCGTGGAACATCCTAATGGACAGGTGGACGCGCTAGAAGCCAAGATCAATCCCGATGCCCTGGATGGCGCTTCACTCCAAGTCTTTCGTCAATGGTATCCACAAGGCGACAATTATCTTGTATGTCCGCATATCCGCGACCCCTATGTAATCAGCAAAAAAAACGTGCTCGTTCATGTCGTCAGCACCTCGCACTTTTCCCGGCAGAAGTAACCTGTCGCCCCAAATCCCATAATAAGCCGCCTCACTTCCACAGTTTGGAGGCGTCGTGCCACCGCGCCGCGTCAGCGATCCGGAAAAATACCTCACCATAGATGTAGCACGCAACCCCCAGGGTGAAATATGGGGGGGCTAACGGGACGGCACGTAAGGGAGTGTTTTTCATCACGCCCCACCCTCAGCCATTCTCATTTTGGCGATTGCCCCCTTTTCCTTCCAAGAGTAGAACGGTGCTCTGCGCCGTTTTCTTCCCGAGTACGCCGCAAAACGGCGCAGAGCACCGCTATTGGACGCGGGACTGCATATGCGGATTTTCCGGTTTTTCGTCGCACGTAGTTCACGCTTTAGCGTGCCCTTCGGCCATAATGAGAATTGCTGATTGGAGACGTCGCGCCCTTGCGCCGCAATCCGCCCGGCGAGGGTGATCCAGTAGGCCGCCGCTGTCCCCAGCGGCTGGCCCTCGCGACACCCAGCGCAATGCCCAGGTGCTGCGGTGGGCTGGGCCTGGGACAGGCCCGCCCTACTCATAGCCACGCCAAAGGACCTCCCCATTTATCCTTTATCCTTCATAGTTTATCCTTTCCCCTACTGCTATTCCGGCTCTTCGACCTTGATCCTGTAGAAGACCCTCGATTCGACGGTCTGAACCGTATCTGTATAGGTCGCCGTGCCACTTGATTCGGGACGGTAGTCCGTGAAGAGTATGTTTGTGACCCCTTCCAACATGTTGGTTGTCCAATACATGGTGTAGACGCGGTTGGAGCTGGCTGGCCATTCCAAAAGCTGGTCTTGGAGGTTGAACAGAGCATTATTCAGGCGAAGCACGCTCAACCCATTGGTCGGATCGGTGTCCATCACATATTCTTTCCAGGTCGGGGCCGTGTCGCCGTCGAGGTCATCCATCACCTCGTCATCCATGTTGTTGGTCAGGCCGTAGCGGGCCATCCAGTGTTCGGGGACAGGCACGGGCGTGTTGTTGGTGACATACGCCTCGGCAAAGAAAACAGTCACGGTGCCGGCAGCCATGATATTCGTCCAGGTATAGCTGGGCATGACACCCACCGAGGCCTCATCCACCAGTACATCGCTCACCCGATACCAAGGGGCCGGCGTAAACGTGAAGAGCTGATCCGCGCCCGCCTGCACCACGACCGCACCTGATGGCGCAATGCTGCCATTGGGTCCCGCCGACGCCGTGATAATAAACGCTAAACTTCCTTCATAGGTAAAAGCGTTAGTCTTGGTTGTGGCTCCGTAGCTGGTCGAAAAAACCACCACATCGCCGGTGGCCGCGCTGATGCGTGTTCCGGCCCAGACCACCACCTGAGTGGCCGACTGGGCGGCGATGTTGGTCGCCGATACGCCGCACAGCGTAACGTTCGTGATGTCGCCGCCATCGCCCAGATTCGTGCCGCTGATGACGACCTGGA
>CAZOLK010000587.1:0-1978 GCA_964580325.1 uncultured Verrucomicrobiota bacterium | reverse complement strand
GGGCGCTTTCGGACAGGTGCTCCATGGTGACCAGGATATCCTCGCCATTGCACCAAGGCCCTTGCATCTGGACTTCGTATACCTTGGGCCAGTTTTTGTCAGCGCAATCGATATCAAAACCCGCATCGAATCCTGTTTCGGCGCCGACGGGTTTAAGGATCAGTTTTTTTGCCGTGGCGCAACCGGGTTGCGCATCGGGCTTGGGGTTGTTCCAGGCGACGCGCAGCGTGCCCTTACGATAGATAGGGTCCTGGATATAGAGCTTGGTTTTGCGTTTTTCCGCGGAATAGACAAAAATGCCGGGCCTGATTTCATGGCGTTCGAGCACGGGAAGGGTATCATTTTCGCCCTGCTTCTCCAGGTCAGGCTCCGTGGCGTCGATGTCGCAGACCATATGGTCCGACGTCAGGTCGGCAAGTGCGAGGGCATAGGCAAGGTTTAAAACCGGCGCGGCGGTAAAGAAGAAGAAGCAAAGGAAAACAACAAAGCCGCGCCATGGACCAACCTGCTGGAACGAAGGTCTGTACCAACAAGGGTAAGGCCAGAAAGGGTTCTGTCGTATGGTTGCATGCTTCATCATCAATAATTGCCATTACGACGTGATCATGCCATGACAGCACAAAAAAGACAACTACTTCATCGCGGTTTACCACATGGCGATGGCGTGAAGGCTTTGCCTGCAAGCGAACAAAGTACATTATGGGATGGGCGAATAAAATCTGTTCTAGTTCTAGTCTACTAGTCTAGTTCATTCATCAAGTATATCTGTTTTGAAGCATCTAATTTTTTTTAAATACGGAAGTTGCTCACGAAAAGATAGCGTTGGAATTGCACCACAGCTAACGATAGATAGTTTTTGCAAAGTGTTTACAGCCCCAAGTTGCTCCCAATCCTCAATCTTTTTGCAACTCTCAAAAAGAACCTCTTTGACATTTGTCTTTCCGAGTCCTTTGATAGTCGTCAATGATCGCATATAGTTTAGCTCAAGGCATGAGAGCTTCTGAAATCTCTCAATACCATCAAGACTCTTTAAAGCACTCTGTGTTATTGCAAGGTGCTCAAGTGTCTGATAAACAGGCAGATCGTAAAGATTCTTTCGTCTTGGCTTGTAATCACTTATACACAGTTGCCGAATGCCAACATCTTCTTTTGGGAGTATAATGTTCTTATTCCAACCAATATTTAGATATACCAATCTATCCAGAATTCTGAAATCAAATGCCGCATCAACACCTCCAATAGCTAGAAACTCAAAAGATTTTACTTTGGCAAGTACTGATAGGTCAAAGTCTTGAGAAACAGGAATTGCTACTCCTTTCAAGTTTGGCAAATCAAGCACTAAAACCAAGTCTTTTGGCTTAAAGTTTTTGTATGGAGAAAGCGCAACACCATCAATTTGACCTTTCTCCAAAAGCTCTTGTGTCGCATCCCAATTCTCCTTACACAACCAAACAACTCGCCACCCATCCCAATTAATAATATCTTTTTCAATCACGACTATGGTATCTCCAATAGATCAACAAATGCTCGCAGGAGCTTTTCTCCCGGAGAGTTGATTTTGTTGTATATCATTGGGTTCACTTTGGGATTACCTCCAGCGTCCCTAATCCTTAACGCTTCATTCACTAATCCTTCATAATCTGTAGGAAGAGCTTGGTGATTGATGCTTATCACACGATCATTGTTGACAAGTGCACGATATTCTGCTGATTCATGGGCCCTACTCAAAGGTCCTTTTCCGTGGTACGTTTTACCACTAGCAAACTCAATGGTATATGCACCACTTTCACTTATTCGACTCGTTGGCCCACTAATAATTTCGCCTACTTCATCAAAATCATATTCACTTCTGCCAACGCCAGAATAATCATCCATCATTTCATGGATGCTTGCAGACATAGTATCGTCTGCTCCCTCTGGGATTGGTTTTGTATAACTATTATGTGAAAGAACAAATGATTTTGTAATGTAATAGCAA
>CAZOLK010000586.1:0-1983 GCA_964580325.1 uncultured Verrucomicrobiota bacterium | reverse complement strand
GATTGCTGGTAAGTTTTGGGTTGGGATCGCGATCATCCTGAGCACTTACGCCTGCATCAGCGTAATGATAAACAGCCACGACATTGGCCGTGACTATTCTTGGCGACATACCAACTAATAACTCTGGTGGCTGCTGGTCCTGAACAAACGTAGCGGTCAACACCTTGGGGCTGTCCATCACGATGCTCAACGGGTTGTCATGTTCGTGACCGGCAGGTACATGTTCGCCGCTCCAGTCCGTGAAGTAGCTGCACGGCGCCGAGGTGGCGGTGATGGATACGGTTGAGCCGGCAAGATAAGGGCCGCTGGGTTGATCAAACCCGCCGCCAACTCCGTTGTCTTGTAAGGTTAGTGCAAAGCGTAGAGGTTCAACGGTGATGGTTTGGGTGCATTCGGAATTGTTGCAGCCGTCGTCCGCGGTCCAGACGATCTGATGCGTGCCGCTGCTCAAGGGCAGTGCAATATCCGGGTTGCTGACGATTGTCACCGTGTCGCTTACTTCATCCACCGCAGTAGCGTGATCGCCGGTATAGAAGGCTTGGCCATCGAGATTGGCTACGAGCGTACAATTTTCCGGGCAGGTCATGTCAGGCGGCTCGGCATCGTGCTGGAAGTTCGCGGTCAAGGTCACGGATTGGTCCAGCACAAAGCTCAGTGGATTGTCCGTGGGCTCTGTAGCAGGAGGTACATCATCGCTCCAGTGGGTAAAATAGGCGCAAGGCGCTGAGGTGGCGGTCAAGCTTACGATCTCCCTGGCCAAATACCAGCCCGTTTGTTCTTCAATGCCGCCAGGTCCCTGGGCCAGCAACGTGATTTTATATTTTAGCGGTTCGACATGAACCAGTTGCTGGCAACTGGCCTGATTACCGCAGGGATCGGTCACGGTCCAGGTGATGGTGTGATCGCCCAACGGCAATGGATTGGTGAGATCAGGATCGCTGCTTATGGTCAGCTCGCCTGTATTATTATCGCTGACTTGCGGTATGTCAACGGTGTCCACGCCCTGGGTGACGGTGCTTTCGGGCTGGCAAACGATCTCTGGCGGCGTGGTATCCACCAGATGAATGGTCTGCACGGCCTGGCTCACATTGCCGCAGGCGTTCTGACAGGTCCAGGTGCGCAAAACAGAATGCGCGGAACCGCAATTGGGCGTCATCGCATCAGTGAAAGCCACGGTCATGGTCTCATTCTCGATGATCAAGCCTGTCAAGGTTGCGGTTGTCAGCAGGTTGTTCCATAGTCCGGCCCGTTCTGGTTGTTCGCTGTATTCGTGGGGATAGAGCATCAAGCCGTGGCATTCACCTGGCGCATTATTGGGGGCGGAGGCGATCCAGGCTGTGTAACCGCCGTCCAGTGCGGCGCCGTCGTTCCAAAACCATGCGCCTGACAAACTATCATTGGTCGCGCCCAACCAAGAAGGTTGCAGCAGATGCGCGGACAGAAAACCATTTTCTTCCGGCGATTCGATTTTGGCCAGTGCGCCGCCACGTTCAGCGGCCATGGCCACAGCTTCGCTCCAGGTTATCGGTTCGGGCAGTTCAATGCATTCATACGTGTGGTTGCTGAACACCAGGATCCGACCTTGTTCGCCGATGGTCGGCCAACCCGTGGCCAGGGTGTTCGTATCAGCCGGCAGTTCTAATACCAAATCCGGTGGCGGGATAACTACAGGCGGCGTCGTATCCGGTTCAAAGCGCGCCGTAATCGTCTTATCGGCGACCATGGTCAGAACCAACGGGTTATCGGTTTCATGCCCCGCGGGCACATCGTCGCCTGTCCATCCTGTAAATACAGCGCAATCATCGGGCGTGGCCGTAATAGAGACTTCACTGCCCGGCGTATAAGTTCCTGTCTGGGGTTCCACGGATCCCAGGTCTTGAACGATAACCGTCAAGTGCACTTCCGGTTGAATCACGTTGATGGTCTGATGACCGGATACGAAATTGCCGCAGGCATCTTCTGCTGTCCAGGTGACGGTATAAA
>CAZOLK010000585.1:0-1987 GCA_964580325.1 uncultured Verrucomicrobiota bacterium | reverse complement strand
GGTAAAAATGTTCAGCACTTTCTTAAATCTTATAGGTTATTTTTCGGCGCTGACTAAGTTCATCGTATAGGTAAGGATATTGATCCCGCTGAATGCAGCCTGATCCACCATGATTGAATAAGGTCGTAGTGTGGTGAGGTAAAGGCAGATAATCAACTGCATCCCTGGGCACACGTGCACGCGCAAGACCGCGCCCGATGGCCCAGTACGCGTTCGGGTTGTTTTCCCAGTAGGAAATGCCGTGGCGCTGAGCTGCACTGCCGATTTCGCGCATATACTCTTCAGACGAGCCGCTTGTATTGGCATAGATGGCCGTGATGGCCGAGACTTCCTCCTACTTTCAACACCCCGTATTGTTGCCGGTATGCCCAGGACTGCGTCAGCAGCATTTTTTTTGCGACGGAATAGCCGGCGCTTTCAATTTGCGGATATCCGTTCCACATCTGGCTTTCATCGATCGGGGAGGTAGCGTCTGAGGGATAGGAGCAACCGCCCATGAACGTGACGAACTTCTGTACGCCGTGTTTACAGGCGGCATGCAGCGTATGGGTGTTCATAACGAGATTCTGATAGAAATAATCAGCCGGTCGCGCTTTGTTGTCGATGATGCCGCCGGATTTTGCCGCCATGTGAATCAGGCAGTCGGGTTGCAGGTCATTCAGCATTTGTCTGGCATTCTCAGGGATGAGCAGGTCGTAATCGCCGTTGCCCAGACCGATGATCTCTGTGTCGAAAGCGGTCTGCAGGGCCTGCATTACATGATGACCTAAAAACCCGGTCGCTCCGGTCACCACGATTTTTTTAAAACTCGTTTTCATAAAAACATCCAAATATTTATTGCCAAAAAAACATAAAAATTCACAAAGAAATTACATAGACACTTCTTATATATTCGCGAATTGATTTCGGCGAATGACCTGATAGCCCTTGACCAGTTCTTCAATTGCATCGGAAATGGATACTTGAGGCTTAAACCCGGTGGATTCAATCTTGTCGTTGCTTACGATGTAGTTGCGCTGATCGGGATCTTTCCCAATTTCCGATTCGACAATGTGAAATTCCGGTACGTGTTTTTTGATTTCTTCGCACAGTTCCATTTTAGAGAGGTTGGCATCACTCAACCCGACGTTGTAGGCCTCGTTTTTCATGCTGTCGAAATTGTTCAGACAGTGAATGAACGCGGCGGCCACATCGCGCACGTGAATGTAGTTGCGTTTGAAGTGGGCTTCAAACAGCACAATAAAACGATCAGTGACGGCCCGATACGTGAAATCGTTGACCAGCAGGTCCAGACGCATCCGGGGGCTGATGCCGCAGACGGTGGCAAGTCGCAGGGAAATCGCACGGCCTGACGCCAGAAGATACTCTTCAAGTTCCACTTTCAGTTTTCCATAGAGGGAAATGGGGCGCAGCGGGGTTTCTTCTGTGCAGTAAATGCCGTCTTCACCCATGCCGTAGCCGCTGTTGGTTGTAGGGGAGAGGATGATGTGATCCGGCCCGCTGAGATCCACCAGCATTTTGACAGCATCCAGATTGATGGTGCGTGCTTCGACCGGTTTTTGTCTGCAGAGCGGGGCCCCGACCAGGCAGGCAAGCGGAATAATGACATTCGCATCATCCACCAGGGGTTTCATTAACGATTCATCGCGCACTTCACCGCGAATGATTCGCAGGTCTTTATTATTACAACAGTCCAGCAGGCTGGCCTGATTGTACGAAAAGTTATAGACGTACTGCAACGAGGAGCTGATCATGTGCAGTTTGCATGGACGCACACGGAATGTTTGTAAAAAAATGATATCCGGCCTGATAATCGCCGGATGCTTTTTGATGTAGGGGTGTTCGGGTTGCTCTGCGTGGAAGGAGCGGCGCGAAGAACAGCATCCTTTGATGAAACGTGCGCGCGCTGAAAAAGAAAAAGAACGAAACTCTGGAGCGCCGGCCTGGATACCCGGCAGATCAGGCTTCACCTGGGGGGGGCCGCCCC
>CAZOLK010000584.1:0-1994 GCA_964580325.1 uncultured Verrucomicrobiota bacterium | reverse complement strand
TAGTCGCCTGCCATTCGGGTTTGATTTTATCGCGATATATCCGGCGATTCCATATCTCCGCGTCGCTGACCGGCGCGTGTTCGTCGAATTCGGGATAGCCGTCGTTACAGGTATCCGTATAATCGCAGGGATCAAATTCGAGCCAGCAAGTATCGCCCGCCATCAGCATTTTTTTGAAAAAGCTCGCGGACGGCGGATGGTTTTCGAAATCCTTAAGCTTTTCGATATAATCGTCGGCTTGCGCGACCGTCCGCACAGGTATGCGGCCCAGAAACACATCCGGCGCGAGGTCGCCCTCGATCTCTTCGCCATAAATCCCGTTTCCGTCCTTATCCCAAACATCGAGGTATTCGTCGACCCCGTCGAAATCGTCCAGACCGGCGTAATACAGATCGGTCGGCATGTTGTTGACGGTTTCGCCGCCGGCCGACACCTTGCAGTCCCGGTCCGGCACGACACTGCTGTCGCCGCCGAGAATGACGTAGAGCGTGTTATGATTCAGCGCATAGTCCTGAATGCACCGCCTGATGGCCGATTGATCGTCATTTCCTCCATTGGGCTTGGCCCGGGAGTAATTGTTTTTGATCCACGACACGGTCTTCACTTCGAACGAAAGTCCGTTATTGCTCTGCCGATGGTTGCCCAGTGCCGTGAACGAAGTGATCAGGGGTGAATCTTCCGTGATTATCAGCAGGTCCACATCGGAAACGGATTCGGCGCCCAAGCTTTCCGGCACGACCGTTTGGGAATCGGGAGCATCCATTACCGCTCCATATTGCTCTTCCGCCTCCCCGCTCAGCGGTTTTTCCGCATCGACATCCTCCACGGCAAGGTCCATCAGCATTTTTCGGAACTTCTTGCGGTGCTTCCCGCTGTATTTTCGTTCCTGATCGACCGGCGCACCGCGCACCGCATTTGCCGTTTCGTATTTGATCGTCAACGTAATTTCATCAATCAGATGCAGCTTTCCTAAAAGCGGCTGATACAGCACGGGATACACACGCATGACAGCGTAATCGAGTCCGCGCGCGCGCACAGTGCCGTTGTAGAACGAAGGTTCGACTGGATAGCGCCCTTTTGCGAAATATATATCATGACGGGGCTGAACGAGCGGCCGCGGCGCATGGCCGATGGGGACGCAGCGCTGTATCGGCGCCACATGCACATTCTGGACAATCTCGTGTTCCTTATAAGAGGATGAGATATCCGTCACAACCGCGCCCTCCGGAAGCATCACCTGGATGGGCACATACGGCAGTTGCGGCGCGCCGATGTCGCGCTCTGCGTTGGAGTAGCGTGCGTTTTGGTCCTCCAGGTACACCCGGTGAAAAATGCCATCTTTCACAACCGATATCCGTGCCGCGTCAAACGGCACGGTGACGGTCATGCTTTCGCCTGCCGCCAAATGCGCGGCCAACCCCAGCGCCAGCCCCAGTACACCAACAAAGTATCGCATCGACCGTACACGCATCTCTTTCATAACGTTTTCCTTTCGGTTCTTCTTCATTCTTCATTTTTTCCGATGTTTAACATGGTCCAGGCAAAGGCGCACTCACTGACCATGACCGAAATCGCCAGAGATCCTGCATCGCGGCCATAATCAGCAGGCATATAAAGATATGCCTCGCTTGTCATAATATGACCGGTTTGTAATATTTGAAAATAGATATTTGCGATAGTTTAATGGATAAATACGCTGTTTCGCTTTTATTGCCTGCGACGTTGGTTTGGGGCTGTATGTCCAATTATCGGATGAGCAGAGTAGGATGGGAAAAGAAGAGCGGTGTCTCCGATTTACGAACGCCCATGCTGGGGCACAGGCTGCTGGACCATCTTTTCCAGCGGCTGCTTTGACCAGGATACTTTTCGATCTATACCGTTATATCACGGCGTGCGCGGTAAAAGTTATCGAGATGACGTCAATCCATATGAACAATTGCGCCTCTTCCGGCGATTGCATGGATGGTCGCCGAGAACATTGGCTTCAACTCGTT
>CAZOLK010000583.1:0-2003 GCA_964580325.1 uncultured Verrucomicrobiota bacterium | reverse complement strand
ATGATTTCGAGATCGTCCAGACGATGATCAGCAATAGCGGAATGATGATCCACCACGGCGTGTTCAAGATGCCGTAAAGCGCCGCTTCCAGCATCCATGACAGCGGTTGCGTGATCGGGTCCAGCACGACGCTCATCGAGTCCTTGATCGCCAGAAAGCCGTTCTCCAGCCCAAGGGTCACGTTGCGCGATTGGGGAAACGCCGGGCAGGCCTCGTTCAGCGCGTCCATCGACGGAAAGGGCAGATTCCAGATGGAAGTCGAGTCTTCCTCACCCGAGTTTTGTGCAACGAGCGCCTCCATCGACATCGGCGCGGTCGTTGCGCCTGCTTCGCACCAATCCTCTAGCCCGAGGGCGCTGAAAACGAAGTCATATGTAGCCATTGTTTTTCCCTCGTTTGCGCCCCCCCGGACCGACCGACACAGCGCATGAAAAAGACGAGGCCGGCTTCGCACCGGCCCCGTCAGTCGATCATGTGTCAGCTTTGGTCGAGAATCGCGGCGAGGTTTCCGCGTGCTTCATCACTCAGCCATTCTTTCCACTGATCTTGGTAATTGGTCAGGTAGTAGACGGCGGCCTCGTCGGAGGAGGCGTTGTTCTCGTCCATCCAGGCCAGGATCGTGCTCATGTCCGACGTGCTGAAGGTCATGTTCTGCATCAGCGCGAACACATCGGGATTGCTTTGCTGGAAGGTGTTGGTCACCGCCGTGACGACGGGCGCTGCGGGGAAGTCCGAAACACCGGGGTTTTCGGTATCCGCATTCTGGTTGCGCTCATGGATCTCAGGCACGACCTTGCCCAGGTCGACCCGGGTCATGTCATACTTGCCGAGCGGCACGGTCGGGCCCCAGTAATAGCCGAACCACGGTTCCTTTTTCAGGACGGCGTCAGCCATGGACGTTGCCAGCACCTGCCCGGACCCCGCATTGAATACTTCGATCCCGTTGCCTTCCAGGTCGAGCGCGGTCGACAGGTTGTCGCTGACCACGCGGCAGCCCCAACCCTCGGGGCAGTTGTAGAAGCGTCCGCCGACAAGCTCGGGGTTTTCGAGAATACCCTCGATAGTCGTCAGTTCGGGATGCGCCTCGGCCAAGTAGGTCGGAATCCACCAGCCTTCGACCCCACCGGGATCGAGAACCGGACCGGCCTCGACGACCCGCCCGGAATCGCGCAGCTCGTTATAGGTGTCTCCGGTCGAGTTGAGCCACAGCTCAGTCACGATGTCGGGTTCACCGTTCTCGGCCACCGAAGTGACGGCCGGAATGGTATCCGACGAAACCACGCTGACGTCGCAGCCATATCCCTGTTCCATGATAAACGAGGCGATGCTGGTCACCACCTGCGCCGAGGCCCAGTTCATTTCAGTGATGGAAACGTCTCCGCAGTCGCCAGATTGCGCATGCGCCGCGATGGGCGCCGCAATGGCGCCTACGGCCAGCATGAGGGATAGGTTTTTCATCGTTTGCTCCTTTCAGATTGTGACGCCGATCCCGCCCTTCATCTAAGCTCAAGGGCGCACTTTTCCTCGTGGGCGGTGGCTCGGGAAGGTCCGGATCCAAAGTACCGCCCACAGGAAATTTTGCTTTCGACAGTCAAAACACCGGCAAAGGCGTCAAAGTGAGGTTACTCCTCACGAACACGAGATATAGCGATAACAGCATCTTTTTCAACCCCGCGGCAATGACCGGCGCATCCGGCGGAATTATTTTGCGCCACACGTCCTGTGTGTTTGGCCCTTTCTGGACAAGGCCGCAAATTGTTGTTTGCGCAAAAGAATTTTATTCCAATGCTTAACGGCGCGGGTCGTTCCCAAACATTTAAGGAAGCACATGGGAAAGTTTTGCGTGGCAGCGCCGCGACCACGCATGCGGTCTGTGGGAAGTGGGGCGTCATCGAGTTCGGCGGGTAAATCCCGATTAGCCGCTTTGGGTGGCGCAGCCAAAAAATATAGGGAACCTCGATAGATCCGGCATTTCCGCGATGCTTGGGCGGTGCCCCGCTTCA
>CAZOLK010000582.1:0-2004 GCA_964580325.1 uncultured Verrucomicrobiota bacterium | reverse complement strand
GAGCACCTGGGCCGGGCCACGGCCAATGGCGTGGACCGGATGATCGTCGTGATCGAACCAGGCCGCCGTGCCGTGGACTGCGCACGCCGGGTCCTGGCCATGGCCGAGCACCTGGGCATGCGCGATAACCTGACCGCCGTGATCAACAAAGTGCGCGAACCTTCGGACGAAGCGTTCGTACGCGACGCATTGCCTGACCTGCCCATCCTGGGCACCCTACCCTTCCACGAGGGATTCATCCAAGCTGATCGCGACGGGCGCTCGGTGCTGGAAGGAGCAGATGCGGAGCCGCTGAGTTCATTCGAGGCCATCCTGGAGAAGCTGGAACAGGGATAGCGGATGATGCAGGGAACAAGGTGCGGCGGCAAGGTTCAGGATGCAGATGCATTACACGGAGAAATAACCTATGACTGATATTTCACGGGAATCTTATGCGCGCATAATGCGCGAAATCGAGGACATGGAGAAACAGGTCGAAAAGCTCAAAAAAGAGGGCATGTCCAGCGACCTGGAAAAAGCCAGGGAGAAACTGTGGGACTTGCAGCATGAACTGCGCAAAATTAGCGACGGCTGCGGCACGCCCCATCACTAAAGATTCACGGGAAAATAACATGACATTTTGTGGAGTCAAGTTGCCCAGCCCCAGCAAGGCGCATAAACGCAGGAATAGCGGAATATTTCGAGTTTTTGCAACGCCGCTGGATGGGATAGTTGGCCCTCAAAATGGCATGTTTATTTTCTGTCGGTCCTAAGTCCAAGAGAGAGAGAAGGATGACTCTACACTCGACAAACAACACCCGACACGCGACACACGACACTCGCCTCGCGGCACTCGCCACGCAACACGGAGAACAAAAATGAATAAGTTAATCGCCATATGCGGCAAAGGCGGCGTGGGCAAAACAACCGTTGCCGGCCTGATGGTCCGGCGCCTGATCGAACGCGGCTGCAAACCCGTGCTGGCCATGGATGCCGACCCGAACAATTGCCTGGATGCGTTGCTGGGCGTGGAAGTCAGCAAAACCGTGGGCGCGGTGCGCGAGAAAGCGCGCGAAATGGCCGGCCAGGGCATAAAGAGCGGTGTTTCCAAGCAGGAATGGCTCCAGATGAAAATAGAAGAAAGTCTGGTGGAAGCCGATGATTTTGACCTGATCGCCATGGGCCGCGCTGAGGGACCGGGCTGCTACTGTTATGCCAACAACGTGCTCAAACAAACTCTGGGCGCGCTGCACGAGCATTATCCCTATGTCGTGTTGGATAACGAGGCCGGTCTGGAAAACCTGTCGCGCCGCCTGGTGCAACAAGTCGACCTGATGGTCATGGTAGGCGATGACACCGCCAACGGACTCAAAACCATCGAACGTCTGTACACGCTGGCCGCGGAGATGGAGATCAGATGGAATCACCTGGCCCTGGCCATCAACCGCATGCGCAACGACAAACCTTCCGCCCACGCCCTGGCGCTGCAAGAAAAACTGGGTGCCGCGCACCTGGCTGCCCTGCCCTACAGCGACGAAATCATGGACATGGCTGAGCAGGGCAACAGCGTGTTCAGCCTGGCGCCGGATTGCGCTGTTTTCAAACCATTTGACCAATTGCTCGATGCGTGCCTGGACCAGGCAGCTTCCGTAGCCGTATAAGCTGAAACCAACCGACCAAAAGGAACCTATCATGTTCGATAACCTGGATGCTCATCAACAGCGCGTATCTGACCAGGCTTCGGCCGAGATCTTGTGCAAAGCGGAACTGGAGGGCGTAACCACGGTCTATGCCCGCGGCGATACGCAGAAAAACAGTTGCAAGTTCGGCGCCTCCGGACTGTGCTGCCGTATCTGTCATCTCGGCCCATGTCGCATCACCAAAAAGTCGCCGCGCGGCGTGTGCGGCGCCGACGCCGATACCATCGTAGCCCGCAATTACCTGCGCGAAGTGGTCGCCGGCACGGCCGCCCACTCGGACCACGCGCGGCACCTGGTGCTGCGCCTGAAAAAAGTGGTCGCAGAA
>CAZOLK010000581.1:0-2008 GCA_964580325.1 uncultured Verrucomicrobiota bacterium | reverse complement strand
GCGGCGGCCTGCGCCAGGGTGAACATGGCGACCGCCGCCGCGACGATGGGTTTTGTGTTACTCGTTTTCATTCTGTTTCTCCTGTTCTTTGGTTCAACATTTGATCGGTTCATGGCCTCGCGCTCTGCCAAATCGCGCCCATTTTTTCGAGGGCGGCGCGGTTGGCGCGGACGGCTTTCGGTTCGATGATCAATTCGCCGTTTTCCCAGCCGACGAACATCGGGAAAATATTCATCCGCGTGATGTTCTGGCTACGGGTGGCGTAATCGTTGGTGTTCAAGAAATAGGTCCACCACCAGGAGTCGTCTTCACGCTGGAAAAGATAGCCGTTGCCACCGTAGATGGCGCCGAGACGAAGATTGCTCCACGGCCCTTCGATGGCATCCGCGATCATGTAGTTCATGTCGTAACTGCCGGTCCAATCGCAGGTGTAAGCCAAATATTTTCCTTCGACGCGGAGGATGCCCGCCTCGCAATCTTCCGAGAACAAGAGATTCCTTGGATTATGATAGCTGAACGATTTGTCGAACGGATCTTTCTCGATATCTGCGAGCCGCCAGAGACTGGCGCCGCCCCTAACATGAATGAAGGTGCCATCTTCATCCTGGAAGGTGTCAGAAGAGCCAGGAACCTGACGCACCCATTTGTAGGGGCCTTCCACCTTGCCAGTTTCGGACTTCAGGAGGGATATTCCACCAGGCGGGTTATTTCCAAAGTTTTGCGTCGTTATGTAATAACCGTCGCTCCAGTGAAAAAGCTTGCTATCGCCGAATTGGATTCGGGGTGCGCGACGATCTCGTTTTACCCCCGGCACATCTTCCTCCACCACCTGCTGGAAACGGGGCAAATCATCTGGGGAAATAGCGCCATCTTCCAGATACTTGGCATAGGGATAGACCGAAGGGAGTTTTTCCCAGTGCAGCAGGTCTTTCGAGCGGAAAAGGATAACATCCCGCCGAAGCTCGTCCACATTCCAGAACGATCCGGTGCAGTAATAATAACCGTCGGGCATTTGCCCCATAAAGACATCGCGGAGTGTGTAGGGGATTAAATCGGGGTGGCCGATCCATAAATCCAAGGCCGTGGCCTGCCAGGAGTTCACGGTTTGGAATTGGGCTGTCTGGCTGTTTTCATTGTAGGGACGAAGGCTCAGCGGCTTTCCGAGTTGTCCACTGCTGATGATCGGGGTGATGCAGGCACGGTAGGGATGGTTCGACATCTCGTCCTCGCCGGAAACCGTCGCCAGCCAGCCGCCTTGTCCATCCTCGACCAGGGTGGATTGCCCGCCATTGGCGAGCATCAGGCAGGGCTCGCCCCACGGGCCATCGAGGGATTGCGACCACGAAGCCATGGTGTCGATGGCGTTGATTCCGCCGCGTCCACTGCGGGTGGTGAAATTCCAGATATACCAGTCGCCTTGGCGGACGAGGTGACTGCCCCAGATGCCCAGGTTCTCGACCCGGCGCATATAGCGGGGATACCAATCGACGCCGGTAAAGAGCGCCTTGAAGGGCTCGACCACGCCAGTCATGTCGTCGCGCATTCTGGCGATCACGCCATGACCCAGCAGCCAATAAACAGCGCCATCGTCATCGACAAACACCGAGGCGTCGCGGCCGATGCGGGTGATCTGGCCGAGGTCTTCGTAAGGGCCTTCGGCTTTGTCGCCAGCACTGCGCAGAAGCCCCGTTCCCATGCCGTTCATGCTGTAGGTGATGTAAAATCGGCCCTTGATGAAATGGATTTCCGGCGCAGTGACGGCTCTGCCGATCTGTGGTTTCGTGCCGATGGTGAGGTCGAGGTGCCCGGCCTTATGCCAGGCATTTCCATTACGCTCGATCTCCCAAACGTAGCCGAGGTCTTTCCAGGTCTTGCGGTCGGGGGACGACCAGAGCCGGACGCCGGCGTTGTTGGCCCAGTCTAATGATGGTGCTTGGTGCTTAGTGCTTGGTGCTTGGTTTCCTTCCGTCCTCTGTCTTGCGGAGGCTTCGGTGCCGGTCAGATACCA
>CAZOLK010000580.1:0-2022 GCA_964580325.1 uncultured Verrucomicrobiota bacterium | reverse complement strand
GCCTGGTTACTTGCCTGTCGTTGTGCGGCTCGATGCTGTCTTAGACTCCGGGGTGGTGGCATCAGACTCGTCTATGGTGTCTATGCCCTGTGGCCTGCGCCCACAATGAAAGGATCGGCCCATTCCCCAAATTCGGATTTCTCGGAGCTATGTGTCAGATTCAGGGCTACACCCTGCACCTCGCTGCTCTCGCTACTCTTCTTTCCTCCTTGCGGATCAGTTATTTCACTACCGGGCGGTTGACTATTCCTTACCCGCAGAAGTCTGAGCGCCCTTCGGCGCTGTCCTCTTCGACCAACAACCATTGCCAAATCACCCCATAACTCTATCTTACATTTTTCCGTCAAGAGAAAACGTGTTTTAAAAACAAAGTTCTGAAAAATTACAGCACAGACCGACACGACCTGACACACCCGAGACACGCGACATGAATTTTTTCTAATTTTGCGCTGGTGCAGATCGTCAGATGCGATTATCATGCTTTAGAGTGTTTATTTATAGGGAAAAGGATGGAAACATGAGCTTTACATTGACGAAATGGCGAATCTGCGGTGGCGCGAGTAAAGATTACTCCGTCAATCTACTGGAAATCCTATCCGTAAACCTTCAAAGCGGCAGTTTGTTTCTGCTTAACGAATCGACGAATATCGGCATCACTCTTCAATACACAGGGATTGGCGGTGGCGCGGGTTTGGGCATTACCTTGCCGGTAAATTACACCGAAGGCCTGCCCTGGGAGCCGGGCGGAGGTAGCCTGATTGCATCGTACAAAGGCGCTGCACTCACCTCGAGCAAGTTCAAGAGTTATATTCTGATGCTCGGACTCAATGCCTCGAGTTCATCCGGACGCGCCGGCACCTTCCTGAACTGGGTGAAGAGCCTCGATCCCACCAGCCGTTTTGCCTGCGGCATTGTCTGGGGCGAATCCAAAGCCCAACCCAACATAGGCGCCTCCGGTTATGTTGTCGGCGTGACCTCCGTGCTGCCCGGTTTTGTCTGGTATGGCATCGATGTCAGCGCAAAAATGGGCTACCAAATGACCGCACCGTAATGTCCGCAATGGGTAATGCAACACTCGGCGCTTTCCTATGGTTGCCGCTGCTGACCGGCTTCTGCTTTGCCGCGCCGCTGTCCGCCACACACAAGGCCGAACGCGAACCCGAACAAACCGAACAATGGTCGTCCGGCCAGGTTAAGCGGACTGTTGCGCTGGACCAGACCGTGCGGAATTATATCGTCCATGTTCCCAAAAGCTACGAAGCTGACCGACGTTGGCCAGTGGTCATTATGCTGCATGGCGGTGGCGGCCGAGCCGCAACCACCATGTGGGAAACCGGTTGGGTTGAAAAGGCTGACGAGAAAGGTTTCCTAGCCGTGTTTCCCGAAGGAACTCCGGTCGATCCCTCAAAACCGGCCCGCTTCGTGGGCAATCCGCAAACCTGGAATGACGGCTCTAAACGCTCAGCACTCGGTGCCGTACAGCGCAACGAGTCGGATGTGGCGTTTCTATCGGCCTTGATTGACGATCTGGTCAAACGCTTTCACGCTGACCAGTGCCGTATCTACATCACCGGCTTTTCCAACGGCGCATCGATGAGCTTTCGTTTCGCACGTGAATGCGCCGGCAGTGTGACTGCCATCGCACCCGTGGCCGGTGCGGATTGGATGACAGACACCAAACCCGACCGCGCCGTTCCCCTGTTCTATATCACCGGCGACAAGGATCCGCTGAATCCCGTGGAAGGCGGCGAAATCCGTATCGGTCGCAAACGCTATGGTCGCAAACCGCCCACAGCCGAAATGATCACGAACTGGTCCAGGCTTCACGGCTGCACCCCAGCCCAGTATGTGGAGCAGACAAACGACGATATGCGCAGGGTCGCGTACACAAAAGGTCAAGATACGCCTGTTCTCTGGGTCACGCTCAAAGGCCACGGCCACCATTGGCCGGGCGGCAAATCCATGCTGCCCGAAACGCTGGCCGGCAAAAACGCGACAGCGTTCAATGCCACGGACGCGATC
>CAZOLK010000579.1:0-2023 GCA_964580325.1 uncultured Verrucomicrobiota bacterium | reverse complement strand
TGCGTGCGCGGAGCGCCAAGCATGCCTGGAAATTCGTTTCCGTACGAAAAAGATGAATATTCTGCAATCAATAACGACAACTTTGACATAATGGTCGCTCAGAGGGTCTGACACTGGTCGCCCTATATCATCGCAATTGGCTACAGAACCTACTCGTCTCTGCTTCACTGGTTTCGTGATACAGAACTTCTCCCCCAAATCCGTTATAATCAGAAAAAATCTAATGATAATATTTTTCTTGCATCAGATTGAATAAGGTCTTCAATTTGCGAAATTGATAGATCAGAGAATGCACTCATTTGACTATTATCATCTATATATCCTACGAGTTCTGAGAAAAAAGTAAATATAGGGTAAATATTGTCATAGTCTACCACCATATTTAAAAGAACACGAGCACCATCAATTGGGTCATGACCTGTGGAAATTCGCTTTAATATAGAAACAGTCAATATTTTTACTGATTCGATCTCCGTATTAGGTATGCTTATTCCCAACTCCTTAGCCGAGAGTCTCATCAAGTCAAGGCAATCAAACTCATCAGGTCTTTGGAGTGATGCCAGTTCGCATAACGATGGCGATTCAACATTGGAAAAAAGAACTTGTTCTGCAATTTTTACAAGGTACTTTGATTGAACGAGCCCAAGTAGACGTAATGCAACAGCCTCTGCAATTCCAACAGTACCATACAAATAAGACGGTATATTATTTCTTGGCATAATCCAAAACATTCATTATTTGAATAACATTATGGCACATATGGAGGAACTGTAGGGTCAGGAGTTGGGCCTTTTGTAGGTCCATGCGTTGGTTCAAGTTCTTTATTTTTACCCGACATATGTTTGTATATGAAATAACTGCCTGAAGTGATAAGCCAGCAGCATCTGCATTTAATCAAGCTATGCTTGAAAACCGATACATGCCCAGTAAATTGGCTCCAATAAGCAACTTTGCATTGGTAATATCCCATTTGTGCTGATTCGCCTCCAGGGCATCCATGTGAAGCCTTCAAGTATTTGCATCCAATTAAATGAGGTCCATTGAAATTCTTATACACAGGAAGACCGGCTGCGTTAATGGCATCTTGCGCGCTTCCAAACAATCCCTTATGACATACTGGCCATGTTGGATGACGATGATTACAATAACAATTTTCACTTAACTTAACAACACGATCAAGTATGAGCATTGTGGCTACGAGACCTTCTTCAATTAAAGTTGGCTCAGCAATTGCGATAGGCCCTAAAACAGGAAGAGCTTCCACTATTAAACCATAGAGGTCAAGTCGATCTGTGGGTCTATTAACGACAAAGGCGTACAAATGCTCTCCACCCTCTTCCCCAATCGGATCCCGATTAACCCACCGGCCGAGTTCAGGGGAATAATATCTGAAGCCGTAGTACAGCAATCCCGTTTCATCCTCATACTTGGTGCTGAACCTATACGGATTCTCTTCGGCCATTGCGCCGAACTTTACCAGGGTTTTGCCGAATGGGCTGTACTCGTAATGCGCAGCTATGGCGCCGGTTTCGTCCAGCAGTTGGCCTACATTGCCGTTGGCGTCGTAGGTGAAGTAGTGGATGCTGGTTGCGCTGCTGCTTTCGCGTATCGCCGTCAGGATGCCGCCGATGCCGCCCGCTCCTTGCAGGTCGCCGGATAGATCCAGGCCGTGGATGTAGCTGATCGCTTGGTCCGGGGCGTTAGCATAGTCGCGTTCTTCGCGGATCATGTTCCAGCCGTCGTACAGGAAGGTGCTGGTGTATTCGGTGGCGTAGACGCTGCCGTTCCAGGTATGTACGGCTTTCTTGATGCGCCGGCCCATGTAGTCGTAGGCGAATGTCAGATTTTTCTGGCCCTGGATCTTGGGGTCGTTCAGCGGTTCGGTGGCGACTAGCCTGTTTTCGGCGTTCCAGGTGTTGGTCCATTGGCCATCCTGCAACAGGTTGCCGTCCGGATCGTAGCTGGGTGCCTGGTCCGGTTGGCCTGTGTGGTCTATGTTCACGTACTGGTTCACGTCATTGGC
>CAZOLK010000578.1:1622-2031 GCA_964580325.1 uncultured Verrucomicrobiota bacterium | reverse complement strand
ACGCATTTCGGCCTCCCCGGCCCGACGCTCGCCCAACGCGCGCTTCGTCGCCTCAGGCGCGACCTTTGGAACTTCTCGAAGCCGACAGCTACCACCTTGCCGCCATGAAATCCTAACCCTCTTTCGAATCACCAGAAGAGTCACGGACACCTATGGCCTCTTGGCTCATTCGACGGTCGCCCTTCCGGTCCGACCGCGACTTGTCGTGCCAACAACCGACGCACTGGCTCCTTCATGCGCGCATTTGATCTGAGAGCGTCGATCTTTTGCGGGGTTGTCAGGAACGGCGGGGACGCGCTTTCTTTGACCCTTAAATGCATGACGTCGCTCCGCAATCTGTGCGACTATTCTAAAGCGATTATTGTCACAAATGACAATTCCGACAAAAGCGATGAAGTTTTGCACGACT
>CAZOLK010000578.1:0-1612 GCA_964580325.1 uncultured Verrucomicrobiota bacterium | reverse complement strand
TAACATCGTTATTCGTGCCGACGGCCTAATAGATGCCTTCGCCAATCGGATTGATCGCATAGCTGCTGCACGAAACCTGTACCTTTCACGTATCCAGCCATTTTTACGAAGCGGCCATTGGGAGACTGTAGTGGTTCTTGATTTTGATGGCCCAAATATCAATTTAGACATAAGTTGGTTTGAACATACCCTACCACAGCTTGACATAAAATGGTCGGCCCTCTTTGCGAATCAAAGAACAGCGTATTATGACCTTTATGCATTGCGGCACCCCGTTTGGTGTCCTCATGATTGTTTGATCGAAGTTTACAATGCCCTTCCGAGGGGAATAAATCGGTTTCCATACCTAGGTGCGCGATTAAGACATAAAGTCGTAGAAAAAATCATTCACGCACGTCAATATTATATACCACCCGATCACGCACCAATTCCAGTGTGCTCGGCGTTTGGCGGACTTGCTATTTATAAAGCAGAACTTATGGTAAATTCATGGTATGGAAGTCGCATTCGAGATGGGAGAAATACCTGTGAACATGTTCTTTTTCATTCGCAGGTTCATAGGAATGCATCTGACTTCTACATTATTCCAAGTCTATTAAATGACGCGCCACCGGAGCATCTCGGGAAAGCAAGCGGCAGGATATTTGATAAAAATTGCTTGGAACGTGCAGATGCCTGAGAAATCATTGGAGCGCCTTTCTCCCCTAACCGGAAAACCAAGCAAATTTTTATTTTCTGCGAAAGTTCTTGGAAAGTATGACGCTCTGTATTATTTTGATCCAGTCGCACAGTACATTTTTGCCGACGAACCGGTCTGGTTAGAGGAAGCTTATTCAGAGGCTATTGCACAAACTGATACTGGTGTTTTGGCGAGGAATCTCCGGAATGCTGATATTTTATGCCGGCTCTTTAGAAGCTTTTCGCAATTTCAAGGACCGTTTTTGGATCTTGGGGGAGGATACGGAATATTTGTCAGGCGCATGCGCGATCACGGATATGACTTTTATTGGCATGATCGGTATGCAGAAAATTTGCTGGCGCGGGGATTTGAGGCTGCACCTGGCGATTATCAATTGGCAGTGGCTTTTGAGGTTTTAGAGCATCTGCCAAATCCGTTGCGATTTGTTATTGATATGCAAGAACAATATCGATTTCGGTCTCTCATATTTTCGGCAACATGCTTCGATCCACAGGATATACCACAAAAGGACTGGTGGTATTGGGCGTTTGAGAGCGGGCAGCATATCAGCTTTTTTTCCTTAGAGTCTCTTAGATGGATAGGAAAACAACTTGATATGCGCTTGACACCGCTTACTGCCGACCTGTTTATGTTAAGTGGGGAGATCGAGGGCGATCTTTCAGCTGCGTGTCGGAGGTCGCTATTTGAACGCGTTTGCAATCGACTTACTGCATATGCGATACCAGGACCGCGAAATGTGCGTTCGTCGCTTACCTTCTGCGATCATCTTGAGGTGCGCCAGCGTTTGCAAAGACTTGCCGGGACGACACCCGAAACATGAGGCGGTGGTGATAAGCGTGGGTTTCCCGGTGTTCGCAGGGTGCCGGTGGTGAGCTTCGCCGTGGGCGGCGTGCCGGACATGGTGCGGCCGGG
>CAZOLK010000577.1:0-2045 GCA_964580325.1 uncultured Verrucomicrobiota bacterium | reverse complement strand
GGGCTTATGCTGACGCCTCCAGTATCGGGCGTGTATACCGCCGTGGTCGAGGCGTTCAATGTGCCCGAAGGGCCGCAGCCATTCGCCCTGGTCATGAGCGGCGCGGTCGAGGGGCCGCCCACGATTCGGCACACGGCGCTGGACAACAGCTACCAGATAGGCGTCCCGCTCTGGGTGCATGCCGAGGTGTTGGTCTCCACGCCGGTTTGCGAGGAATCCATCCTGCTCCATTGGAACACGGGCGGTCCGACCCAGGCCTTTAACCAGGTCGTCATGACGCCCGAGGGTGGCGCACGCTACAGCGCTTATATTCCGGGGCAGGCGCTGTATACGGACGTCTATTATTTTCTCACAGCGTCCAGCAACGAACTGCTCGCCGTACATCCTCCAGCCGCGCCCGCTGTCCCGCACCACTTTCAGATCACCGAACCGGTTGACCTGATCGTCACAGCGTTACCCGAGGAGCTGTACGCCGTGGAACCTGCTTACGGCACGCACACGTTTGCTTCCGGCCAGACCGTGTGGGTCAGCGCACCCGCGCCTATCGAACCCGAGCGCGGCATCCGCCACCTGACCGACGGCTGGACCGGATTGGGCATTCCTTCCGGCATGACCAACAGCGCATCGTTTGAAATTCACCGCGACGCTCTGCTGACCTGGCAGTGGGCCATGCAATTCGCCGTGCTGCACGATTCCAATCCGCCTCTTTTTCTGGACCATACCAACTGGTGGTTCAGTATGACCTATGGTCGCACCATCACCGCTGACGAAACGCTGGTTTATACCATACCCTACCACTTCATCGGCTGGGAGCTGGATGGCGAACGGCAACCCGATGCGACCAGCCGGGCCGTCAATCCCGTGACCAACCTGTTCATGTACAAAGCCTATGAGGTCACGGCCCGCTACATGAATGAATTCGAAAACCGCGACGAGGATTTGTTGCCGGACTGGTGGGAGCATTACTATTATGGTTCGACTGGCGCGGTCTACAACATGGACAGCGACGACGACGGGTTCACCAATTACAAGGAATACCAGGACCGCACCGACCCGCGCGATGCAAGCGACATCCCGGCAGCGCCGGAGATCGCTCACCTGGCCCTGGCCGATCCACGCACATCGCCGGCGCCCTGGCGCGTGGAGGCGCTGGTGCGCGACAATTTCAGAATGGATCGTGTCGAACTCAGTTGGCGCAACAACAGCAATGACTGGCAGCAGGTCGCGATGATCGAGAGCCAGACGCCTGATGTGTATGTTGCGGATATTCCTGGACCCAGCAGCTTGTCGGACACGTTCCAGTACCGCGTCGAAGCCTGGGACGTGGCCGGCCTGTGTGCGGTCAGTGGGCCGTATGATTTCGGCCTGGCCTATGCGCGGATCGGCGTGATGCCCGAACAGCCGGATCTGCTGACCCTGCCTTACGGCCAGACCGGTGAATTACCCATGATCGTCACCAATTTCGGTACAAGCGCGCTGGATTGGCAGGTCGCGTTTGTCGCGCCCGGTTTGAGCAATGCCGTGGAACAGGGCGCTGCCGGCTGGACGCACGAAGGGCAGCAGGATGTCTGGAACCTGACCAATGCCCGCACCCATTCAGGCACCCAGGCCTGGCACTTCGGCAACGGCCCTGATGGCGCCTATCCCGACAGCGCCGATGCTTCGCTCGTCTCGCCGCCCATTTACTTGGGCAGCAACGCGGTCATGACCTTCTGGCACTGGGCCAAGATCGAGTATGACGCCGACGTTCACTACTGGGACGGCGGCATTGTCGAGTGCTCCACCAACAACGGCCGGACCTATAAGCAAATCTTTCCCCAGGGCGGCTACCCGCACCAGATCACGCCCAACCTGGTGTCCCCGTTCGATCCGCACACGCCATGTTATGGAGGCGACGGCTCGGGCTGGACCCAGGCCGCGTTCAACCTGGCCGCCTATGCCTTCCAGGAAGTGCGCATCCGTTTCCGCTTCGGCTCTGACGCCTATGTGACGGATGAGGGTTGGTACATCGACGACATTGAGATCGCGCCTCGCTGGAGCGTCGC
>CAZOLK010000576.1:0-2050 GCA_964580325.1 uncultured Verrucomicrobiota bacterium | reverse complement strand
AACAGTTTATTAGACAGAATTGATCCATATAACCCCGGATTTGGCGGGGTTATATGGATCAATTCCACATAACCCCAGACCCTTTCCGGCTTGCACAACGGGTTGATTCTCGTCTATACATCACCTGTATGGACTGTGAGGTGGTTTGTGAGCTACGTCAAGTCTCCAGACAAAATGAATGACGCAGAGCGTGAATTCTGGGCTCGATATGCCCAGGCTCTCCCTCGTTACCGTATACACGAGCGCAATGCGGAATGGCATGTCCGGCGCGCCCAGGAGTTTTGTTATGGCTTGAATGGGCGTCACCTGCGTGATCTACAGGTGGTCGATGTAGAAGCCTATCTTGATGACCGCGGGCGCGATCCTCAATTGAACGCATGGCAGTTGCGACAGATTGTCTCGGCATTGCGAGTGCTATTCTGCGAAATGACGGATGTTGAGTGGGCGTCGGCGTTTCCCTGGCAACAGCGAATGGCTGCCTGCGAAGATCTTGGAGACGAACATGCGACTCTTGCTCGTGAAGTGTCCGCTCAGCAGGCGGCGGTGCATGCCAGCGGAAAGAAGATCGATGATCCTGAAACGCTGCGTGAAATTGGACGGTTGCGCGAGGTGTCGAGAGTGGCCAACCAGTCGATACGGACCGAGCAGACATATGCTTCATGGGTGGAACGGTTTGCGATCTGGTGCGGTGGCCACATACCGGATGATCCGGCAAAGGTTACGGCGTACCTTGAGTATCTTGCCCTGAAACGCAAAGTCGCCGGGTCCACCCAGGCTCAGGCGCTGAACGCGCTGGTGTTCTTTTTCCGGCATGTGCGAAAGAAGGAACTGGGCGACTTGGGTGAATATCGTCGGCCTGCGAAACGAAGGAAGCCTCCCGTAGTGCTTACCTATGACGAGGTGGACAACTTGCTGGGGCGCATGACAGGAACGGCCGGGCTCATGGCTCGATTGATGTATGGAACAGGGATGCGCCTGATGGAGTGTGTGCGCCTGCGCGTGAAAGATATCGACTGGGGCAATCACTACATCACCGTTATGTTCGGAAAGGGGCAGAAGTCACGCGTTGTCCCGTTGCCGGAGGTGTACTGGGACGAGCTGGAATCGCATCTGCAGGCACGAAAACTCCAGCATGAGAAGGACTTGGCGCAAGGTGTCGGAGAGGTCTTTGTGCCTGATGCATTGCTTCGGAAGTGGCCGAACGTGGCTACCAAGTGGGGGTGGCAATACGTGTTTGCATCGGCTCGGATCAGCACGGACCCCCGGTCCGGGCGCCGCCGCCGTCATCATATCAGCGAGAATGTCCCACAGAAGGCCATCAAGAAAGCCGCGGAGGAAGCGGGGATTGTGAAGGATGTTTCGTGCCATACGCTCCGACACAGCTTTGCGACTCATCTGCTCGCAGCGAACTACGACATTCGCACTGTACAAGAGCTTCTTGGACATTCCGATGTCGCCACGACAATGATTTACACTCATGTGCTCAATCGGCCGGGATTGTCGGCTCGCAGTCCGGCGGATTTGGGGCGCATTGGCATAGACAACAGGTAACGGGTCTCCGGGCTTGCGATTGGGGGGTGCGCGGTCAGCGACCGCGGCTACAGGTTTGACGTTCTTATTGCGCGGACGGCGTGGCAGCCGTCCCTCCCGAGATGGGGGGCGATTTCGGGGGGAAATGGGGCGATTTCACTTATTGTGATGGCGCAAAAGTGTGACGAGATTTTTTACTGGAAATCAATGAGTTATGACGAAAATGGGCTATATTTGAGCCTGCTCACGCCCCGTCAATTATGCACCCAAATTTTCTATATGGCAATTTGGGCCACACAATCCCCGCGGCCGGGGTCGGTCGTCGCTGAGTCGGTTTGACGACTGGATCTTGCCGGAAATATAGCAGGTTTTGGGGAGGAAGGGAAGAGGGTTTTTGAAGGATGAAGGTTCTGAAGGATGAAGGTTGAGGGATGAAGGATGAAGGGTTGGAGTGGCAGGGTGGCATGCTGAATTCGTTATTAGTCAAAGGTAACTAAACTAGGTTACATACCTCACCTGT
>CAZOLK010000575.1:0-2053 GCA_964580325.1 uncultured Verrucomicrobiota bacterium | reverse complement strand
TAGCGCGGCACCTGTTCCAGCAGCTCTACACCGGCTTCCCTGATCAACCTGAGCACGTCGTCGCCATGGGTGCGCACCACCTGCTCCAGCGCTTCACGTGCCGTCTTGCTCAACGCCTGCTCACCCAATTCGCGCACCGCTCTGTGCGCTGCCTGCTCGCCCAGTTCACGGGTTCCATGCCGCGCCGCGTGTTCCAGGCCCTCTTCCACGACCTCGCGTATAACACGTGACCTCAGGCCGCTATGCCCTTCCCATGGCGTGCTCAATACCGTGCAAAAAAGCAATCCGGCCATGCTTGCGGTGGTCTGGTTCGTACTTGTCATAGCGCTTTCCTCCTTTATCAGTACATGCTGTTTGCCGCCTGGCGGCTCATTTTCTGTTGCAGGCAAAGGTATTGTTCGTGCATGTCAGTCGCCTGGTCCTCGGCCTTTTCACGGATGCTCACGCGGGCATCGCCCAGGACATTATCCAGGGCGTTTTTCATGTCCCGCTGAAAAGCCTTACGCGAGGTGTGGATGTCGTAGGCAGTCCAGGCAATGCCCAGGGCCGCGATGACATCACCGACAGGCACGGGACCGTCAATTACCGCACAGGTGATCGAGGCCGCGGCCTTGGTGACCTGTTTGCTGAACTGCCGGGCAGCCAGCTTGCCTGTTTGCTTGATGACCGCACGCACCACCACCGAGTTGCACAGGCCGATGATGTCAAACGTTATGGCAATGCCGATGCCGATACTTTCGAAACCCAGGGTGTTCAAGGCCTGGCCCACGTCCGGTTCGCGCATCATGGTCGCTACGTCGATCTTCGGCCTTTTGTGCGCGGGATAGAGGATGACCAGGTCATGGGCCAGGATCAGGGTGCTCTGGTTCAGGTTGCGATGAAATTCGCGGGTGGCATCGTCCATGTCGCGTGCCAACCCATCTATGGCAGGGTCAAGCAGGGGCTGTATGGACTCACTGAGGTAGGTTTGCGTAGTTTGCTGCTTGCGTACCTTGTCCCAGGCCATTTTGCCGATCAACTTACAGCATGCGTTATAGGTGCTGATCTCGGCGGCTGCCTTGTCCGCTGCGTCGCGCAACCTGCCTTCGTGTTTGTCCAGCAGTTGGTCCACTTTGCGGTCAAAGGCCTGCTTTTGCTGGTTGTTGCGCTGAACAGCCCGGTTCAGGGCCTGGTCGACGTTCGGACGTGAAGGGCGCGGTCCAGGTTTGGGCGCCGACCGTGTCATCGGGTAACGCACGGGTACAGGCTGGAGCCCCTTTTTGACTTCCATAATGATCAGGGCGGTGAAAACGGCCAGGATGAACAGCAGTATACTTTTCATGACATGTCCTCTCTTGTTCATGTTATTGCGCTTGGTTTTGTTGTTCTGTCTCGTTTTTGTTTTCATAACGGGTCTCCTGGTTGATGTCGCTTCTACATGAGAAAGTTTCGTGCAACAGGTCTTTTCCGGAAATTCCCTGTTTTATTTTGCGGAAGATGTGCAGGCCGAGTTCCAACCGTGTCATGTCGTTGCTGCCGGATAATGGGGCCGCGGAATCCGGCGTCAGGGCCTGGTCCGCTTCGCCCGGGGAGTATCGGATAAATCGGTTGGGTCTTCCGGCAAATAAATGGGAGCAGCTAAGAAATAAAGGCGGGACATACCGGCACACCGCCTTATTCTGCGCCATGTTGACACTCCCAAGCCTGGTCGCTTCAGGATGTGCGATCCTGAACCTGAATAAATAAAACACTCTGATTATGAGCCGCAAAGCATTGCTAATATACGAGTTAAAGCCAACGTTCTCGATGACCATCCTTAACCGTCCTGACATCGACGTCATAGAGTGTGGCCATCATTTTCTGGGTCAACCAGATGTTATCGTCTGCGTAAACCGCCTCAACGCCGCCCTTGCCGGTAGCCGCTACAAAGGTCAGATATTCAGCCGCCGAGGAACGAACAATGGAGGTCTCTTTTTTCGGTTTTTTGAAGTTGCTTGTTTTCAACCTTCTTCATTCAATCCCTCCCCAGTTTTGATACCTGTCCCGGGACCAGCGGAGGTATTTCATCAATTCC
>CAZOLK010000574.1:0-2059 GCA_964580325.1 uncultured Verrucomicrobiota bacterium | reverse complement strand
GCGGCATGGCGGTCAGCGCCTGGCAGGCCTGTTGTTCGGCCAGCTCCGGTTTGCCCAGCGCGTTGAGCGCCTTGGCTTGCAGCAGCAGGGCCTCGGCCGGCGACCGACCGGCACGGACGCTTTCCCAGGCCGCTTCGCGTGCGCGGTTCGCGGCCGTTTCATATTGATCCAGGGCCATGTGGCAGACCGCCAGGTTGAACGCGCTGTTGGCGATTTCGCGCGAGTCGTCCATGGCGCAGGCGCGCAGCCAGGTCTCGCGGTAGGCGCGCAGGGCCTGGGCCGTATTGCCCAACTCATACGCGGTGCGCGCCATGGATTGCAGTTCCAGCAAGTGCGGGTTTCCGGCAGGCGCCGGCGGCGGCCTGGACATGCATCCGCCCAGCGCAATGGCGGAGAGCGATGTGAGAACGTGTCGCAACATCATGCTGATGAATTGCTTGCGTATTTGGGGTGGAAGATGGTGCATCATCTTATTTCCTGATGTCGGTCAACGGCAGTCTTTCCGGCGGCGCACTGTTGTCCATGTACTTGCGCAAAAGCCAGTTCTTCTGGATCCCTTCCACCAGCACCTGGGTTTCGCGCAGGGTTTTCTGGGTCTGCAGCACAATGCCGGACGCGTTCTGGATCTCGGCGCCGGCTTTTTTGGCAATGCCCGGCAGCATTTCCGAGGCCTTTTTGATGTCAGCCAGAATTTTGTGCACCTGAGCCAGGATCCCATGCATCTCACGCAACATATCCAGCTTATCGGTGGTGCTCTGCAAGTCGGCCAGGATCGTGCGCACGCTGGTCAGGATCGTGTGCACCTCACGCAACATGTTGGTGGTTTCACTCACTGTCCCGTTGTCGCGCAGCAGCATGCCGGCAATACCGCGGCCCTGCTCCAGGCCCTGAACCATGCTGATGGCATTGGTCATGAGCAGGTCTATGTCCCGGTCATAGTCGTTCAGGTTGGCGGCCAGGTCGCCGTATTCGATGATCGTGGCCTCGAAATTATCGATCACGGGCAGGATTTCGCGCCGGAAGTCATCCACGGTCTTTTTGACCAGTTCCAGTAACTCCTCGTCCTTCTGGCAGGGCAGGGTGACTTCCAGGTCATCGTTGACTGCGGGAGCGCCCTGCCCGGCCGTGATCAGGATATAGGCGTCGCCGGCCACCTCGTACTTTTTCTTGATCAGCGCTGCCGAGTCCTTGCGGATGAAGTGTTTATAATCGCCGCGCACGGTCATTAAACCTTTCATGGCGCCATCCTCGGTCACGTCGATTTCCTCGACCTTGCCTACCAGCGCGCCCAGGATGCGCACCTGAGCGCCGGCTTGCAGGCCAAACGTGCCCTCGGGCGGAAACGTGGTAAACACCTTGATCTGCGGCTCGAACCAATGCTGCGCCCGGCCGGCCAGGATAATGCCCACCACCAGCAGAAAAACGGCCGCCATCACAAAGAAGCCGGCCACTTCGTTGACATATTTAAACTTATAAGAATTAGCCATGGTATTTGCTTTTAATTCGGTTTTGGAAAAGTATAGACCAATCGCAAAAGCGCCGCAAGCTAATCTATGACGTGTTGCGTGGAGAGTGGGGAGTTTCGCGTGTCGGGTGTCGCGTGGGGTGGATGTTTCCCCCTCATCCTGCCCTATCGTAAATCGGCTTGACAAGTTCGGCGTCATCCATAGGATACATGCCTTTATATATTATTAACCATGGGGAAAGACGATGGAGTCGTTGAGATCGAGCATTTGCGGCGTGGGCATTGACCTGGTCGACATCAACCATATGCAGCGGACGTTGAATAAATGGGGCGTCAAGTTCAAGCAGCGGGTGTTCCGCGAGGATGAACGGCGCTATTGCGAACGCAAGGCCGCGCCCTGGCGTCATTATGCCGGTCGATTCGCGGTCAAGGAAGCGGTCAGCAAGGCGTTCGGCACCGGGATCGGCAAGGATATCGGCTGGCGGGACATCGAAATCGTGCGCGACCCGCAGACCGGTTCGCCGTTCGTGCGCCTGAGCGGACGCGCCGCTTACCCTCAAATAATCTACTTCGCCGTCTCCGTTGAGATCAAGA
>CAZOLK010000573.1:0-2072 GCA_964580325.1 uncultured Verrucomicrobiota bacterium | reverse complement strand
CCACCTACGTTTACGATTACATGGGCCGCCGGGTCAGAAAAACCACCACCGCCAGCGCTCCCCAGGGAGCCTCGGATACCGCCTACCTTTACGATGGCTGGAATCTGGCAGTTGTTTATGATGTCAGTGGCTCGAATCCGAATACTTCAAAAACTTACACCTGGGGAACCGACCTCAGCGGTAGCTTACAAGGCGCAGGCGGCGTCGGCGGACTTCTCAAAGAAGGAGACCTCTATCCCTGCTACGACGCCAATGGCAACATCACCCAGAAACTCGCCAGCGATGGCTCCATCTCCATGGCCGTCGAATACGACCCCTTCGGCAACATCATCAGCGGGACACTTGTCGGTGAATATGGATTCTCCACCAAGCCTCAAGATGCAGACACTGAGATGCTATATTACGGCTACAGGTACTACTCAGCCAAATTAGGCAGGTGGGTCAACCGGGATCCGATTGAGGAGAATGGGGGAGTGAATTTGTATGGGTTTGTGGGGAATTCTGTAGTTTCGAAAATAGATGCGTTAGGGTTGCGATATAGTGAAACAATTATCAATACTTCTGTTAACGATATTGATCAATGGGCTACGACTAGATTTGAAGGGCATGAAACTGGCTATGTCGAAGTAACCGAACCTGATGAATATGATACGAAGTCTATTGATGGAAAATGCTGCAAAAAAGTTAAGCGTGCTAGCTATCTTGACGTTTCAATAACGACGAAATTGCCCAATGATGTAACGACAAAATTTAAACTAACGGCCTATCCTGATGCTGGGTATTTTCTTTTTACCTCTGAGGCGTTTGCCGACCTAAAGCAACACGAGGCTAACCGCCGTAAAGCATACAAACAAGGGTATGAAGCCTTTTTGAAGCCCGCAGAGGGAAGTGGCAACTTGGCAGTAAAATGTGGCTGGGTTTGCAAGGATTCTTTTGATGCAGCAGAGGAAGCTTTAGATAATTATCTCGAAGATTTGCGAAATGAGGCGATTAAGCAGTATTCAGATTTTCAAAGCGCGGCTCAAACGGCAATAGGCGGCGATACTTTGCCAACTAAAATTACCGGATCTGGAGCCACAAAACTCACTACGTTTTTAGGCGGAGGGAAACTCAATTCTTGGGGCAAGCCGCAACCATCATGGACTACTACGTGTCCGACTAAGTGATTTTCAGCAAGATGAGTATAGGAGATAGAAAATATTACTACTCGGCAATTTGCATTATATTGTTTCTCTTACTCTTAGGAGGAGACGTTATAGCAAAGGATTCGGCAAAAATGCAGGTTCATCTGTGTGAGGTGATCCTCACTATTAATGATTTTATGAAGCATTACGAGGACACTGGTAAGAAAAATTTGTCTTCAAATGAAAAGGAAGCCGTTTTAAGTATTGGAAAACGGTTAGTTGACACAGTCAATATTACGCCATTCAAAAGTGAAATTACCGATGCGTTGAAAGAGTTTGATCTATCAGGTAGTCAAGCAGACCATTTTCATCCCCGATATATATACCTAAAACGTGTAAACGATTTTCTGAAACTATACGAGTCTATGGGGTCAGGCAAGGGTCTTTGATACACGGAAAAGCACGGAAAAGGGGTCAGTCAACCAATCGTTACAAAATCCCTCACTGATTCGTCCTCCCGTTCGAACGTTCTCCGCTGATCCGACCCCACCCAAGGTCACAACAACAGCCCCGCTGAGTCACGGCGGCTGCGGAGGCACCCCCCGCGCCTTCGCTCATGCCAATGTGGTGCGGACAGCGGTCGCTAGGCTTGCGCTAGTCTGCTCCCGGCTTGCTGCGCTGCGCACGGGATCAGCCGCTCCAGTCACTCCCTTGGTCGTGGTGGCCCCGCCCGCCCGTGTGCTCTCCGGCCAAAAAAAGCTGCCGGGGGTCAGTCAAAGATTTGTGATATTTTGTATGTGGGGACAGAAGTTGGAATCACCTGAAATCATTCGAATTAAGTCGCCTCTTTGATCTGGTTCTGTAGAATCATTAACAAGATGGCCTTTACCCTCAATCTGGAATTTTCCCCTTCGCCGGTGAAGCGTTTATATTACGGCTTTAGGTACT
>CAZOLK010000572.1:0-2088 GCA_964580325.1 uncultured Verrucomicrobiota bacterium | reverse complement strand
GAAGCGCTGGAGCAGGTGGTGCGCACCCATGGCGACGACGGGCTCAGGTTGATCAGGGAAGCCGGTGTAGAGCTGCTGGAACAGGTGCCGCGCTATGGCGATGAGGTGGTGGAGATTGGCCTCAAAGCCTCGCCGGAGGCCCGTCGCCTGTTGGCGCGCGAAGCACAGCGAATCATGCCGCTGGTCCGCCGCGTGGGCATGGAAGCCCTGGAACTGGAAGCGCGCGCACCGGGCATGGCCGCACAGGTATTTCGCCTGTTTGGCGATGATGCAGGCAAACTGATTGCCCGGGAAGTACCCACGTCCGATCTGCCGCGGTTGCTGGCGTATGGGGAACGGGCAGACGCGCCGGCCACGCGACGACTGCTCATTGAATCGTATCGCAAACTGGGCGATAAACTGTTCGAGAAACTGACGCCAGGTATGGTGCTGGCAGGTGGATTGAGTGCGGCTGCGCTGCTGGCGGTTCATGAGACCACGGCGCCTGCGCGGTCACTGGGTAAAGTCCTGTACCAGGAAAAAGACCTGGGCAGAATACTGATCAGGCAAGGCATCGCCTGGATGGCGATCGTGATCATGGTACTGACGACACTGGCCATGGTCGCGCATCGGTTTGCACGCAGGCGACGTTAGTGAACATCCAGCATCAAACATTCAACGTCCATCGCCATGGCCAGCGGAAATCCCGGCGCTGCGTGAACACTTATCCATCAGGCTCCAGGAGGTGCGCGGCGCCCCCTTGTTTCCAGTCTTCTACGGCCCGGTTGCGGTACATGGCCGCCATGTCCGGCTTGGCGCATTCCTGCCAGAACCTGGCCTGTGACTGGTGGATGAACGCCTGGATATGGTGCAGGTCCTGGTGTTTTGCGGCTTGCGCCGCCTGTTCGTAGAGATCCAGGATCGGGCCGATGGCTTCCGGTTTGCGTGGCATGGATTCCGCCTCGAGCAACTTGGTATAGTGCAGGAAATTGGCCGGGTGCCAGGTCGCGCTGTCGCGGATACCCACCAGGGTGCGGTCCCATTGCGCCCGTAAAAACGGCTTGAAGTCGTCAGAGCCGGCGGCACGGGCCGGTTTTCGCGCTTTGCGATAATCGCTCAAGGCACAGAAAATAATCCAGAGCAGTTGGCCAAACTGGGCATCGTTGTAGTTGTGCAGATCCAGGTGTGTGTCGTTGAATTCCAGCACCTCCGCATGGCGCTCCATGAAGCTGAACAGCATGATCCGCGATACGTAATAGTGATAAGCCACGTCAGGCACGTGCTGCTCGAAACAGTGCTGAATAAAATCGGTATTGCCCTCCATGCCTTCCGCGTCGGGTTCGTCAGCCAGCAGGTCATCCATCAGCAGGCGATAGGCTTCCAGTCCGCCCAGGCCCTTGTTTCATGGGCGCGGCGCGCTTCGAGCAGGGCCTCGTCCAGGAACGCGGCAAATACAGCCGGCGGCGTACCGGCGTACCACATACTGGCCGTGCGGAGACCTTTCCTGTGATGGTGTACGCGAACGCGCTGCCTGAAAAGCGATTTCTTATCAAGAGAACAGGCAGCCCACCAGGGCGCTACGCCCACGCCATCTTGAGGATCTGCCAACCGGCAATGGCATCGGCAGTCACTTCCTGGTTGACCGCTGGGCGATAACCTGGCCTGTAATTGGGTGAAACCACCCAGCAGATCTGGAAACGCAGTCCGTCCAAACAAGGCAAGCCCTGCTCGTTCAGCTCGACGGCCGGCCGTTCCACACGGGGCGCGACATCGAAACCCAGGATCTGCCTGGCCGCGGCCAATGTATTCGCATGCCCCCAGAATGAGTGGATCATGCTGCCGCGCGCCTCCTCGCGCAATGCATCGAGTGCCGCAACAGAAATGGTCACCCTGCTGCGCACCAGCGACAGGGGATAGGTGCTGCCGATCAGCAGGTGGCGTTCGGACGCCCCATGGGTCAGTTGCGCGACGAGTTCATCAACAGTCACCGTACCGCTATCGCGCTCGCGGATCCGTGAAAGGTTCATCCATCCGGGTAAAGCGAGCTTCGTGTCCCGGGTCACGGCCGGACTGCTGTCGTAGCTGATCCATACAAAGCGGCCCGGTTCT
>CAZOLK010000571.1:0-2098 GCA_964580325.1 uncultured Verrucomicrobiota bacterium | reverse complement strand
GCAAAGCTCTTTTTCGCGTTCCTCGCCGAGCGCGGCCTGATCTTCGAGAACCCGGACAAGCGCCTCGAACATATGTCGCCGTGTATAGGGTTATTCGATTTTTCATTCATGAATAGACTTACATCTCGCTGAAAACCGCACGCGCCGCTTCCAGCATGACGCGGATATCGTCATCGCTATGAGCAGCCGAGACAAAGCAGACCTCGAACTGCGAGGGCGGCAGATAGATGTCTCGCGCCAGCATGGCGCGGAAGAAGTGTGCATGCGCCCGGGTATCGCACTGTCTGACCTCGGCCAGGTTTGACGGTGCGCTGTCGCGGAAGAAGGGCGTAAACATGCCGCCCAACTGGGCGCAGTGGAAAGCCAGCCCCTGTTCCCGCGCCGCGCTGTTCAAACCCACGGCCAGGTTCCTGGCTCGCTTCGCCAATACATCGTAATCCAGGTCCTTGAGGATGCGCAACATGGCCAACCCGGCGGCTACCGCAACCGGGTTGCCGCTGAGCGTACCGGCCTGGTATACGTCACCCAACGGCGCCAGATATTCCATAAACGCGCGCCGACCGCCGATGGCGCCGATAGGCATGCCGCCGCCAATGATCTTTCCCAGGCAAGTCAGGTCCGGAGTTACGCCGCACAATTTACCATAGCTTGAAGGCCCCAGGCGGAACCCGGTGATCACCTCGTCGAAAATCAAAAGTGCGCCGACAGCGGTTGCTGTTTCGCGCAAGGCCTCGAGAAAGCCGGGTTTCGGCGGGATCAGGCCCATGTTGCCGGCAACCGGCTCGATAATGATAGCGGCCAGTTCCGCACCTGAACGAGCGCCGATCTCGCGGATGGCTTCCGCGTCGTTGTAGGGCGCAACCAAAACATCGTCGGTCATGCCTGGCGGTACACCGGCCGATGAAGCCCTGCCGCCAGTAAGCAATCCGCTACCTGCCGAAACCAGCAGGCAGTCGGAGTGTCCGTGATAGCAGCCATCGAACTTGACGATCTTATGGCGTCCGGTTACGCCGCGCGCCAGACGCAAGGCGGTCATGACAGCCTCGGTGCCGGAATTGACCAAGCGTACCATGTCCAGGCCGGGAACCCTGACCGTGATCATCTCGGCCAGGTCAACTTCCGCTGGAGTATTGGCGCCAAAACTGGAGCCGCGTGCGGCTGCTTCCTGAATCGCGGCCACGACTTCCTGACGGGCATGCCCCAGGATCAATGGCCCCCAGGAGCCGCAGAAATCGAGCAAGGCACGTCCCTCGACACTGATCATGCGCGATCCTTTGCCGCTGGCCATATAGACCGGTTCGCCGCCCACCGCGCCAAACGCGCGCACCGGACTGTTGACGCCGCCCGGAATGACCCGGCAGGCGCGATGAAACAAAGCATTGGAATCGTCAGTCATGCAACAGCTCCTTGTAGCGATTGGCCCAATACGAGATAAAAATATCAGCGCCGGCCCGGGCCAGACCGGCTATGGATTCACGCACCATGCCGCGCAGATCGCCCCAGCCGCGTTCGGCCGCGGCAATGAGCATGGCGTATTCGCCGCTGACATTGTAAACCGCGATGGGCAGCCGTGTCTCGGCGCGCAGTCGGGCGAGGATGTCCAGGTAAAAAAGCGAAGGTTTGACCATGAGCATGTCCGCGCCTTCCTCGATATCGAACGCGGATTCGCGTAAAGCCTGGCGCGGATCATCGTAAGGCGCCTGGTAACCGCGACGGTCGCCTTTTTGCGGAGCGGATCGCTCCGCCTCGCGGAAAGGCCCATACATGGCTGAGGCGAACTTGGTGGAATAGCTCATGATCAGGGTTTGGTTGAAGCTGTCCTGGTCGAGAGCCCGGCGGATCGCCGCCACCTGTCCGTCCATCATGGCACTGGGCGCCACGACCTGGGCGCCGGCGCGTGCATGGGAAAGCGACACTTGCGCCAGCATGTCGCAGGCAGCATCGTTGTCGACATCGCCGTTCTTATCGAGCGGGCCGCAGTGACCGTGAGAGGTGTAGGCACAAAGACACACATCGGTACAGACCAGGAGATCCGTCCAGGCCTTGCGCACGGCGCGCACGGCTTGCTGCACCACGCCGTCATCGGCCGCGGCAGCCG
>CAZOLK010000570.1:0-2101 GCA_964580325.1 uncultured Verrucomicrobiota bacterium | reverse complement strand
TGTCATAGTCCGGGCGTTCGTTGGAGTCGGTGTTGGCGATGGCGGCTTGTCCCATGAGAGCTATTTCCTTGTGTTGTTTTGAAATTATTTTAGCAATGCGGTGATGGTTTGCAAAGTTTTAAGAGCGATGTTTTGGCGTTTTCAAGATAGCTTTATTTGACATATCGATACTTTATAAGTATATTCTCTAATAGAATTATGTGTAATTGGTGCTGGATGTAGTCAGCAATCTATACTGCGTTTACGTTTTTGTCTAGCCGGTATCACCATTCTCTACGTGGTCATTGGACTGCCACACTATTGCTTTGGAGGCTTCGGTTCCCTCAAAATGTGATCCGCAGTTTGATTGTAGTTTGTCCAAAATAAAACAATCTTTTTCTGCATCAAATATACCGGGTTTAACCGAAAGCTTTCGTCCCGGCTGGGACAAAACGTAGTCTCATGCTTTCATTTACAAGACTACAAACTTGGTTTTTTTAAATCTTACGCATACACAGCCCTTTCTCCGGTTGCAGGGTTGAAGCAAAATAACTCACCTGTTTGCAACATCTGATGCATGATGACAGCCAGTTTTCGGGCAACAGCAATTCTTGCTTTTTTCATACCAGAGCGTTTGGCAATCCTCAGCCCCCATGCTTGCAGAGAGGAGGGCTTCTTCACTCTGGTCAGAATGGAATTGGCTGCTTCATAGAGCTGGTGTCTAATAACACGATCACCGCGCTTGGATATTCGGCCATTGTAGTCCATGTCGCCGGATTGCCTGCGCCTTGGCGTTAAACCAAAATATGCCCCCACACTTTTTGATTTCTTGAACCTGTCAGCATCATAGACGGCCAGCACAAAGTTTGCGGCCGTCATTGGGCCAACCCCTGGAATGCTCATCAGAATGCGGCAGTCCTGACAAGCATAGGCATGATCGAGCACCAGCTCGTCCAGATCGTTTATTTTTTGCTTAATCATGCGCAGCATATCAAGCTGGATTTGAAGAGGAGGGGCTATAGCTGTGTCCTCATCAATGATTTCCTGAATGCGGTTTTCAAAACTTACGCCTGCAATACCTTTGATCAATATGCCGAATGTTTTGAGCATGCCGCGGATCTGGTTCACAACATCGGTACGCATACTGACCAGATTGCTGCGCGTACGAAATAAAGCGCGAGATTCATGGTTCTCAAAGCTCTTAATGGTGACTTCTTTATACCAGTTGCATCGCATGATTTGCGCTATACCTTGGGCGTCGTTCTTATCGGTTTTGTTCATTTGAAGACGCAAAACACCATGCGCATGATATGCATCAATGCAAATGGCCGGAAGCCCCATATCGATCAATCCGTGCCAATGCCATGTTGAAAGATGGCCGCTTTCAAGGCCAATTTTTACAGCTTCAGGCGCATGTTTCTGAACTGTTTCACCGATACCTTCTGGTGTTGAAAGGCAACTTCCTTCCCAAAGTTTGTTGCCATCACGGTCAACAACACACACATGCGTTTCATCTTGCGATACGTCTAAGCCTACATATTGATCCATTTTTTTATCTCCATTTATCGTTTAACAGGTTGTTTAAATTGACAACATACCATCCCAAAAGGGAGGCGCATTGTCATACTTCGCACCTATTAAGCTAAATGTGATAATATAAATTATGGAAAATAATAGGTGTGGTTCTTATTAAAGAGATACATTTTTATATTGTTACAGTTTCAAGGGCGATTATGAATTAATGAGCGAAAATAACTCTGCACGTAGAGCCGGATTTTCTTGGAACACGCCGCTCATGTAGCGCGTAACTGTTTTGGCTTCCGGTTTTTTAACACCTCTGGTGCTCATACATTGATGTTCTGCTTCTATAATAATGGCAATACCTCTGGGTTTAAGAATTTTATCAATAACATTGCCAACTTGTGATGTCATTGTTTCCTGCGTTTGCAGACGTTTGGCGTAAATATCAACCAACCGGGCCAGTTTGCTGATACCGACCACGCGTTTATCGGGAATATATGCGACATGAGCTTTACCTATAATCGGCACCATATGATGTTCACAATGCGATTCCAGCCTTATATCCTTGACTAGAACAATATCATCATAGCCAGCTACCTCT
>CAZOLK010000569.1:0-2114 GCA_964580325.1 uncultured Verrucomicrobiota bacterium | reverse complement strand
AGCTGAAGATTCAGGATCCGACTCAGGCGCCGTGACCGTGCAGGGCAGTCCCATCGGAACCGTGATAGACGGCAGCAACAATAGCGCATTCAGCCGGCTCATCTACCTGGATCAGGCCTGTTGCATTACCTTGAACGACCTGTACCTGAGCGATGAAACCTACCTGATCTATGCCGACTACGCCGATTCCTGCACGTTCCGCCGGCTGCGCTGTGCGCGGGGTTCCTACGGCATTCGGCTCCGCTATGCATCGGATACGCTCATCGCCGATGTGACCATGACCAATTGCGATTACGGCATATACGGGTTCGGCACGGAATCCAGCGGCATTGTAGACACGACCATTGTCGGTTCGGAAAACTATGCGATCTACTCCTCCGGCGAAAAAGGGTTGACCGTGCGCGATACGTACTTGCAGGGCGACAGCTACGGCGCCTATCTCTACAGGCCGGAGCACGGCACATGGGACAATGTCACCTTCAGCAGCGAAAGCGGTTCCGGGCTTTACATCTACCGCACCGCCGGCGACAATCTGTTTCAGCATTGCACCATGCTCTCCAACACGCAGTACGGCATCCGTTTTGCGGGCAGCGGCCAGGGCGTCGATAGCGTAACCCATTGTCTGCTGATGGAAAACGGCGATGCCCAGATCGACCTGTCGGCTGATAGTGGGACGTTGCGTCTTCGCAATTCGATCGTGCTGGCCGCAGGTGCGGGCGCTTGTTGCATCAGCTTTACCAATGAGTGCGGGTACGATGGCGACTATAACGATCTGTTGGCGCGGGACGGCGCGGATTTTTGCGCCATCAACGGCACCAACTACGCCAACCTCGCAGCCTGGCAAGCGGAAACCGGGCGCGAACTCAACAGCATCAGCGAGGACCCGTTGTTTGCCGGATCAGGCGATTTTCACCCGCAGAGCCAGGCGGGACGCTACGAAGTTGGCGGTACATGGACCGCCGATGTCGCGCACAGCCCCTGCATCGATACGGGCGACCCGATTGACGATTATTCGAGCGAACCCGCGCCGCACGGGTGGCGCAACAATATCGGGTTATACGGCAACACGGAGCAGGCCTCCAAGTCCATTGCCGGTGGCAACCGCGACCTGAACGTGATATCGCCATACGGCGTCGCCCAGCCGGTCGTGGGTATGCACGCCTATGCCCTGGGCACGGAAGTCTCGTGCAGCGTCACCGGATCGCCCATCGTACAAGGCACGACCCAGATCGTCTGCCGGGGCTGGACCGGCACGGGCAGCGTGCCAGCGTCCGGCGATAGCTTTGATACAAGCCCGTTCGAACTGGGAATAAACTCGTCCATCGCCTGGAATTGGCAGACCAATGTCTGGCTGGATGTCGCGACCAACGGTTTCGGCGCAATCGCGGAACATGACCAATGGCTGGCCCGGAACGCCTATATCGTGTTGCACGCGACGCCCGGCTACCACTATGCGCTTGCGGGTTGGAGCGGCGATACCAACGCGTGTGAAGCAACCGACAACATGCTGCTGACGCCCATGACCGCGGCGCGCCAAATCACGGCCGAGTTCTTTTACAACCAGTGGCCCGTCGCCTCAAACGATGCCTACAGCGTGGTTGAAGACATACAGCTCAATGTCAATGCCGTCAGCGGCGTGATGAGCAACGATTGGGACGGCGACAGCCATTCGCTGACCGCCATCGTAGCCGACGATGTCAATCACGGGACGCTGACTTTGCAGTCGGACGGATCCTTCACCTACCGGCCTGATGCCGATTATACCGGCAGCGACTATTTCCTTTATTACGTCTATGACGGCTACGACAACAGCGCCAATGCCCGTGTCGACATCACGGTTCAGAATGTGAACGATCCGCCCGAACCTGTTGACGACACAGCCGTGTGCATCGAGGCGAGCAACGTGGTCATCGCCGTGCTGAGTAACGACGGCGATCCGGACGACGATCCGCTGGAAGTCGACTCGGCCACGGACCCGGCCAACGGCAGCGTGGCGGTGAACAGCGGCGCGACCATCACCTATACGCCGAACAGCATGTTCTCCGGCAGCGACACGTTCGATTATGTCACGACCGACGGCAACAACGCCTATGCCACCGGCGCGGTCACGGTGA
>CAZOLK010000568.1:0-2118 GCA_964580325.1 uncultured Verrucomicrobiota bacterium | reverse complement strand
GCCGGATGCGGGGGATGCGCCGGTCGCGGTCCTGAACGCGGATGATCATCCTAAAATATTTCTGCCATGGCGTCTTGCCCGGTACGCGCTGGGCCATGGAGGACACGGTTTCCACCTGACCGTTCAGGGCCAGGTTGGGGTAGGCCAGGGGCGTGATGCGTACGGCATGGCCCTCGGCCACCAGCGCCAGTTCGGCTTCCGGCACATAGCACTCCACGATGATGTCGCTCATGTCGGGCAGGGCGATGAACGGCTGGTTCTTGAACAGCGTATCGCCGATACGCACGGGCCGGTATTCCGTACCCAAGTGCAGCGGTTTATAGACCACCACGCCGTCGACCGGCGACATGACCACGCAATGCTCCTGCTGCTCGCGGGCCATGGCCAGTTGCTGTTCGGCCGCGGCTAGCGTGGCCCGGGCCCGAGCCAGTTGCGAGGGATGCAGATAGGTCATGGTCATGTTGCGTCGGGCCTGCAGGTGGTCCAGCCGCGCCTTGAGCCGGCGCACTTTGGCGTTCTGTTTGAGCACCTCCTGTTCCGAAATCAGGTCGTCGCGCAGCAACTCGCCGCAATCGGCAAGGTATTGCCGCTCCGCGTCGTGTTCCTGGCGCGTGGTCATGATGTCCATGTCCAGGTCGTTCAGTTCCATGGGCAGCTTGGCTTTTTCCAGGCTTTCCATTTCCTGCCGGGCCAGTGACGCGTCACGCTCCAGTTTGAGTATGTCCGTGCGCACCTGGGCATCGTCGAAACGCACCAGCAGATCGCCGGCGCGCACGTGTTGGCCTTCCTGCGCCAGTTCCGTGACCGTGGCGCTGCCGCTGAAACGGGACATGACCGTTTCCACATGGCGCGCTTCCAGTTGGCCGTCGTACAGGGTCCAGACCTCGAATACGCCCTGGACCGGTCGCGTTCCCTCTGGTCCCGGCGCTCTGCGCACAAACGCGGCCGGCAACAAAACCAGCCCGGCCGCACCGGCCAGGAGCAGCACGCTCACGCCCAGGCGTTTCAGCATGTGTTCAGTCATGGCGCTGCTCCACCCGTTCTTCCGGTTCCGGCGCGGGCACGTGTTCGCGTGCGGTCAATTCCGGCGGCACGGCGATGAGCGTGCCCAGCGTGCGTAACAAACGGTAGGCTGACAGCGAAGCGCTCGAGCGTGAGGACAGGGCCTGGTTTTCCGCGTCGATAAAAGCGGTTTCCGCGTCGGTCACGGCCACGTTGTCGCCACGGCCGATGCTGAACAGGCGTTTGGCCAGATTGAGCCGGCTTTCAGCCAGTTTGACATTGCGCTGGTTGATGGTCAGGTCGACCTGGGCGCGGTGGTAGGTCGAGATCGCCTGCTGGACCTGGCGCGCAATGCTCAGTTCGCGGATGCGCAAGGTTTCGTGCGCCGCCTGTTCATCGACTTCAGCCTGCATCAACGAAATGCGTTCGGTGGTCGGGTTGAAATCGGACGATGCGGTCAGGCCCACAAACCAACTGTCCTGGTTCAGTGTTGCGGCCTCGCTCATGTTGGCACCTTCGCCGAAGCGGTTATACTTGAGCGTCAGGCCCAGATCAGGATAGGTCCGGCGCCGGGCGATCGCGATCTGACGCTGTGTGTCTTCGAGATCCTGCCAGACCTGGGCATAATCGAGCCGGTTGCGATAGGCGGTGTTGATCGCGATTTCCATGCACGGGATGGCGATGTCCGGGATCGGCGGTGGTGTCAGCGCGAATGGCGTATTCAGCGGGAAGCCCAGCATTTCGGCCAAGCGCCGGCTATGGGTGGCGAGTTCCTCAAGGTGGTTGTTCAGACGCGACCTGGCCTGGCCCTCTTGCAATTCCACGCGCAGCGTGTCCACGCGCGTGGCTCGGCCCTGGCGCTCGCGCGCGGAGGTGAGTCGCCGCAACCGTTCCATGCGTTGTACGGCGTTTTGGGTGGAGGTTACCTGGTTGGTCAGGCGGATGATGGTCTCGTACAGGTCCACCAGTTCGAGCAGCAAGTCAGCTTTCTGATCCTCGAACCGCCGCCGTGCGGTCAGCAGGCCGTTGTTGGCCTGAATCACGTTTTCCTCGTGAATCAGCGGGCCGAACTGGCGGAAAAGCGGCTGGCGCACCTCAAGCGACACCGTGTCGCGG
>CAZOLK010000567.1:1324-2128 GCA_964580325.1 uncultured Verrucomicrobiota bacterium | reverse complement strand
TGCCGATGATGAACACGGCGCCGTACTCTTTGGCTGCCGCGTTTTCGCGTTCGCACGGCGACAGCTCGGGCCAGCGCTGTTCCAGTTCTTCGGTGTGCACGAACTGGATGGTCGCCGGCAGTACCGGTGCGATCTCACGGTATTCGTGCGCCACGTATTTCTCCGTGCGCCGGATCACGTCGTAGATGCTGCGAACCACGTTCCGCAGCAGCTCCAGCCCGCGCTCCTCCCGGCTGATGACGTGCTCCCAGTCCCATTGATCGACGTACAACGAATGGGTGTTGTCCAGCGTCTCGTCCGGCCGGATCGCGTTCATATCCGTGTAGATGCCGGCGCCGGGTTCGAAACCGAGTTGGGCCAGGGCCAGCCGCTTCCATTTAGCCAACGACTGGACGATCTCCGCGGTTTGCCCGCTCAGGTCCTTGACCGCGAACGACACCGGTTTTTCACGGCCGTTGAGGTCGTCGTTGATGCCCGTGCCGGACGGCACAAAGAGTGGGGCCGTGACGCGGGTCAGGTTCAGTTCGAGTGCCAGATTGGTCTGGAAAAAGTCCTTGATCTTGAGAATGGCACGTTCAGTTTCGCGGGGGTCCAGCATAGGCTGGTAGTTTTCCGGTAGGATGAGCATCGTCTTTCTTCCTTTATTGGTTGGCTGCCGTTATTCTTGTTGTTCAATCGCTTTGGCCGCACCCGCGTCAATGCCGGTCTGCAGGTTTGCGGCCGAAGTTCCATCAATGGAAAGCTTGATCAGGGCCAGGTTGATGCCGTTGACGCCGTAAACCGTTTTGCCGGCCAGGTAGAGGA
>CAZOLK010000567.1:576-1314 GCA_964580325.1 uncultured Verrucomicrobiota bacterium | reverse complement strand
ACGTGGGATAGATCTGGGTGGCCGGGCCCATGCCTTCGCCGACCTGCGTGCGTACATTGCGGGCCACGGGCTTGAACGCGTTGAGTGCGGCGTCCGCGATTTCAAGGCTGGCCTTGTCGTTTTCGTCCATGACCACCAGCATCACGTGTTTGCCGTCCGGTGCGTAGACCGCGCTGCGCACACGTTCCTTGACCGCACGGTTGGTCCGGGACTGAAGGTTGATCTCGAACAGGCGCATATCTCTTTCGGCGGCGTCGGTTTCGCCCGGCATGGCGACCGCGCCCTGGGTCGAGGCCTTGATCGCGGTCAGGAGCACCCGTTGGCCATCGGGCGCCAGGTCCATGAACAGCTCGCTGCCGCAAATCATGTCCGCCAGCTTTTGCGGTTTCCCATTGACGGCGGTCACGTCGAACAGTACGAGTTCAGCCTGGTACAGGTCCAGTTCTTCGTTTTTCGTTTTGAGTTGAATGGCCAGGATACCCTTGCCGTCTGGCGTCCAGCAATGGAGGGCGCCTACATTGACGGCGATTCTACGCGGTTTGTCGGCAGCAGTATCGAGCAGCAGCAGTTCGGGCATGTTTTCTTCAATGGGCGGCTCCGCCTCGTCGCTGACGCGGGTGACGCTGATCCAGCATCCGTCCGGGCTCCATTGGGCATAGGTCAGGTTGCCGGCTGCGTAAAGACGGTCGGCTTTGCCGGTCGCGAGGTCAACCAGGTTTAGCACGAAGCCGACGCCCA
>CAZOLK010000567.1:0-566 GCA_964580325.1 uncultured Verrucomicrobiota bacterium | reverse complement strand
GCAGTTTCTCGCCCGCGGGATGGAAAAGGGCCATGGCCGGTTTGCCTGCCGGCGGTCGGAATGCGCAGGTTGTCTTGCCTGCGACCGCCTCGAAGACCATGAAGCCTTCCTCGCGCGGAATCGCGATGCGTCCATCGCTGGTCACGCTCAATTCGACCGGCAGGCATCCGCCCAGACAGACGGCCGTCAAACAAAAAAAAGTTTTTTTCATGTTCGGCTCTCCTGGGGCGCATCTCCGAGTTCCGAAGCAGCCTAAAGGCTGGACTACAAACGCACAGATTCATGTGCGTGCGTAGTACAGGCTTTATCCTGCACCCTGGCACAGCTTTTTGCGGAACTCGGAGATGCGCCCGTTCTCCTGTTCCCGTTAATTTAGATTGACGAAGTATAGGCAGTCGAAGCATCATATACAAGGACATTTGATATGAATCAACCTCTTTACAGACCGCCGGCCGAGGCTGACAGCATGTTGCTGCAAGTGGACCGCGGATGCCCGTACAACGGTTGTGCGTTCTGCGGCATGTACCGCGGCGTGACATTCGAGCGCCGTGCCATGACCGTGGTGG
>CAZOLK010000566.1:0-2130 GCA_964580325.1 uncultured Verrucomicrobiota bacterium | reverse complement strand
GGGACCATTGCAACTTAGGCAATGGATACACTGATTGACAAATGTCTTCACGTCAGAATTCATAGTCTTCCACCAGAACTTTGCACTCAGTATATTCAACGTAGCATCAACACCTCGATGACCCATAGTGGCCATGTGCGCCACGACCATTAGTCGAGTACGCAATCCAAATAGATTCGGAACATAGACTTTATCGAACATCGTGACCATTTCAAGTCCGTCCACATGTAACCAGCCCAAACCTGGCGTCGACAGGAGCTCCTCCCCCTCCTCAACTTGCGCGCGCTTAATCTCAACGAGCGACGGCCAATCAGTAGCGGAAGCATTTAACGGCGGATGCGTGCGCGTATCCAGGGGTGTAGATCCGGCAGTTAGCGCGCGGATGACCGGCTGTGTTCCCAAGCTGAAAGGGCGGGAAAGGAGGTCGGCGAGAACATTCTGCTCTCCAGCTATGTGGTGTACCTGATAGTTAAACACAGTTAGTTCTAGAGCCCAGCGATGGACTCGCTTAGCCTGATGCATAGCAATTCTCGGGTTAATCTCATTAGGATTTAACAAGTATGTAAGATTCTTATGATCAGTATGTACAATCACTGTTTGAGAATTGTTCAAAAGATAATCGGCTTTTCTGAAAGTGGCCACAATCGCAAAACACTCTTTGTCTATTATAGGCCAATTCAATTGACTATTGGTAAAACTCCCAGACAAAAAGAGAAGAGGTTCATGCGACTGCTCTACAATAGATAAGTGAGATTGTATTTTGGGGGTCTGGGTAATGTAAGAACCCCAAAATTCATTAGACGCGTCGGTAAAGACGTGTACTGCATAATCTTTTTTAGGATACGCTAATAGTACGGCATTGCGTAGCAAATCCTTGCATGATTGAAAAGCATGACTCACTGGTTCCCAATCCGAATTATCAATGACAACTCTCTCACACTGACGACTAGATCTTGCCGAGTGTAGATTTTGTAACCTCTTCTGAAGGCTGTATAGGGGATTGGCTACCCGAGCGAAGTCCGGAAGGCTATCCCTCATCCAGTTGAGGGATGCTAAGAACTGCACCAACTGCTTTAGCGTCCCCGGAGGTGACAGCATGCACAGGCTTTGGATACGCTCGGGGTCGTGCTGAATACCCTCCGCAGACAGAATTCTGCCACAAAACCGAACTTCTTCTACACACAAGGTAGATTTTTTAAGATTCAGTTTCAAATTATAGCTCTTACATCGATCAAATATAACCTTGAGCACATTCAATAGAGCCGACTGTGATTCGGCGAAAACGAATATGTCATCAATATAGAGAATAACATTCTTATACAACAGATCCTTGAGTATGTTGGACATAACGCGCTGAAAGTACTGCACACTGTTAAGGGAGCCCATCAATACGCGCTTCGGACGGAATACGCCGAAGGGGGTAACAAATGAACATAATCGAGATGCCTCGTCACTTAATGGCATTTGCCAGAAACCCTTGAACAAATCCAATGTGGCAAACACTTTAGCAGAACTCAAAACATCCAAACAATATTTGATATCGATTAGAGGATACTCGATTTTTTCGCAGATCTGATTAATATTCCGCAGATCAACAGTCATTCTATACTCATTAGGTTCTTTCTTTGGAACGACATACACAGGCGAGGTAAATTGAGCCTGTGGATATTCCTCAATAAGATCATTTTTTAAAAGATCATCAAGATGTGTCCTTAAAAATTCGCGATGATTCGCGCTATAGTTGCGCATACGGCATTTTAGTGCGTTAGGGGCCCCTTGCTTCAGATTCAAAACCATAGGTTCCACTTTGGCAGGGGGGTCCGGCCCAAGCTTAGAACGCCATATCTCACTACTTTCACGAATCACCTTCTCCACTTGAGGTATGTCATCAAATCCCGAGTTGGCAATTACCCGATCAATATTCTCTCGAGGCTCAACATGATCAAGAATTATAATATCGGATGGGTCAGCATCATCATTCAGTTGGATACGTGATATGTTGCCAAAATTCATTTTTTGCAGAGCACCGTGGAAATTAACCTTGGCAGTATTGGAAACAACGTTACTAAAACTTTTCTTCACGTCAATTCCTAACTCTGCCAATGCATTAGCCCCTACTATCACCCCCTT
>CAZOLK010000565.1:0-2133 GCA_964580325.1 uncultured Verrucomicrobiota bacterium | reverse complement strand
GGGTTTTTTGGTATGTGGCGTCGACCTGTTCCCGAGCGAGGTACCGAATTGGGCGCAGAGTGCGAGGAGTTGTCTTCCGGCGGGCGTGAGGATGGTGGAGCCGCGTTCGGCTCCGCCCCGGGATTTACGGATCAGGAGTTTTTTGATCGTTCGTTCCGCTTTGTTGAGGTCGCCCCAGGCCTTCCGATAGCTGATGTGGAGAGATTCGGCGGCGGCGGCCAGGGATCCAAGACGGTCGATTTCTTCGATGAGGCGTCGTTTCCCTCCCCCGAAAACACTGTGGCCTTCGGGGGTAAGAAGCCAGAATTTGGAGCAGGGTTCAACGCGCATGAGCGGGGGGGCTATTTGAAGCAACCGAGTTGACAGGCGACGATTTTGATCTGTTCGCGGTTGCAATATGCGCCGATGGCTCCCACAGGAATGTCGAGTTCGTCGGCGATGCGATAGGCGTCGATACAGCTGAGTTTCCGGATCCCTTCCTCGGTGAGGATGCGTTCTTCAATGGACTGAACTGATAGGAACTTAGTTTTTTCATATTGGCAAAGCTACCAAAAAACAGACTCAAAAGCAAATAAAAAATAAAGAAAGTGGTAAATATAAAGAAAGTTTCACGAAGATTAAAGCACTCACGTATCGGGACGGCGCGGTTTCTGAATGACTACCGGAGTTCGGCCCCGCGCTACGGCTCTGTCGGCCTCTTTTGATACTTTATCGGCATTCATTCCCGAACTGATAATATCGAATGACTCGGCGTCCATGACAATGGTACTGCGCGGATGCCGCTTCATGGCTATTTCGGTATTTTTTACCAGCTATTTATAGTAAGTCATACTCTGGACTATACAGAAGGACCCGCTTGCGCGTCAAGCCTCATGGTCTGATTGTCGTGGACCGAGCGCATCTCACTTCCGGCATTGTCGATCGAGAGGGATGGCAAAAAATCTCAACGCCCATTTAATCTCAACTCCCAACGCCCAACGTCCAATAGAGGAATGCGATCAGCCATTTAAACTATGAATTCCGAATGACGCTTGCCCGCATCTGGAAGGAAATACCCAAGACCGAAGGAAGCTCGAAGCACGAGCTATGAGCGCATTTTCGGATCCCGGAACAGAAGCTGTACCCGGCGTTTATTCTGCCCGCGTAATCAACATCCCGTTGATGATCGGCGGGGCGGAGCCGGCGGCGGGAACGAGTTTCAGGGACACCTGATTATCGGTCGGGATGGTGTAGGTTTTGCTTGCGGCGGCAAACGCTTTCCCGGGACTGAACCGCGGCTCGATTATCCGGCCGTTGAGTTCGATATCGAATGCGCGCTTTCCGACCTTCGGATCAAGTTCGCAGAAATACAGTGTGACGTTCAGTTTTGACGCGTTTCTCAAATCCATAGGGATTTCGATGCCGGTTTGCACGGCGCCTTCGACGCCGAAGGCATACAGTCACGACATGTCGCTGTTTCCCCGGGTTGGGTCCGATGCGTTGGCGCTTTTCTGCTGTAGCCGGCCCAATTGGGCCGGATCCGCGACAACTGCCGCAGCTACAGAACGGACCGGTTCCGGGGCAACGGCCCCGGCTACAGCGCGGCTCGCGCCTTCGATATGTATCCAGTCCGGGTTGCGGCCGAAACGTTTCAGGACCTCGGAGTCTTCTCATTTCACTTGATATAAGCCAGGGCGGTATTTCGGCTTATAGGGGCGCTTGCCCAGGGCCGGCCGTAAGTGACCGGGCGCGGCTCGGTGGACCAGACCTGTCCCTTGACGTCCGGCCGGTCGGTCTCCCGGCGCGTCGAAGTTGAGCCGTACCGCGGGCGGCTTCGTCAGCCCGGCACGGGCCAATGGGCCACATTTTGAAAATGCTTCTGCCAGAGCAGGCGACCGTTGTAGATATTCATCGCCGTCAAGTGATGCATGCCCGTGACAAAACAACGGCCGTCGATGACTAGCGGCGCGGGGGTGCGCTGGTGACGGCTTATGATCGTACCGGGCCCCGGGTGCAATCCAATTTTGTGGCTTGATATCCGCTTTTTTTAAGGCATAATCCGATAGCTATATATAAGCTATCGGAAAGAATGCTCCATCTCAAAAGAATTGAAGCGGATCGAGAAGTTGGAAGCGGCCCTGGCGAAGATCGAAC
>CAZOLK010000564.1:0-2145 GCA_964580325.1 uncultured Verrucomicrobiota bacterium | reverse complement strand
TAAACAATACCGGTAAACCGGACCAGGCGCCAACCTACGATCCGGACGGCAACCTGTTGCAAGACGGCCAATGGACCAATACCTGGAATGCGGAAAACAGGCTGATCAAAACCGAATCCCTCGCATCGGTTCCGGACGTCGCCAAAGTGAAGGTCGAGAACCTGTATGACTACAGGGGGCGCAGGGTCAGGAAGATCGTCAGTTCCGACTACTCCAGCGGGACGTACACGACCACACATGTGACCACGTTCTTCTATGACGGGTGGCTTCCGATCGCGGAAATCACCGACGATGGAAGCACCGTCTCGACTAACTATCATGTCTGGGGATTGGATGTCACCGGGACATTAGATGGTGCAGGTGGAGCGGATGGCTTGCTGTCCACAGTTCAGGAAGGAGATGTCTACTTCCCATGCATGGACGGCAACGGCAACGTGTGTCAGTACGTGGACATAAACGGCATCATTGTGGCTCACCGCGAGTATTCTCCATTCGGCCAGACTATTGCCTTGACCGGAAAAATGAAGGACTCCCTCAACTTCTGGTTTTCCACACGGTTACTGGATCAAGAAACAGGGCTATACATGTACACGTTCAGGGCCTACAGCCCTGAACTTGGCCGCTGGTTGTCAAAAGACCCTTTGCAAGAGCAAGGAGGTCTCAACCTTTACATGTTTATTTTCAATCAGCCCATTCTCTATGTCGATGCATACGGCAACAGCATCTGGGGAGGCATTGCTGTTATGGGTCGCGTCGTCTGGGCGAGCGCATCCGGTGCCGTTGCAGGTGCTACAACAGGTTGCATTGCAGGCGGTATTGCTGGATTCATCGCAGGCGGTCCTCCTGGTGCTGTGGCTGGTTGCGGAGCCGGTGCAAGCGTGGGGGCAGTTGCCGGCGCAGTTGCCGGTGGCCTTTCGCAAGCGATCAAGGAAACCACCAGCACAACACCTCAAACCATCGGCATGGCAACTGTCAATGGTCTTACGGCCGGGGCAGTGGCTGGCGCAGCAGCAGGCGTCGGACCTGGATTTGCGGCGGGTGCTGCGGTTGGCGGAGGTGCAGGGTGCGCTTGTTTAGTCTCTGCATCAGCTAGTGCCGGACTGAGTTCATGGCAACTTGCAGGCTGGGGGGCCGGTATTACCTTCACCATGAATGGCACGTTCACGTATATCAGTTCGGGCGGTGATCTTGAACTTGCGCTTTTCTCCGCGACCGTGAGTGGTGCCGCAGGTGGTCTTTCTGGTTGGGTTGGTGATGTTGATGCTATTACAGCCTTCTTGATTGGCCTTGACGCTTCGATCATTGTCGAAAACGCCACGATTTTTGATGAGTGCTTCAGAAAGTAGCGCATTTGCAGACGGAGATATCATGGGGCACAATCTATCGATCTCGACTGGTTTGGGATGCATCTGCACGAATCTGTATGTTGTTCAGGCAGTTGTTGCCTGCACATTCTCGGGGTTGCTGTTTGTGGGTGGCGGTATTTCGCTATGCAGCGATTATACGCTTCCGTCTGGACGAACCTTCTCGGCCATTCTTATTTCATTTTTTGCCTTGCTTCTTGGTCCCATTCTCTATTCCCTGCGTCGACACCGGGCAAAGTTTTTTTGTGTTAACGGTGATCCCTCGACAGGGACAGTTGTCATATCCTTTCCAATTATTGGCCGAACCTACAAAATCTCTGCCGATCAGAGGTCTGCTGGAGTGTGGATACAGGATCAATTCTTTGCTTCATGTGATGAGGCTTATGAGTATCTCAAAAGTGACGAATTTCGGAAGCGCGGGTTGTTTCCAGTAAGGATCGACTTTGGAATCGTTACCGTAGGTCCACACATGATGTCTCGCAGAAGCTGCATGAGAGCCATGTCGAGGCTCTCGGCTGTTGAACACTCCAGATCTTAGGGATTGCGGAATAAGGCGGAATCGGGGGCAGGCTGAAAGCGCCTATAAAAATCGGCAGAAATCAGTAGCGGGAGAAAGGGCCAGGCTTTCTAGTCTAGTAGTAATGTTTAGTTATTATGTCCTCTTTTCCTGGTTTGCTTTTTATCTTTGCGCGAAAGCCCACGCAACCCTTGAGCTTCATCGCGATAGATGCCGTGGTTGGCGACTTAAACGTGGGAATCGTCACCCCAGGAAGCGATTTTA
>CAZOLK010000563.1:0-2185 GCA_964580325.1 uncultured Verrucomicrobiota bacterium | reverse complement strand
GATCCAAGCCGCGCCATTTGCCCAGCGCGTCGTGCATCATGCCATGATCGAGGTCGTGGGCGCTATATGGACGACATGCTCCTGTTCAACGACGAGTGCGACAGCTTGATGCATGCGCGCGACGCAATCAAGCAATGGTTGCAGGTTGAGCGCGGGTTGCAGATCAAGTACGATGGCGACATCAACCGGGTTTGTCATAGCGTGCCCAACCGATCCCAATGACTTCGGTAACCATTGATGGTGATTGCGCTGGGGTCACGTTTATCGGGGTTATCGAACCATGATTGCCAGGCACATTCGATTTCCAGTCGGGATGACATACCTTGGGATAGACGCCGGATGTATTCCTGCTTTTTCTGGTCACGGGTATTATCATCAAGAAGCAGCATGTGGCTGACCAAGTCTTCAAAGATGCGATCAGCCGAAACCGTACCTTCGAGTTCTTCAAGAAACCGATTAAAAACCTTCAGCGCGTCTTTTTTTTTTGTGTCTTCTTGGTCGATCCCCGGTAAATGACACCATTAACTTGTACATGTTAGTACCAGTATGGGCTTCGCTTAACCTGGCCATGGTTTGTTGCTCATTGTTTTTGCTTGTAGCTTATGGTGAAAAAAAGAAAAAGCAAGCACATAAACAAGCACAAAATGCAGCGCGGAACATCGCATAAGTTAAACCGGCTATTTCGTAAGCAGTTGCCTTGCGGTGCTTTATAATGGCGCACCCGACAGGATTCGAACCTGTGACCGTCGGATTAGAAATCCGATGCTCTATCCTGCTGAGCTACGGGTGCTTCATGAAGCTTGCTGAATCTGATAAAGATATCGCACCACCCGCCGGCAATCAAACAGGTTTTTTCATTTTGCGGACAGTTTTTTAGAGCAGGGCTTCTTATGCCGTGCTCAGGTCAGCACCAGGTCCCCTTCTTCCTGGTTTCGCGGTTTTTCCCTTGCTGGGAAATCGGGATGCTTCCGGTCTTTGCGACCGTCGATCAAAGCAAACGCTTTTTCCACTGTATCGTTGACCAGCAGACGCGCGGGAAAACATTCTCGTTTGAGTAATGGCCGGACAGCCTGGTCATTCCCCAGTTCGTTGACGCTGTGAGCGTCGCTGTTGACGACAAGCGAGCAACCGGTGCGGATACAGGCGCGGATGATGGACAGCGCCGAGTCGACGCAGGTGCGGCGCATCGCGACCTTGGAGTTGTTCAGTTCCAGCGCAACGCCCGCACGACGCGCAGCCGAGGACAGCAGGTCATAATCCACCGGGTAGGCCGGATCGTTGGGATGGGTGATGATGTCGATCCAGGGATTCTGCTCCATGGCCGCGATCAACGCGCAGGTATATACCTCGCGCCCCATGTTGCGCGGCGAGTTGGGATGCAAGCCGAGCAGCACGACATCCACGTAGGGCAGTAATTGTTCTGGGAAATCGATAGCGCCGTAAGCGTCGCGCAGGTTGCATTCCATGCCTTTTAGTAAACGCACATCCTTGACCGGGTTCTCGAAGCGCTCGAAAAAGGTGCTGCACACACGACCGTTCATCAAAGGGCCGTGATCGGTTATGGCCAGGCCTTTGATGCCGCGTGCGTGCGCCGCTTTCAGCATTTCCAGGTGCGAGTTCAACCCGCAGTTGCTGAAATGTGTATGTGTGTGAAAATCCACTTCGAGCATACCGATTCTCCGGTTTTGGCTTAATAATTATGGTAAGCCAAGACTAGCATACCGCGTGCGGGATATTAAGCGTTATATGGTTAGATCTTGGTATGGCGGCTGCGTCTTTGCGTTGTGAATTTCACGATCATTCCAGCGCCTGGCACACGCAATATTCGGCCAGCGCGGCGATGGCGCCAGGCACAGAGGCTTGCGCGGCGACGACATGGGCTTCAAACCCTTGCAGCGCCAAGGCTTCGCTCGTGGGTTGACCGATAACGACCACGATCTTCTTCTGCAATGTCGCCAGGTCCCAGTTGCGGTCGTATACTTCCACGGCCGAGGCGCTGGCAAAGAAAACGGCGTCGAATGTGGGCAGATTCTCGTACTGAACCGGTTCGTTGCGGTAGAGGAGTGCCTCGTCAACCTGCGCGCCGGCCTGGCGCAGTTTGTCGGCAAGGCCAGGTCCAGCCTTGTCCGAGCGCAGACGCAGCACGCGCGGTTGTCCGGCCAACTCCCGTGCTGCGCAATCGAGC
>CAZOLK010000562.1:0-2194 GCA_964580325.1 uncultured Verrucomicrobiota bacterium | reverse complement strand
GCGGCGTGCGGTCTGAGTTCGTCTGCGTCACGCCCGAAGACATTGCCCTGGCCAACCGGCTTGCCCCCGAACTGCTGGGCCGGTCCCTGGACGAACTGCCGCCCCAAACCCGGCGCGCCCTGGAAACCATCAAAGAGTTGGTGCGCGAAAAATGCGAACAAGAAGATATGGAGCAGCACTTCGCCTTGCTGACCCGGCGCGAAATCCGCGAACGCCTGGGCTGGAGCGTGACCCAAGTTCGCGTGCACCTGGCGCGCTTGTGCGAATATGAATACATCATGGCACGCGCCGGGCGCATGGGCAGCAAGTTCAGCTACGAGTTGCTGGTCGACTGTCGCAGCCAAGACAAGCAAGTCACCATTGGCCTGATCGATGACGCGCTCATGCGTGAGCGAGAAAAATCTACATCTACGACGAACAACCTGGCGGGGTCAGAGGCCAACCTGGCGGGGCAAAACCCCAACCTGACGGGGGGTGGCACAAACGGTATGCCAGGTCTAACCGCCTGATGAATAGCATATAAACCTCAACCTGACGGCCTGACGGAAACGCACATCTGGAAGCGCTTATGAAAAAACAGGATCATACGCATAAAATCAACGAACGTGTAGACATCTTGCGGAACATGCGCCGCCGCGTGGATCGCAAGACGCGCCAGGATTATGAGAGCATTTACGCCACGCTGGACCGGTCTGACAGCGGTACGCTTGCCAGCCTGAGCGACGGATGGATCCAGCACATGCGCGAACGTCATTACTCCGAAACCACTATAGCCAACGCGTCATGGGTCATGCACACATTCGTCAAGTGGGCCGAAGACCGGGACTTGAAGCGACCGGAACAGTTTTCCAAGTCGATCCTCGAAGGCTATCAGCGTTGGCTGTTCCATTATCGAACCGCCCAAAACAAACCGTTGAGCACCCGTTCCCAACGCAGCCGGCTGGCGTATCTGCAGCGGTTCTTTTCCTGGCTCTGCCGAAAGAACCGTTTAGAAGCCAACCCGGCCGCGGATCTTGAGTTGCCTCGGCAACAGCCCTCCACACTGCCCAAAGCGCTGACCCATGAAGAAATCCAGGCGATCCTGGCCGTGCCGGCCGTCAACGATGTCATGGGGCTGCGTGATCGCGCGATTTTGGAACTGTTTTATGCCACCGGCATTCGACGTTCGGAAATTGTGCAACTGAACATCGAAGACCTGGATCAAACCCGGCAGACGCTGACCATTCAACAAGGCAAAGGCAATTACAGTCGGGTCGTTCCCGTGGCCCAAAGGGCGCTGGAATGGATTGATCGGTATCTGCTCCAAAGTCGTCCCGCGCTGGTGCTGAACATCAATGAACGGGCTCTGTTCATCACGGGCTACGGCAGCCGCTTCACCCCGAATTACCTGGGCAATTGGGTTCGCCGGGTCATGAATCAAGCCGGCATAGAGCGCTCTGGAAGCTGTCACTTGTTCCGGCATACCTGCGCCACGCACATGCTTGAGAACGGGGCGGACATCCGCTATATCCAGCAGCTTCTGGGGCACAAGGATCTCAATACCACCCAAATTTACACCAAGCTGACCATCGCCCAACTGCGCGCGGTTTACGCCCACACCCACCCCCACGCCAAATGAGTCACCTTTAAAGCGCATCCTTCTGTCTACGCTTTCGCTTGTGTTATAGCGCCCAATTTGATACAAGCGGATAGTTATGAAGGTCGAAAAAAACAAGGTGGCTGCCTCTTGCTTAGCTGCTTCTTCAGCGGCTGAGGTATCCTGTTCTTTTACGCCAAACAAACGTCAGGAGAAAACACACCCCTGCCCGAAAAATCGCGTCTGGCGATTTTTGCCGACCAGCCCTGATCGCGCCTGTTTTTTACTATCGCAACCAGTTGATCCGCAATGGGTAAAAAAGCCGGTTCCTCGAAATACCGTGCCAGGTGTTGTTGAATTCGCCTATGACTTCCAGGGCCGCAGAATCCGGAAAACCGAAGCCACCTGGAACGGCAGCGCTTACGACACCGACTACACCAGCACCTTCCTCTACGACGGCTGGAACATGGTCGCCGAGTACCGTGACAATGAGACAGGCCAGAACGCCACCAATTATTACATCCACGGCCTGGATCTATCCCAAAGCCTGCAAGGAGCAGGCGGCATCGGCGGCATCCTGGCCACGGCCCGAATGCAGGGAGAGGACGAAGACATCTA
>CAZOLK010000561.1:0-2205 GCA_964580325.1 uncultured Verrucomicrobiota bacterium | reverse complement strand
TTCTGCCATAATACGCAATACGGAATCTATTGCGTCCGCCCGGCACCGGCAAGGTGACCATGCCGGCCGATTGCCCGCGGCGAACCAGTTCGAAAACCTGGTCGTAAGCGTTATCCTCCAGGATCCGGGCGCTGTATGCGTGCCGCGGGTCCAGACCATAGGCGATGCTGTTGGGTCGGGCGCCGCCCACAGCCGCGGCCACGGGATCGTCGCCGCAATAGATCACCCGCTCGCGCGTGGCGTCGGCGACCCGGTAAAAGCAATCGCGAAACGCGGTTTCGGTGGCGAAGTTCTCCATGTGATCGTAGTCGATATTGGTTATCACGGTCATGGTCGGAGCGTAATGGGCCAGGGTTCCGTCGCTTTCGTCCGCTTCGGCGATCATGACCGGTTCGGTTCCCGCACCGGCCACGCCGCCTAGGGCATCGACCATGCCGCCGATGAAAAAAGAGGGGTCGCGTCTGGCAGCGCGCAGGCCCTGGACGATCATGGCCGTGGTCGTGGTTTTGCCGTGGGTTCCGCACACGGCAACGGAGGGACCCTGATCCAGGAAACGGGGCAGCACTTCACCGCGCAGCGCGACGCTTACGCCCTGTAAACGCGCGGTTTCAACCTCTGGGTGGTCGGCTGGTACGGCCGCGCTGTGGATCATCCAGCCGGTATGTGCATGTACATGGTCCGGGTTATGGCCGATATGCACCGAGATCCCGGCGCGCTGCAGCCAGGCGGTCTGCTCGCCGGCGGCCAGGTCGCAACCGGTCACATGCAGGCCGCGTTTATGTAAAAGATAGGTCAGGCCGGCCATGCCCACGCCGTTGACGCCCATGAGATGGATCTCGGCGTTGCCGGCTTGTAGCGGCGAATCAACGGCGCTGAGGCGTGACTCATCCATGCGTGACCACGTTCCGGGGCGCGCTTTCGGCCGCGGTTTTCTCGATCAGGTTCGCCAGGTTGGTTGCTCCGTTGCCCGGCTGCAGCTTGCGGCTGGCCTGGCGTAGATGATCGAGATGCTGCCTGGAATTGATGCATTCGTTCAGGTAATCGGTCAACCAGTGCGTGCTGATATCGCTTTCCGCGATGAAATCGGCGCAGCCGATGCGCTCCAGGGCGCGCGCGTTGGCGGTTTGGTGGTCTTTGGTGGCGAAAGGGTAGGGGACGAGCAGGGCCGGAATGCCGAAGGCCATGATTTCAGCGCAGGACGACGCGCCGGAACGGCAGATGGCCATATCGGTGCGGGTGTAGATTTCTTCCATTTTATCGTGGAAAGCGCATGTCTGGTGCGGGATACTGTTGGCTTTATAGCGATGCCGCACTTCCTCCTCGTCCTTGGCGCCGGTAAGATGGGTGATGTGAAACAACGTGCCTGCTTCGTGTACCTGGCAGGCGGCGTGGGCGACGACTTCGTTCAGTTTGTGCGCGCCGCGACTGCCGCCCATGACCAGCAGATGGAACAGCTCGTTGGGCATCCGTTTCCGTTCGTGCTGGGCCAGGGCCTTTTGCAGTTCCAGGCGCAACGGCATACCGGTATAGACTAGGTTCTGGCGTTTCAGGTGGTAACGCGTTTCCTCGAAACTGATGGCCGTGCAGCGACTCCACTTGGACAGCAGCGAGATGGCCCGGCCCGGAATCACGTTGGCCTCGTGCAGCACCACGGGGATGCCGAGCTTCAACGCCGCGCACACCGGCCCGAACGAAGCATAGCTGCCCATGGCCAGCAGTACGTCGGGCCGGTCTTGGTTCATGATTGAACAGCAGCGTCTAGCCGCATGGAACAGGGTGACCAAGGTACGGAGATGCTCGAGCGAGAACCTTCTGGAAAAACCCTGGGACGGTACGGTTACGACTTTACCTGGCCAGTGTTCTATGGCCTTACTCTCGATATCCTTGCCGGCCAGCCAGATGGTGACGTCATGGCCGCGCGCTTTCAAACATTCAGCCGTGGCCAGGCCCGGGAAGATATGCCCGCCTGTGCCGCCACACGATATACCTATATTCACATATCCTCCTTACCCTTGAATAAATCCGGGTTCAACCCGTCCAGCACCAGCAGCGCTTCGCCTGCCAGGTAGAGCGAACCGGTGATGCAGACGATGCCGCCCGCGTCCCGGGCCCAGTTCGTGGCTTCGTTGATGGCGACGGGCAGCGAGTCGGGGCGCAGCGGCTCGAAGTGGACCTCGCCGTCCTCGACCCGGAAGCGGGCCGCCG
>CAZOLK010000560.1:0-2224 GCA_964580325.1 uncultured Verrucomicrobiota bacterium | reverse complement strand
CGGTTTTCAATGGGTTGCAATAAAAAAAATCGAACTATGTGTGCAAAATCCAGGTATTATTTTATTTATTTTTCAGTTTGTTTTTGTGTTTGTGCTTTGGTAGCCTCGCCAATATGAAAAACTAAGTTCCTATCAGTCATGATTGGGCGTTTCGGTCTGCTGGTAAGCCGCATTTCGGTCGGAGATGCGGTTGGGTTTGACGAACCGCCGGAAACAGCGGCATATCCGGCGGGCATTGATTTCTGGCTGATCCCGAATAGAATAATTCCGGAATTTTCCAGAGTTTATGAACGATCTGTCAGTAGGGATGCCCAGACCCTTGGGGCATCCTACAGGGGTATCCCAACCCAAGGGGCTGGGGCACCCCTACCTGGAATACGTGGCATAAGCACAATCCGTGGCAAAAGATCATGAACGAATCAGGTTATTACTGATATGGAGAGCAAAAATATGCAAGTGAATGTTATGAAATTGCGGCCGGAGGGAATGCTGCCGCGCTATGCGCATCATGGTGACGCCGGACCGGATGTTTTTGCCGCAGAGCAAGTGCTGCTGGAATTCGGAAAATCAGCATTGGTAAAAACCGCCATCGCGCTTGATCTGCCGCACGGTTACGAAGCGCAGGTACGGCCGCGCAGCGGTCTGGCGTTGAAACATGCGGTTACGGTACTGAACACTCCCGGCACGATTGACGCCGGCTATCGCGGCGAAGTGGGCGTGATAATGATCAATCACGGCCATGAAGCTTATCAAATCGAACCCGGTGACCGTATTGCCCAAATGGTCATTAAACCGGTGCTGGAAGTTGAAATGATCGAAGTGCCGGAAATTAGCAATACCAGCCGCGGGGCGGGCGGGTTCGGTTCCACTGGGAAAACGTGAGGCATTACACATAATGAAGATTGATGCCGTACGTGAATACTGTGCGGCAAACGGGATAAAGGAAGATTTTACATATAGCCATTCCCGACTAGCGCAATTTATGCTTGTCGCTGGCAATATCTATTGTCCGGGGACGCCCCTGTCAGGGTCAAAATTAGACAAAAACTTGAGAGAAAAGAGTATCGCCACAATAACAGTTATACCTTGCCCTTGGTGGGGATTGGTGGATGCAGATGGACACCCACTGACAGGTGACCTTTCATCCATTACAGAGCCGATTAAGCATGGTTTCGTTTGGAAAGACGGAGTTCTTCACTGGTCGCGTAGCTTGGTTGTTGTTATCTGTGGATGTCTTTTGTTGTCCATATTGCAGTTCTGCATGTTGAATCTTGGCATCCCTAAAGGTGGTTCTCCAAAGTGACGGGGCATTTTTATTGCCGGTACGCAGCAAGGAGTTCTTTGGCAACGCTGTTCGTTTCTTGCATCACGACTGATTTTGGGGTGACGAGTTCCGAGTCGGCAGAAGCTTGGTCTCGTAGTTGAGCCATGATCTGCCTCCGTGCTTCCATATGCTTGAGATTCTGCATGGCAGCAACGAAGAAGGGTGCCCCGACAAGGGCAGCAAGAACAGCCGAGGCAACAGCGACCGCCCAGCGCGGCAATACCTGCCAGAGAGCACGGAACAGCGTAGCGGCAGCGCCCAGTGCAGCGGTATCCGCCATGATCTTTGGGGTGATCATCCATTCGTCCCATGAACGGACAGCCCACCAACCGAACAGGCATGCAAGCGCTGCCGATCCGATCACAGGACTCCAAACCGCGCTGCGTGACTTCTCCTTCTCTCGACTGTTTGGTTCTGTTTCGCCCGTGAACGATCCACAGACGCTACCGCCTTGCGCAGATCGGCACGACTGACCTTGCGCCGTTTGCCGTTCTCGGAATGTGGCTGATCGGTACTCATATTGTTTCCTCCTACCAACGACGTTCTCACCGGCTTTTCGAACCGACGCCTGAAAGGCGGCGGGTTGAAAAGTACGGTGCAGAATTTTGTTGTGTGCTGGGCCTGGCCCGGTTGCTTGCCGGTGCGCTCCGCGAGCGTACCAAATTTGTGAACGATGTCAAGCGTCGATCACTTATTTGTTGCGTACCAAAGAGGTGGTCCTGTTTCAAGCTAGATGGCGGCTAAGAGTAGTTTAAGGCAGAGTCCCCCCGGGGGGTGAAGGAAGCCGGCGACCGGTTGAACAAAACATCTCGGCGCGAATCCGCTGTTTCGCCGGTATTCGCGAGTTCAGACCTCAGTTTTGATGGTAAAAGACGAGATGTACAATCGCAAAGCCGATTC
>CAZOLK010000559.1:0-2256 GCA_964580325.1 uncultured Verrucomicrobiota bacterium | reverse complement strand
AAAAGAACTCACGGATCAAGTCACTTATGGCGGCACGGCCTTCTGGTATTCCGAGAAACCGGAGCCCGCGCTTTCGAGCGAGCTGATCTGGCCCCGCAAGGTCGGCCCGAGTTGGGATGCGCTAAAAAACGAGCAAGCTCAACCGAGGGAACCGGAGTAACAACAAAAAACGACTATGGCGAAAAGCAAGATGACGAAGCCCATTTTGAAAGCATGGAGTTAATGAGGCCATGAATACTCCCCTTGGAAAACCGAATATCCTCTTCATCATGACCGACCAACAACGCGCGGATACGATCGGCCCAGGCCGTCACCCGATGGCCGATTATCCGTGCATGGAAAGGCTCGCCGGAGAATCGGTGCGCTTCAGCCACTTTTATTGCCGCTACGCCCTGCGTCCCTTCGCGGATGAGCTTTCTCAATGGTCAACATGCCTGGAATACCCGAGCCTGCGGAAACAATCGGTTCATGACCGGAGACGAATAAACCTGGATGAGTATGCTGCGCGACAACGGATACCGATGTGTCTCGGTCGGCAAGACGCATGAAGTACATGCGGGCAGTACGCACATACAAACGTATGGAGGCGATTCGTATGGGGGGGCCTGTGCCTGGCAATATATGCCGGTGTCCATTTTTCGGGGGGGGGAAGATCACAGCTTGACGGCCCCCCCTGAACAGTTATGATCACAAAAGAAAGACAATGAAATGAAACGAGGAACGAACAGGAGACAAACCACCATGAATCTTAAAAAACCGCCCCTCATGAAACATGCCACCACCATTAACCCGTGAATCCAAAGGACTTTTACCGATGAGCGATATGGTTCTCAACTACCATCTCATGCATCCCGGCGGCGATAGCGCCCCCGCTGATCTCAATGCCGCCTTCTGGCTCAATGGCGTCTATCACCTGCACTACATTCTCGCCCACCCCTGGAAGGACACGCGATCATTTTCCTTCATCCATGTCACCAGCCCGGACATGCTCCATTGGACATGGCAGCCAACCAAGCTCCAGCCGGCCTTCACCGGGCACGGAATGTTCAGCGGCACCGGTTTTATCGCCAGGGATGGGCGATCGACGGTCATCTATCATGGTCAAAACTCGGGCCGTAATCATATCGCCATCGCCAAGGACCAGAGTCTATCCGCATGGGAGAAGCCCTATTCCGTCGAGGTGAAGAATCCCGACGGCAGCGAGGCACAGTTGGACGAACATTGGGATCCCGACTGCTTTCTGATTGGTGACACTTACTATGCGATCTCAGGAGGAAAACAGCAGCCGCTGTTCAAATCGACGGATTTGCGGAATTGGATATTGGTCGGCGACTTCCTGAGCCATGAGCTGCCGGACACCACCATTGGCGAGGACATCTCCTGCCCGAACTTTTTTCCGATTGCGGGTAAATGGATGCTCCTTTGCATCAGCCATAATCTGGGGTGCCGCTACTACATCGGCGATTGGAACGCAGAAACCGAGCAATTCGTGCCGGAAACACACGGACGCATGAACTTCCGTAGAGATGAACAGATGGTTTACGGTTTTGGTCGCCGGACCGATTTTTTTGCACCTGAAAGCGTTCTCACGCCGGACGGGCGTCGTGTGATGTGGGCCTGGGTGCACACCGCCGGAGAGGGGACTCTTGGAAGGAAGTCCATTCAGTCTCTGCCGCGCGAGTTGAGACTTTCTCACGACGGATCACTGCGCATTCAACCGCTGCGCGAACTCAATGACCTACGGCACGATCCAGTTTCACTGCGCGATATCGTGCTTTCAACGCCGATAACAGGGCACGGCGACGCTGTCCCACCTGCTTCGGGTGAAACGCGCCAGAGACTCGCCGAACTCGACAGTGACTCATGTGAAATCCGCATTGTCGTCCGACGCGAAGAGGCCTTGCGCAAACTCTTCGGCGTTATCCTCTTCGCCGATGAGAACCGCGAGGGACTTCCCATTATTCTACGGCCAGAAACGGGCACGCTGCGTGTCGGCACAACCGAGGCGCCTTTTGCCGTTGCCGACCTCCCGTTGGGCGAAGATGTCGAGCTGCGGATATTCATTGACAAATATCTTGTCGAGGTCTTCGCCAACGACCGTCAGGCCGTGCTGGCAACCCATATGGACTATGCCGGAAAGACCGGGCTCTACGCCTTCACCGTTGGCGCTCCTACCACCATCAAAAGTTTGGATATCTGGAAGTTAAAGCCGACAAACCAAGGCTTCTTCGAGGCCCGCGAGAACCGGGTCTGGGA
>CAZOLK010000558.1:0-2259 GCA_964580325.1 uncultured Verrucomicrobiota bacterium | reverse complement strand
AGATTAGCGGGACATCACGCGGGAGGAAATAACGGCCTTGTTTGGCCGCTTACGCTTTGCTCCGCGGTTCTGTCACCGGTGATGGCAGCGTTACGTGCCACCTAGCCTGAAAAATTTCCCCAAAATCAAGACTTGCAAATAGTATCAATAATGGTATCATTTGTTGGATGGCGAATATTGAAGATATCCTCGCAAAGATGCGGGCAAACCCAAAAGGCATTCGTTTCAATGATTTATGCAGGGTTTGCGACGCTTTTTTTGGTTTGCCTCGCCAGGCTGGATCTAGCCATAGGGTCTACAAAACTCCTTGGCAAGGAAATCCGCGAGTAAATATCCAAAATGCCAAAGGCAAAGCCAAGCCATATCAGGTGCGGCAAGTTTTAGCTGCTATTGAGCGGTTGGAGGTAGAAAATGGCTAAAGTTGTGGATCGTTATACTTATCGAGTTACTTGGTCAGACGAAGATCAAGAATATGTTGGCTTGTGTGCGGAGTTTCCCAGCTTGAGCTGGCTGGAAGATACGCCAGAGAAGGCGCTGGCAGCTATTCGCAAGCTGGTGAAAGAATGTCTGAACGATATGCAGGCAAATGGTGAGGCTGTACCGGAGCCAATTGCTGCAAAAAATTATAGTGGCAAGTTTATGGTTCGTCTGCCACCTGAGACACATCGTTCGCTTGCAATTCAAGCTGCCGAAGCTGGCGTTAGTTTAAATAGGCTTATCGCCAGTCGGCTACATTAAACACGTAACAAGTCGCGAATCAATTGATCAGCCGCATTGGTCGCGTGAAGTTCGCGACTTTCTGTCGCTCGTAAAAAGCGCTTTTGCCTACTTTTCAGTCGATTGTGAAAAACGGGTCGCCAAGAGAACCTCTGATTGAATCCACGCGGGCGCGACGGGTTTAGAAGTTGTAAAGCTGCCGGCCGGCGAGCGGCCAATCCATCTTGATGGGCCGAAACGGTGCGTTTCGCTGCGCTCGACACACCCTACGAAAACCGACAAAAGCATCAATCAGATTCGATCAGCCCTGGCCCCGATCCGAAATCCACCGGCGATTGGGCCGCGAGCCAGGCCGGCACCGCGTAGGCAGCGACGTTCTGGGCCATTTCGGCCGGGTCGATGTTGTCCAGCTTGCCGTTTTAGGTGTGGTGGTCGATGAAGAACCCGGACACCCATACCTCGGGGAGAATTCCTACGCGAATTCGGGACGTTTTCCTGACAGTCGAATCATGGCGCGGGCGCTGGTCTGATCACAGAGCCGCCCAGGAATTAACCATACGCGCACCAGTATTGCGGAACTCGCTCTCATTGTGGGTGACTATTGTCAGGTTGCGGTTGACAGCCAGGCCTGCAAGCATGGCATCCGGCAAATGGTCGTCGAGCGGTTCTCCACTGCGGCGCTTTCGTTCCATTAAGCGCGCGCATGCTTCAGCATCGCCCACGGACCAATCTAGAACCCGGTCTTCAAAGTAAGTCTGGACGATACCGCGAAACCGGGTCTGCAGTTCATCCCGGCGACGCCCGGCTGGCAACCTGCCGACACCATTCAAAATTTTCCAGACGGTGATCGAGGCCAACCCCAGGCCCTGGTCGGCGATGGAATCCAGAAATCCCACCACTCTGGCCGCCGGTACCGGCCGCATCATTTCGGAAATAACATTGGTATCAAGCAGGTAGGAAATCTGTGCGGTCATGCCTCATCGCTGTCCTGAAATTCAACAGGGCGATAGCCGTATTTTCCTCGCGGTGGCAGTTCAACGCCATGTTCGGGGCCAAAGTAGCGGCGGAAGACCTCCGAGGGTTTTTCCCGGGTTTGCGCTTTTTGGCGTTTTTCGCGGATGAGACGACGGACAATTTCTTCCATGGAAACACCCTGATCTTTTGCTTCCTGTTGCAGCCAGGATTTGTCGCCGGAATCGATATTGCGGACGGTAATTATTGAGCTCATACAGGTACACCTCTTGTTGGATGGACGGCGATACCTGTAATGCTAGCATTTTTTGCATGCATTTCAAGGGAGGGAATGGGCCTGGTGGCACGGCAGTAGGGAGGATGGTCAATATGGCGGGGTTGCCGCCGGCCCCAGTGCCGGCTGCTTTTTTTCGCGACCGATCCCACGCGAATATCGCGTAATCCGCAGAACCGATCATTCCTGGTGGTTCGATTCCCAATCAACGTAGTAATGAGAGCTTGCAGGCGCGTCGAGTGCAAGGCGCGGTGCAGCCGGGGAAACGACAGCCGTGGTCGCGGCGCTTCAATGCC
>CAZOLK010000557.1:0-2270 GCA_964580325.1 uncultured Verrucomicrobiota bacterium | reverse complement strand
AAGCTGGTTGCGGATGCCATCGCGCAAGTTGCGGCCGGTGGCCAGTTGCTGTTGCCAACGCCTGATCTCTGGTCAGTTCCAGATCGTGCTGCAAGTCGGCTTTCTCCACCGCGTCCCACAACATGCCGGTCAGCACGCCGACCTTGCCGCGGTCCTGGCGCCGCGCTTCCTCCAGGTCGGCCAGCGCCTTTTGCACATCGGCCAGATCGTGGTACAGGTCCGCGTTGGTCAGCACGGGCACAAGATGGTCGATGATGGCGCAATACGAACGCCGCTTGGCCTGCGTGCCTTCGCTGGGGTCATTGATAATATAAGGGTAGAGATTGGGTAGGTCCATGATGGCCAGGTCCGGGTAACAGGTCTGACTCAAACCGAGCGCTTTGCCGGGCAGCCATTCGAGCGAACCGTGCTTGCCCACATGCATGACCGCGTCGGCCTTGAATGTGTGCTTGAGCCAGTTGTAATAGGCCAAGTAATGATATGGCGGCGAGAGCGCCAGGTCGTGCAGGATCGCTTCTGGGTTCTCCAGGTAACCGCGCGGTGGTTGGATGCCGATGAACACGTTGCCATTGAGCATGCCCGGAAAACACATGCGCTCTTTGTGCACGAACAACGCGCCCGGGGCCTGTCCCCAATCCGCGTTCATCTTGTCGCGGTTCGGAGCCGGCAGCGCTTCAAACCACGCCGCATAGGTATCGGGTCCGGCCTGGGCTTCGGCGCATTCGAGCATTTTCTCCGGGGTCAACCAGCGCTGGTCGCAGGTCATACGCGCCAGGATTTCGCGCGATAACTCGTCACCATCCGCGAATGTGTGTTCCACGCCATAGCCTTGTTCGCGCAGACGGTCCAGCAGATGCTTGACGCTGGCAAAACTGTCCAGACCAAAAGCGCAGCCGATGCGGTCGTTGCGCGGCGGGTAGTGGTGCAGGATGATGGCGATGCGCCGCTCAGCGGTCGGCTTGCGGCATAACCGGCCCCAATTCAGCGCCAGTCCGGTCAGCCGTTCGATCCGGTCAGGGATCGGCATGGTACGCGCCAGCAAGCCGCCGGTCACCGGGTCCACGGTATCCTCTTCACGCGTGACCACTGGCACCGTGATCAGTGCGCCGTCAAACTCGGACTGGGCTGCTTGGTGGGTCACATCCATCACGGACATGCCCTGGGCGTTCTGTTCCCACACCGCGCGCGGACTGTTGCAGACCATGGCTTGCAGGAACGGCACGTTCAACCGCGGCAAAATTGATCGATAGGTCGGATTGGCGATGGTCATGGACATGGACATGCAGTTGATCAGCACATCAATCAGTGCGCGGCCGTTGCGCATGAAATAGTCGGGGATAATCTCGTCTGGTCCGCGGTTGCCGAGCACTGCGTCCTTGAAGCGCATGCTGAACATGGGCAGCGCCTGATGGCCGCGCTGCTCGATGGCGCGAATCAGCGCTTCGATGTGGGCCATTTGCCCGTTGACCCAGTACGTCTGGTAAAACCAGATGCCGACCGTGATGCGCGCCGGGTCCAGCGGATGCTGATCGAGGTATTCGTCCAGCGAAAGGAACAGTCCGTGGTCCGGATGGTAGAGCCCCTCCAACGGCAACGGCTCGGGCGGCGGCGCGCAATTTTCACACGAGTCCAAATCGGCCAAAGCGTGGAGTAATCCGTAAAAATTGCGCACGCCGCCCAGCAGATGATAGCGACTGAGCCTTTGCCAACGACCGTCGCTCCAACCATCGGAATACTGCTCAGCCAGGGCCAACCCCTCGTCGTCGCCGGACACAGCCTGGATATGCAGCCACGGCGTTGGTTCCCCGGCTTCGCGCCGTGCGGACACGGCATCCATCAGCGCATCGAACGGGGCGCAGAAGGACTTTCCGCCGTGCAACACCAGGAAGACCACATCCGCCTCCATGGCGCGAGCTACAAACGCGTCGATGCGCGCCTGGTCAAACAACTGGGTCTGGGTACGCACCGCGATGTCCACCTGACCGCCCTGCTCGCGGTACATGGTGACGCCGCGGCTCAGTGAAGGCAGTTCGTGGGCCATGCCGCAGAAATAGACGATGCGAAACGATTTCGGATTTCGGATTTCGGATGACGGATTTCGTCTTGCTTTGTGGTTCATGCTTGTTGTTCCTCCAGAAAAGAATGGCATGTTCGATAAAGCGTACAAATTAAGTTGGCCTGGTCGCCGGCATTGAAATACAACCGGCTGGGGCAGTCGCCCGGGCAGCGGCCGTTGATCGGGCAGTCTGGGCAGGCCTTGCTCGACAGGC
>CAZOLK010000556.1:2074-2283 GCA_964580325.1 uncultured Verrucomicrobiota bacterium | reverse complement strand
GATCAGCGGGCTGGAACAGTCTGCGCTGTGGGGCTTCGCCCGGACACTGGCGCTGGAGGATCCCGGGCTGTGGGGCGGAATCGTGGACCTGCCGCCGGATAGCGCATGGCTCGACGAGCTGACCCTGGCGGACGACGAAGACCTGGTCGCCTGGCGCAACGGTCGGCGCTATGTCGCGCGATTAAAGGCCTGTCCCTTATCAACTCGCG
>CAZOLK010000556.1:0-2064 GCA_964580325.1 uncultured Verrucomicrobiota bacterium | reverse complement strand
CGCAGCGCCGGCGCTGCGCGGGGACAGCGGCTATCTGGTCATTGGCGGACTCGGCGCACTGGGCCTGCGCATGGCGCGCCGACTCTATATGCGCGGCGCAAGGCATATCGTGTTGACCAGCCGCCGCGGCATTGTCTCGGACCAGGCCGGCGACCTTGTGGACGAACTGAACGCGTCCGGTGCCCATGTTCAGGTAATCCGCGCCGACATGGCCGACGAAAGCGACGCGGCTCGTTTGTTCGATGCCATCGACGCCTTGGACTTGCCGCTGGCCGGCGTGATTCATGCCGCCGGCGTGTCGCGCGACAAGCCGTTGAGCCAACTCGACGATGCCACGCTTGCGGCCGTTATGCGCCCCAAGGTGCAGGGCGCGCGCCTGCTCGAACAACACACGCGCGACCGCAACCTGGATTTCATGATCTTCTTTTCCTCGATCTCCTCGCTCTGGGGTTCTTCAGGTCAGGCCCATTACGCGGCCGCCAATGCCTGGCTGGATGGATTGGCACACCAGCGCCGGGCCCAGGGCCGGCCTGGATTGAGCATCAATTGGGGTCCCTGGCGCAAAGGCGGCATGACCACGCAAGACGCCCTACAGCACTTGGCCCAAATTGGCGTGGAAGCGCTCGATCCAGAGTATGCGGCTGCCTTGTGCGATCGACTGCGCGCCGCGAACCAGGCGCAACTCGGCGTTGTCCGGTTGAACGAGCGCCTGTTCAAACAAACCATGCAGGTCAAAGGCAGGCGTCCATTGCTGGAGGCACTGGCGCCGGACACAGCGGAACCCATGGTTGCAGCCGATACATCAGGTTGGCTGGAGCAGGTGCGCGATGCACCGTCTGCTCAGCGTAAACCCATGCTGACGCAACGCCTGCGCGAAATCGTGGCCGCGATTATGGGCCTGTCCCCGGACAAAGCGCCGGGGCCGGACCAGGGCCTGTTCGAGCGCGGCCTCGACTCGCTAATGGCCGTGGATCTCAAACGCCGGCTGGACCGCGAGACCGGGCTGTCCCTGCCCGTTACCATGGCCTTTGACTACCCGACCATCGCCCAGCAGGTCGATCACATCCACGATCAACTCTTTAATCGGGAATCAAGTCCCAAGATCCAAAGCCCCGCACAATTCGCAATCCGCAATCCACAATCCGCAATCCGCAATCCCATTGCCGTGGTCGGCATGGCCTGTCGTTTTCCCGGCGGCGCCGACGATCCGGACGCGTTCTGGCGCCTGTTGCGCGACGGCGTGGACGCCGTGGGCCGTCGACCGGCCGACCGCTGGGACCTGCGTGCCTGGCGCCGCGACGACCCGGCGCTGGACCCGGCCATGGACAATCCGTACGGCGCTTATCTCGACCAGGTCGATTTATTCGATCCCGCCTTTTTCGGCATGTCGCCGCGCGAGGCCACATCCATGGATCCGCAGCATCGCCTGCTGCTGGAAGTATGCTGGCACGCACTGGAAGACGCCGGTGAAATGCGCGAACGCACGCGCGGCGGCGATACAGGCGTTTTCATCGGCATTACGACCTGGGATTTCGCCTACCAGTTGGCGCGCGGCAATCGCCTTTCCAGTCTGGACGCCTACTTCGGCACAGGCACGGTGCACAATGCCGCGGCCGGTCGCATTGCCTACTTGCTGGGTTTACGCGGTCCGTGCGTGGCCGTGGATACGGCCTGTTCGTCGTCGCTGACCGCGCTGCACCTGGCCTGTAAAAGTCTGCAACGCGGCGAATGCCGTATGGCTTTGGCCGGCGGCGTCAACCTGATCCTCGCGCCTGAAACGCATCTGGCCCTGTCGTGCGCTGGCATGCTTTCGCCCACGGGACGCTGCCATACGTTCGACGCAACGGCTGACGGCTATGTACGCGGCGAAGGCTGCGGCGCGCTGGCGCTCAAGCGATTGGACGACGCCATGGCCGACGGCAACCGAATCCTGGCCCTGGTACGCGGCAGCGCTATGAACCAGGACGGCCCATCCAGCGGCTGGGGCGATTATCCAGGATTGTCGATAGTATGGAATTCAGCCTAGCATGTGGTAAACACTCGGGCAAGTACGAGCTGCGGCAA
>CAZOLK010000555.1:0-2289 GCA_964580325.1 uncultured Verrucomicrobiota bacterium | reverse complement strand
GGGTTTCCGTGCTGGTGACTTGATCGGCGATAGTATAGGTAAAGGCATTGGTCACGTACAGTAGTGGGCCATCCCTGCAAGTCGTATTCACTGTACGGTGATGGCCTCGGTCGCTGGCGGCGCGCTGGATCGATCCCTTGTTACCAGGATGCCGCCTTTGCGCCAAATAAATTCAAAATCGGAATGCGACAACGTACGCATGCCCATGAGAGGGTCAGCGGCCACGACCTGGTTATCACGAACTTGGAGCACGACGATGTAGTGATCGACCAAGAACCCGAATTGGATGACCGTGATGACCGGCTCGAGGCCGCGCAGTTCGGTCACGTGCTTAAACGTGCTGAACTGACAGCGGACGCCTTGATCGGCGTAGCGTAACTGAATGGCCGCCAGCAAGGCGTCCGGCGGCGTACCGGCGCGATGGGTCGTGTGGGCCAAGATCGCCATTTCGCCCTCATCGGCAGGCAAACCCAGTTTGCGCAGAACTGTCACGGCCGCAGCGGGACCGCAGGTGTAATCGGTCTGCTGCCAACACACGCCGTGCCGGTCGAGTTTGGTTTGCAACTTCGCCAGGTAGGCGCGATTGAAGGCCGGAAGCAGAAAAGGCATGAGGGAAAAATGGCCGATGAACAGCGCCATGAACAGCGTGACCAGCACTGCCAAGCGCCGGTTCTTCAGCTTGCGCAGCGCCGGGATCAGCCCGACTGTACAAATCATGGCCATGAGCGCATATTCGCGGCGATCAAGCATGAGCCAGCGAAAAGGGGTCGCGTATTCCAAGCCCGGCACGTAGCGCCCGAGAATGACAAGACCGACCAAGCCGAGGACGAACAGGTAGGCACCGCCCCACACTCGGGCCGGATGGCGCGCAAGCCAGAAGCCGAAGATCGCGCCGGCCATGGCGAGGCCAACCACGCCCAATGTTTCCAACAAAGGGACATAAACACAATATTTTGAAGCGTTATGCGACATACCTACACTCCCGAGACTAACCTCAGTTGGGCAAATCCGATATTTTACAGGATTCCAATAAGGTTTATTTTGTAAATCAACATGCTCAAGCTCTCCATCACAATAGCCAATAAAAAGATTTTCTCCCGTGTTTTCATTTGTTATGGGGACAGACCAATAAAGCAGTACATTTATATTGCTGAATGCTTTGTATGTGTTCTTTGTTAAGTAAGTAATCCATATTGAATTATCTGGGTTTACGCAAATATAACCATCTTTACTATCACTACTAATGAGGTCGTCAATTTTATAAACAATCCTACGAACAGCATCAGTAATACACGGCAATCGTTGCTCTGCTATTTGGTCATGTAAATCCATTAAAATATAATTTTCGGCAGCCCTCAGCACATTTTTAATCATTTTTTCTTTAATTATGCGATGCTTGCCGGGGCATCCAGAACTAATGATTGAAAACAACATTAAAAAAGAAATACCACATAAAATTAGTAAAATAATATATTTAATTATTTTATTAACTTCGCTCCATAAAAGAATATACAATTTACTTCGCTCCATGAGAGAATTTACCAGGCAAAGCTATTGGTTCAGTTATCATAGGACTTTTGAAAAAGAAAGTGACATTAAATGCCCATGTATGAACATCCACAAACGGTAAAATTCTATTCAGATAATCTTCCAGTTGAACACCATTTTCCCCTCTTCCAGCGCAACAGATTACAAGATTTATCAAACCATCTGTAGCCATATGCTTTTCAATTTCTTTAAATAGAAAAACAGTTTTCTGAAAATCACGAACATATGTTTGTTGTCTAGCGGTGAGTTTTTCAAAGTCTTGACTGAGTAAAACATATGCATCCATGCGAAAGTGTGTATCGCCCAAGTCTATATTGCCCGAACCTTCCCCGTGTGAACTCAAATTTACTCTTGTTAACGATAGCAACTTTCTTTTTTTCAAATCATTGAGTATGTCACAGTTGCTTTTTACATAAATCGTATCGTTTGGTTGGTGCCAAAATCTATACCAAGCACCATGTTCGCTTGGATTGACAAATTCATATGTCACTGTGTCTAATCCTACTGGGTCGATCATGACTATTGGGCTATTATCACAAAAACGATAATAATTCATTCCGCTTGCATCATTTAAAGGATCAGGCGAAATCCAACGACGAATGGTAAAATTGAAAAATCTAAAACCATAATAATACATCAAAGTTGATTGATCACATTCTTTGGAGGAAAACCGATATCGTAAATAATAATGCCTCTTCAGCCAAACTCATGGGCTAAAGTTGGTGCTGGAAGCTCACCCAT
>CAZOLK010000554.1:0-2303 GCA_964580325.1 uncultured Verrucomicrobiota bacterium | reverse complement strand
GGAGGCGCAACTCCGCCCTGCCAAAAGGTGAGAAAATCGTTTCTTGATGGTAGGGCGGAGTTGCGTCTCCGCCAAATATGATGAGATATACACGGGTTACGTTGGTGTATCCACCACATACAGAAAGTCATTGGGGCGCAATTCGTCCGCCTATCGGGTTGGGTTATTTGTCTGAAATGCTTCAACTGCAAGGGATTGAACATCAGATCGTTGATATGAGTTTGGGATATTCCATTCCGCGGGTTCAGCAAAAGATTGCCGCGTTTGAGACGGATTTGGTCGGTGTCAGCATGACGTCCCTGTTTCACCAGTCGGTGTACGACATGTTAAGCACATTCAAATCACATTTCCCGGATATTCCGATTATTGCCGGCGGACCGCATCTTTCGACGCTGCGCGAACAGGTACTGGCTGAATGCGCCGCCATCGACTATGGAACCACGCTCGAAGGGGAGGATTCTTTGATCGAATTATGTCAGGGTCTGCCTGTCGAGCAGATCAAAGGGCTGTTTTTCAGATCATCGCCGGAGGATATTGTCTATACTGGCGACCGGCCTTTCATTATGGAGTTAGATCAGCTTCCATTCCCCAGGTATGAACGGTTTGAATTGTCCAAATATGTGGCCCGCGAAGTCGGCGTCATCACCTCGCGCGGCTGCCCGTATGCCTGCACGTTTTGTCCGGTGAAAACGACAATTGGCCGCTCCTGCCGCTTTCGAAGCGCTCAGCCGATTGTGGACGAATTGGAGTACTGGCATGCAAAGGGCTACCGGGATATTCTGATTTTGGATGATAATTTTGCGATGCATCAGGATCGCGTGTATGCGATTTGCGACGAGATCGACCGGCGTAAGCTGACTGGATTCCGGTTTCGCTGCGGCAACGGGATCCGGGCCGATCATGTCGATCGGGCCCTCCTGAAACGGATGTATGACGTCGGATTCCGATTTCTTTCGTTTGGGGTGGAAAGCGCCAATGATCATATCTTGAAAGGCATCAAAAAAGGTGAACAACTGGCCAGCATCGAAAACGCTGTAAAATCCGCCTGTGAGATTGGATATGATGTGACGCTATTTTTCATTGTTGGTTTGCCCGGCGAAACCGTGAACGAGGTGGAAGAATCGTTTCGGTTTGCCCAAAAGTATCCGGTGTTCGATGCCAAGTTCTATAACCTGATTCCTTTTCCGAATACCGAGATTTATCGCTGGGTTGAGGAACACGATTATTTTCTGTCTCCGCCGCAAGAGTATTTGAATAAAGCCTCGCATTGGGATACACAGCCACTTTTTGATACGCCGGAATTTCCTCGAGCTGACCGTGTTCGAATGCTGCAAAAAGCGCATGTCGTACGTAAACAGATCCGCAAAGCCGCCATGCAGCGCAAACTTAAACGTTTGGGCCCACTGAGTTCCATCGCTGCCTCGTTGTTTGTGTACGACTGGATTCAGGATCTGTTGCTCCACAACCGTTATATTCGTCGGGTAACGGAAACGGCTTTCAGATATGTCACAAATTAGCTTATGAAACTTGCAATCGTTCATGATGGCCTCGCTACCTTTGGCGGGCGCGGCGGCGCAGAATATGTGCTGACTGTCCTCAAAGACATGTTTCCGGATGCGCCGGTGTACACTACCGTGTACAATCGGGAACGCATGCCGGACAATTTTCGGCACTTTGATATTCGTCCGTCTTTTATTCAGCGCCTTCCGTTCGGCACAACCAAATATAAAGCTTATCTACCCTTGATGCCGACCGCGGTCGAGCAATTCGATTTACGCGGTTACGATGTGGTGCTAAGCTGTAATCATTCGGTTGCAAAGGGCGTCATCACGCCACACGGAACCCGGCACATCTGTTATTGTTATACCCCCTTACGGTATGCCTGGGATATGTATCATGAATATATGGAAACCAGTTGGCGCAGCCGGTTTGCCCGGCTGATCATCCCTCCCCTGTTGACGTACTTACGTATGTGGGACACGTTAAGCAGTAACCGTGTGGACACGTTCGTCGCCATTTCCGGCTATGTAGCCCAGCGTATCCGTAAATATTACCGCCGCGATTCGATAGTGATCTATCCTCCGGTGAACACTTCGCAATTCCGGACGTCTGAGACCCTGGAACCGTATTTTTTGGTCGTCTCACGGCTGGAACCATACAAGCGGATCGATCTGGCCGTGCAGACGTTTAATCAGTTGAAACTCCCGTTAGTGGTGATTGGCGACGGCAGCGAGAGATCGAAGCTGATGCAGATGGCGGACTCGAATATCACGTTTTTAGGCCGCCAACCAGATGAGGTTGTG
>CAZOLK010000553.1:0-2306 GCA_964580325.1 uncultured Verrucomicrobiota bacterium | reverse complement strand
TGAAGTGGTCCCCAAAAAATGGACACGGGCGTTAGTTGGATTTACCACCGACTAACCGAACCGACCATGAAACGCAAACGACGCACATTCAGCGCAGAGACCAAGGCCAAGATCGCTCTGGAGGCGATGAAGGGCGAAAAAACCGTCAACGAGATCGCTCAGCTCTACGAGGTGCACCCCAATCAGGTGAGCCAATGGAAAGCTGAGATGGCGGCCAACGCCTCAGCGGCCTTCGACAAGGGCAAGCGGGCTCAAGAGAGCGAGCAGCGCAGCAAACGCAGCGAAGAGAAGCTGCTAAAGAAAATCGGCGAACTGAGTATGGACGTCGACTTCTTAAAAAAAAGTTGCCGCAAGCTCGGCATCGCACTGCCCCCCTCAATACGATGATTGATCCCAAGAACAGACTGCCCGTGAAGCGGCAGTGCGCCCTGCTCGGATTGTCGCGCTCAGGCCACTATCGGCGCCAGAAACCGAAGCTCTCGAACCGTGAGCTCGAGGATCGACGCCTGATGCAGCGGATTGACCGACTCTACACCGATTGTCCCTTTTTCGGGTCGCGGCAGATGATGCGGATACTCCGCCGCGAAGGTGAGCCGATCGGACGCAAACGGGTGCGTCGGCTTATGCGTCGCATGGGGCTGGAGGCGCTGTGCCCCAAGCCGCGCACCAGCCGACCGCACCCGGCGCACAAGACGTATCCCTACCTACCTGCTGCGCGGGCTGGCCATCGAGCGCCCCGATCAAGTCTGGTCGACCGACATCACCTACATCCCCCTCGAAGGCGGGCACGTATATCTGTGCGCTGTGATAGACTGGCACAGCCGCTACGTCATCAGTTGGAGCCTGTCCTGCAGCATGGACGGAGCCTGGGCCAAAAGCGTCTTGCAAGAGGCGCTGCTGCACCGGCAGCCCGAGATCTTCAACAGCGACCAAGGCAGCCAGTTTACCGCCCCCGGCTACGTCAAAGAGCTGACGGATCGGCAGATCAAAGTGAGCATGGATGGTCGTGGCCGCGCCCTGGACAACGTGTTTGTCGAGCGCCTGTGGCGCAGCGTAAAATACGAAGACATCTACCTGAAAGGCCACCGCGACATGGCCGGTCTGAAAGCCGGTCTGAAAAGATACTTCGAGCGCTACAACCACAGCCGTCCCCACTCCTCGCTTGACGGGCAGACTCCCGCCGAAGTGTATCACTCAGCACCCAGCAACGAGCAAGCCGCCTGAACGATCCCGCGCCGCGCCGCGCCCATCGGGGCGCATCTACGAATCAGCTTCGACCCACAATAACCAACTAAAACCAACCGACCTCCTGTCCCATGAATGGGGACCACTTCATGGAGAATGCTTAAAAAACATGGAAACTTGGACTGACCCCATATCCGCCCCGCTCAGGCATCAGTAAAAATTGCAAAATTTTTGGTTTTCCTTATTGACATGAGGAAGAGGCCGGGAACCGTCTCCGCGCGTCTTCCGTGTATAGATCTTACTAATTCTTCACTGTCAACATATCAAAACCACGAAAACCAAACATGTGAAAATGAAAACATCACTTTTCTCAATCATCGCGGGGAGCTTCTGTTTTTCTGTCGGCACAGCTGCGATCGACATAACCATCTTCGATTCAGGCTCGAATGTAGTCATGGAGACGGCAGGAGGCGCGTTGGATACGTCAGCGCTCGGCTCTCAGTATACATTGGAAGGCGGGATACCAGGTGTGGGGGGCGACATGTGGAACGCGGTTTTCGCTGGAGGGCCACCAGCATCGATTGGCCTGTTTGTCGATGAAACAACAATAACGTATGCCGGAAAAGGCATGACGGGTCAAATCGGATATGGCGCGGATTCGGTTACTTTGACGGGAGATTACTTTGGTGCTGGTGAAGGTGTAGTAGCTGTTCCATCTTCTTACACCTCCGGAAGCATAATTTCCGGTAGTTCAATCACCTTTAATAACGCGAGCATTTCCGATATCGGGTGGTCAGCCGGTGATTCTGGAACATGGAGTTGGATTGGTGACAGTATCACTCTCACCGCAGTTGCGGTTCCAGAACCATCTCAATATGTGATTTTTCTAGGTGTATTCACGTTAGGAATCTGTGCTTTCCGCCGTCGAGCCCGCCGTCTTTAGACGCCGAGATGCACAAAACCTGAGTCGGCAACACGCCCTTCCCCTGCTCTGTCGTATTTTTTGGAAAAAAAGGATAGAGGGATAGGGTCAGTCCAATTTTCCATGTTTTTATGTTTTTTTTAAAAATAGTCGCATTCAGAAAGGTTGATTGCATAGCACGTAAAAGTCGGATCGAATT
>CAZOLK010000552.1:0-2309 GCA_964580325.1 uncultured Verrucomicrobiota bacterium | reverse complement strand
CACGCCTGTCACGCCTCTTGCTAAATCGTCCGACCGTTTTGGGCTCGCCTGAGGCCAATATACCAGCTTTCCACGAAGATGTGGACTTCGGCGAATATCGGCCCGCCGGTCGGCACCCATGCCACATCGGCATTGGGACTGAACGACGAAGGCTAGAATGTGGTCTATATGTTTGGTGGTTACGATGCCAATGGCAACGAGAGCCGAAAGGTCTACGAGTTCAACACCGCAACTTTGGAATGGAAAGAACGCGATGAAACCATGCCCTTTCCGGTGGTACACGGCGCTGCGGTAGCGCTGCCGCCGACCGGCATTCCACCCGAAGAATACGGCATGAACTACAACGCGCCTGAGCTTTTGCGTACCAGTAGTACTTGGTGCGTCAACCCCATTACAGATGCTTTTCTTCGGCGGTAAGAGTAACGGCGCACCGATCAATTCGACGCTTGGTTTCTATTCCGATGGCACTGTGCCACCACCGTCGCCTTCGATTTACATCACGGTTGCTTCCCACATCGAGGATAACGCCTATTATGGCGATTGCCCCACGTATGCGAATTACCGCGAAAGACTGCTGATGTTTGCCGAGCTGCTTGCGGCGCGTGGCGTCCCGTGGAACCTGCAAAGCGATTACGAGTTTTTTCATGGGACCCTCACCTGCGAGAATGAGGCGATGCGGACGCGAACCGGCGGGACCAATATCATCCACTATTTGACCACGCACTATGCTGTTGAGATAGATGCCCATCAGGAAGGCGGTGTTGAGGATGACAGTGCCGACAATTACGCGGACGTGCGTTATCTGGGTGGCTTGCTCACCACCAACATGAGCGAAAATGTGGGTGGTCTGCTCTGGGATAATGCTCCCCAGTTTGTGCGGATGCTGAAGGGCGAGCCAGGACGTATCCACACCAACTTTGTCTGGCGTCCCGAGGTGCTCACACTGGCGGTCAGCTCGAACCACCATTATGTGTCGGATTTCAGCATGGACGACATTGCGTCGGGCGTCTGGCGGCCTGCGGGGATCAACGGGCGTGACGCGACCGCCCAGGGCACTGAGCACCTGTACCAGTAACCCGGAACATCGCCGTCAAACACCCAAAAACCCATGCCCAAAAACCCATGCCCAATGACCCAACCCATGGTGGTGGGCGTGGAGGGACTCGAACCCTCAAGCGTTTTTTTGGCAGCACGCCCCCGGCGAACGCATGATCTACATCGGCCCCGAGGAACACAGTAACTGGGGCGGACAAAAACACCATCTTTCCGCGCCGGAATTCGTCGCGTATTTGGTTGATTCCATCCAAGCGGGAGTTCTGCCTGCCACGAATATCTACACCGTGACCGTGGCCGTTCCGCAAAGCATGATGTTCAACACAAACGATCATCCCACCCTGACTGCCTTGTTGGACGAACTGGACCCGTATGTCTCGACCGGTTACGCACGCTATGCGACGTATTCGGAAGTGGCTGCCGCTTGGCAGTCCAACTTTGACTCACGCCCCGTGATTTATCACCGATGCGCCAATCCGCCCCGGATGACACTCGAAGGCTGTGGCTGTGACACGAATACTCTGTCCGTGAGCTGGATGGGACTCGTCGGGTCAACGTACACGCTCGAAACAACGACCGATCTACTCGCGAACTCTTGGTCCGCAGTGCATGGAAATACGAACATGGCAGGCAGAAACGCGACGATTACGCGGCAGCCGGCCGTTTCGGAATCAAAGGTCGTCTTCCGTGTCATCGAGACCATCGGTTCGGGAGCTACGAACCGACCTGTCACCACCGATGTCGCGATGCCGGCGGTCGGCGATATCCTGCCCTAAACGCTGCGCTACGAGGGTAAAGAGCCAGTAATTGTCAGGCCATGTATGATGCGTTGCTTGTCCGTGCCAGTAATATAAACGGAATGTGGCGAAGATATCAGTCCCAAATAAAATTTTTCCATAGAATACTTGCAACAAGCCAAATAATTGTGTCAGATTATATTTAGTCGTTGACTGGTGCCAATGCTTGGAAAAGTTTGCCCACGGTCAGTGGCTCAACCAAAAACAATGGCCGTGAACGGGTACCGAAATTCAAACATCATGCTCGCCGGGATCAGCAGTCACTCCATCTCTTTTGTTCAAACCATAAGGAGGCTCCATGATCGATGCGGACAAGCGTAAGGCCATTTATCTGCTGCACCTGGAAGGCATGAGCATCCGGGAGATCGCCAGCCGCCTGCATGTCAGCCGCTACGCGGTCAAAACGATCATCAAGCAGCGAGGCGAAAAGCCGGTCGTGCTCCGGCCCAAGCGCGAACT
>CAZOLK010000551.1:0-2340 GCA_964580325.1 uncultured Verrucomicrobiota bacterium | reverse complement strand
GAGGTCATCGTCGATCTTCAAGCGGTTCCGACCAATTCAGAAGGGAACCGGACGATGCTTCGCTACCTCAAAGAAGGCGTTCCTAAGCGCCTTGCGAACAGACGCACTACGAACGTGCAGCTCTTCGATTACGAGACGCTCGAGAACGAGTATATCGTCACTAATCAGAACTGGTACCGAGGATCAGAGCCGATCAGAACAGATATCATGCTCTACGTGAACGGCATCCCGCTTATCGATATCGAAACGAAGGATCCGAGCAAGCCCGGAACCTGGCATGACGCCGGGCAGAATGAAGTGGCGCGCGGCCTTGAGTATAGCCTCGGTTTTGGCCGAATCGAAAGCGGGGATCGCATCCAGACCGTAGGCTTCGGCCATGCGCAGCCACCACAAAGCATGCTCTTCACCGCCCATGAAATTGGCGGTCTTGACCGGTCTGCCCATGGCGTCGCAATTGAAATATAGGTTGCCGTGGACATCCTCATCGGTCAGCGTCAGATCGGCGGCGGGACACATGCTGACGCACCAGGTGCCGGTGGAGCACAGTACAAACGGGTCGCGCCGCGCCAGTAGAAAGGGCAGCAGCGAAGCATTGGAATCGTGGATGCCGCAGACGACCCGCGTGCGCGCGTCCAATCCCGTGATCTCGGAGGTCCGAGGCGTGACGCATCCCAGCAGGTCGCCGGCTTTGCGCACGGGGTGCGGCGTCAGCTCGCGTACGCCGATCGCATCGACCACCCGCGACCAATCGCCGCGCTGGAAGTCGTAGAGATAGGTGTGGCAGCCCAGAAACGTGGTCTCCACGGCATGCCGCCCGGTCAACAGCAACCCGAAATACTGGGGCAGGTTGAGAATCGACGAGACGTTGGCAAACGCGTCGGAATAGTGCTCGCGGGCAAAGTAGAGACTCAGCCCCAGGTTGGCCAGGCCGCCCAGTTTATGGGTGAACAGTTCGCGATGCAGTTGCTCTTTTGCGCCGCACAGCTCGAAAAAGCGCTGCTCCAGCGCCGGGTCGGGTTGGGTGGTATACGCCGGCGTGGGCAGCGCGCAGCGGTCTTCGCGGTCCAGGTAGACCGCTGTGGCGCCGTGGGTCGTGACGGCGATTGCGCCGATGCTGTGCCGTTGGTTCATCACCCGCAAGCGGTCCAGAAACCAGCGTGCCGTTTCTTCGACCCGCTCGATGTGCACGGGTCCGGATTCGTCTGCTTCGATGCTGGTGTACTCCTGGTCCAGAATAGCCAGGTTGTGATCGTAAATCAGCAGTTTCTTGTTGGTCTTGCCTACATCCAGTACGGCTATATGTTCCATGGTGTTTCCTTTCCTTCTCCCAATGTTCAATCGGTTTGCTCTATAGCGGCGACGAGTTTGCGCGCCGTGTTCGCGCACAGGTCGGGCGGCGTGACGAGCGGCGGCATCAGGTAGATCATGTTGCCCAGCGGTCGGGTCAGAATGTCCTGCTCCAGAAGGCGGGCCTGGACGCGGCGCGCCTTGAATCCTTGCGGCGTATCGTGGGCGCCGTGGAATTCCACGGCGCCGATGGACCCCAGACAGCGTACTTGGCGCACGGACGCATGCCCTCGAGCGGCCCGCAGGCTGTCGCGCAACACAGCGCCCAGCTTGCGCGAACAGGCCACAATGTCCTGTTCCGCGTAAATGCGCAATGCTTCCAGGGCCACGGCCGCGGATAACGGGTGGCCAGCAAATGTGTGGCCGTGATAAAACGTGTGGTTCTCAGGTATGTCGTCAAAGGTCTTGAAAAGGTCGTCCTTGACCACGGTCGCGCTGATCGGCATCTGACCGGCTGACAACGCTTTGCCCAGGCAGACCACGTCCGGATCGAGTTCGGCCTGTTCAAAGGCGAACATGGTCCCGGTGCGAGCGAAGCCGGTGGCGATTTCATCGGCGATTAACAGCGCGCCGCAATTATGGCAGAGCGTACCCAGGGCTTTGAGGTACTCCGCGGAATACATGCGCATGCCGGACGCGCCCTGGCAGAGCGGTTCGACGATCAGGGCCGCGGTCTGCTTCCCGTGTTGCTCAAACCACTGTTCAGCGGCTTGCAAACATTCTGCTTCCTGGTCATGGGCCAGCGGTACGGGCAGGCGATGGGCCGGCATGACGACTGGTCGGAACGGGGCGTGAAAGCATTCGAGGAAACCGACCGACACCGCGCCCAGCGTATCGCCGTGATAGGCCTGATCCAGGCAGGCCAGTTGCACCCGCTGCCTTTCGCCGCGGTTCCAGAAAGCTTGCAGCGCGATCTTGAGCGCGGCTTCGACGGCGCAGGCGCCGTCGCTGGCAAACATCACGTGCCGTTGCGGCGAGGGCATCAAGCGGGTC
>CAZOLK010000550.1:0-2345 GCA_964580325.1 uncultured Verrucomicrobiota bacterium | reverse complement strand
AGGGAACACCGCCATTTCCACTCGGAATCACGTCTTCGGAGGCGCCGTTGCCGTAACCGCGGGCGGTTTCAATGTAATTGCCGCCCTCCTCGATATAGGCATCTACCACGCGCTCCACGATCTCGGAGGATATCTCGAGCTGATGAAACCCGCCCAGCCCGAGGCAAGACGCCTTGCGACCGAGTCCAGGGATTTCGACTTTGGGCAATGTGCGCATGCCTGTACTTCTTTTCATCATCTACTATCAGCTTGGCTTGCGGAACAAGCTCAGGGGCGGTTCGCCCCTGCTATCATCGCTGCTACCGCTGCTACCCGTTTATCTTCTTGCGCGTCTCCGTGTCGCGCGTAGAGCTTTCGTAGAATTCCCAATTAAGCCTTGTTTTATCCACGGTCGGCTCTTTTTCAATGGCTTTCAGGAATTCTTCGCCGTGGGTGTTTAGTTTGGCCTCTTCCACGGCCGTCATGTTGAAGGGATGTTTGGCCATTTGCCAGTCGATGCCGTAGGCGCACGGCGGCCAGGGATCGATGTTATCGGGGCGCGCGAACGCAATGAGCCGTCCATCCCTGACATGGTCTTTGTGCCCGTAACGTTGTTCGTACGTGGCAAGGCACTGTTTCATGTGTTCGTAGATGTCCTGCTGTTCCGCCGACAACCTGCCTTTGAGCAGGTTGTCGATCTCAGACGGGTCCGATTGCATGTCGTATAATTCTTCGATGCCGCCGCCGAAAAAGTAATTGTATTTGTAATGCTGACCGTACAGTGAAATGCGCCGGTTGTGGCCGCAGCCGTTTTCCATGTAATGATAGTTGCGCTTGCGCAAACCCGTGCCCTGAGGGATCAGCAGCGATTCTCCGGCATAGTCGCGACCGCGGGGCATGTCGATGCCGCAGGCATCCAACACCGTAGGCATGATATCGAGCAGGTCGACAAAATCGTCGCGCCGGACGCCGGGTTTGAATTTCTTCGGATAACGCACAATAAAGGGGATGCGCACGGATGGGTCGTTGGGTAGGCTTTTGTCGAACGCGTCGTTGTCGCCCAGCATGTCGCCGTGATCCGAGGTCATGACGATCAGCGTATTGTCCAGTTGCCCGATCTCTTCAAGGGCCTGCAGGACTTTGGCCATGTTCTTGTCCACCAAGGTGATTGCGGAAAAATAGAGTTCGCGGAAACGACGAATGTTTTCAGGCGATTTAAAGTCCTGCTCGCAACGCGCACTCTTAAGGTAGGGATTCGGCGCTTCTTCCTCGGGCGTGGGCTCGGGGATGTCGCAGTCTTTATAGAGATCGGCATAGGCCTCGGGCACGGCCACCGGAGGATGGGGATGAATCCAACTGGCGAACAGGAAGAATGGCCTGGTCGCGTTGCGCCGGATCATGTTCGCGGCCTGGTCGCCGACCCAGGTGCAGGGGTGGTGTTTCTCGGGAAGCAGCGAGCGCTGCGGATGGTGGTAGATCGGATTGCGGATGCCGTGGGGGTTGCGGATGTTGCCCAAACCCGCGTTTTTGAGATAGCGCAGATACTCGTCGTCAGCAAGGTCCTGCGTCAGTTCTTCCTGGAGCTGCATGCGGTGGAAGCCGTGGTGCGTGCGCGGTGGCTGGAAATGCATTTTGCCGACCACTTCGCAATGGTAGCCGTTATCGGCCAGAAGCTGGGGCAGGCGCGGCATATCGTGGGGCAATGTCGCCGCCTGATTGGTGGCCATGCCGTGATCGCGCGAGTAAAGTCCGGTGATCAGGCTGTGCCGGGCCGGGACGCAGACCGGGTTGGGCGAGCAGGCATGGGTGAATGCGCAACCCTCGCGCACGAGCCTGTCCAGGGTGGGCGTGATCATGTGACTGGCGCCCAGGGCATGAATCGTGTCGTAGCGCTGTTCGTCGGTGAACAGGATGACCACGTTGGGCCGGTCGTCTTCGCGCGTGCGGGCGAAGAAGGGAAAGGTATAGCTTGCAATGTCGTTTTCAGGCATATCGGGGTTCCTTATATTCAGCCGCAATTGATGGAGTTCCAGAGAATCCAGGGTCCGCCGGAGCCGGCGGGGACCAGCTCTTTGTGGTACTTGCCGCAGCCACCCCATTTGTTATAGGGTTCGGCCGGCTTCTTGTTCAGGTCCGTGACGTCGTCATCGATCTTGCTCTTGGCCAGGATGCCATCCAGCAACTTGGGCACCGGATCGGACAACTCCACATGGCCGCCGCGCGGGCCGAGGAAGAGTTCACCGGTGCGTTTGCCGTCCTTGATCTCCTCAAGGTACTCGGCGCCGGCGGTCAGGCCCATGCCCTTGGGATCCTCCATGCCGCCGTGGGCGTATTCGGCAATGAAACCGTAGTCGACCATGGCAATC
>CAZOLK010000549.1:1184-2349 GCA_964580325.1 uncultured Verrucomicrobiota bacterium | reverse complement strand
CGGCGTACTCGAAGTCGCTGCGTCCGATGCAGGCTTTCTGACCGATTTCCCGGCCTTTTGCAAAGCCAACGGCTACGCCTGCCTGAGCGTCGAATCCGCCAAGGGCATTGTCACGGGTCGGTTGCAAAAAGGCGAGGCCGCCACACCGTCAGCGACTGCCGGGGTTTCCAGTGGCAACGGCGCGACCTGCGTGGTGTTTTCCGGAGAACTCGACAAGGCCATGGCGGCCTTTGTCATTGCCAACGGAGCGGTTGCCATGGGTGGCAAGGCGACGCTGTTTTTCACCTTTTGGGGTCTGAACGTGCTTCGGAAGAACCCGGCCCCCGCGGTCAAAGGCAAGACACTGATGGACAAAATGTTTGGCTGGATGCTGCCAACCGGGCCTGGCAAACTGCCGCTGTCCAACATGCACATGGCTGGCATGGGAACCGCGATGATGAAGGGCCGGATGGCCGCCAAAGACTTGCCCAACCTGCCGGGCCTGATGCAGAGCGCCCGCGAAAACGGTGTGCGGCTGGTTGCCTGCACCATGTCGATGGAGGCTATGGGCATTCGCGCCGAAGAATTGATCGACGGCGTCGAGCTGGGTGGCGTCGCCGAATACCTCGGTTCCGCCCAACAAACCCATGCAAACCTCTTTATCTAAAGGGCTTCGATTAACCTCTCTTTTTCATGAATGTCTGTATTCCCGTTGATCACTTCGATGCACTCGATTCACGTGCGGCTGCACGTTTCGGTTGTGCCAATACGTATCTGATTCTGGATACGGAATCACGCAAGACGCGTCCCCTGAGCCAGTTGGATTCGGTGCGTTCCTGCAAGCAGACCTTTGATCTGGTGCGGCCAGTTGCGACATGGGGCCGCAATGATTGTTGATGCAGCGGGCGTGACCCTCCGGCAAACCGACGGGCAAACCGTGCGCGAGCTCCTCGAAACCTGGGAGACCGTCGGCCTGCCTGGCGTTTCGGAAGCAATGATGTGTGACGGTACCCATTGCCAGCAAAAGGCTCACACCCATACTCAGCACACCTGGTGTGGCTGTTGCCAAACAAACGACGAAGCATGAAGCCGTTACCGCTATCCCTGCTCAGCGTGGTGGCGCTAACTGGGATTGCCCGCTCAGCTTGCGGACATTTCTTCAGGTAGCGTCCGTCATGCCTAACGG
>CAZOLK010000549.1:0-1174 GCA_964580325.1 uncultured Verrucomicrobiota bacterium | reverse complement strand
CGCTTGGTCCCTACTCGATCAACAAAATTTCCCGCGAACAAGATCATGAAATCTTGGACTTGTCTGAGTTCCGTTTGACTCCTCACATTTCTCCTCAATTCGCATGAACACAGGCAAATATATTTCTGCGCAAACTACGGCTGGAATGTATGGCATTCCAGTCACTTCCTTTCAATGGTTGTGGCAGTCTATTGGGATGCCCATGCATGTTTAAGTGCTCCTGAATAAATGCTTTTGACCCGAGCACACAGCCATCAGAGAAATAACGAACCCGTAAGCGAAGGGCAACGGCTCTGGGAACCCGCCCTTTTTCTTTCTCAATGACCTCGACAGCTTTCTCAGGCGACAGACAAGACGCATCCGCCTTACCTGAGGCCATCGCTGAACCTTTCCCAAACAGGCATCTACGGTAGGAACACAACGCGTCTTCAACGCCATAGGATCGGCCTTGCTGAAAAGTCATCACCCGTCCAATCCCCGCCTGTGCCTTCACATGTCCAGACAGCGCCTCAGCGTAGCCACAGAAACGATAGTCTTTGGGGTCTTGAACCAAACCAGCTCGCACAGGATTTAGGTCTATGTAGAGGGACATCGTAGTCAGTGTGTCTCCTTTGCCTTCAACCAGAACACTCTTGAAGCGTTCCGCCCAGAGCGTTCCATAGCGATTATGACTGCGGTTATACCAAACCGAGAAACGCTGTTTCACCGTCTTCATAAACTCGGAAACATCATGCATGCGACGCAGTAACGAAGCACGGATATCCTCTGCCTCCTGCCCTCCTGCCTTGAGTGTTGCTTCCAACACATCAGCCTTTGCGACCTGATATTTTGTAGGTTTGGGATACATCAGGCGGTAGCGCCTCATCAGCTCAATATCGGACACAGCAGCAGTCTCCACCACTGGCACCCGAACCAACACATGGAAGTGGTTCGACATGATGCAATACGTCAAAATCTCCAACCCACAAAAATCAGCAGCAACCCAAAGCTGCTTCCGCAAAACCTCCTTCGCCACATTATCCAACAAAAACTCACCATTCACCGTCCGCGTCACACAGTGATAACACGCATCCGTCCCTACCAACTTCACCCGATTCTGTCTCATCGCTCAAATACGCTCCAGAAACGAGCCACCGAGTCAACCTCGTTTTTGTATTATTAGCCTGTCCCTTTT
>CAZOLK010000548.1:0-2372 GCA_964580325.1 uncultured Verrucomicrobiota bacterium | reverse complement strand
GTCCAGGGCAGCCAGGCAAAGCACGGTCACGCCTGCCTCGCACAAGCGCCGCACCGTGGTCGGCAGCCGATGCGGCGGGCCGCCGTCAAAAAAATCAGTGACCAGCACAACAATGGTGCGCGCCGGTTGACGCACACGTTGTTCGCAATACGCGAGCGCGCGACCAATGTCGGTACCGCCACCGAGATGCACACCCATCAAGACATCGACCGGATCAGCCACCTGTTCGCTCAGGTCGACCACCGCGGTATCGAACGCGACAAGGTTTACGCGCAGCATGGGCAGACCATTGAAAATGCCGGCCATCACGGCGCTGTAGATGATCGAATCGAGCATGGATCCGCTGGCATCGACCGCGATCATCACGTGCCAGGGTATATGGCGGCGGGTGCGCGCGCTGAAATGGAGTCGCTCCAGCACCAACCGCTGCTCATTCAGGTCGTAGTGGCGCAGGTTATCGCGCACGGTACGGCGCACATCCAGGTTGCGAAAACTTTTGAACCGACCGCGGCGCTGGCGGTTCAGGCAACCGGTCAGCGTGGTACGCACCGTGGAACGCAACTGGTCGTGTAGTTTATCCACGATCCGGCGCACCATGCGGCGCGCCTTGTCGCGCACCGGCGCGTTCATTATGTCCTTGTAAGTCAGGACGGTCTTGAGCAGGTCAAAGCTGGGCTCGAGCCGATCCAGCACATCAGGGTCAGTAACCAGTTCAGTCATGCCGTAGCGGGACAGGGCGTGGCGTTGCAAAATTTCGACCGTATTCCGGGGAAACAGTGTACGCACCTTGGCCAGCCACTCGGGCACGGTCAGTTCGGAACGACCTTCGCCGCCCTGGCGGTTCAGACCAGGCTCGCTGTTGCGCACGCCGCGCTCGGAGTATTCGCGGTCATACAGGAAATCCAGCGTACGATCCATCTCGGCATACACGCTTTGATCTTGCAACGGCGTATCCAGCGGACGATCGGCGAACCGGCCCAGAACCAGGCGCCAACGGGCGCGCACGGAATCGGCTGACGGCGTATTACTCAACAAACGCCTCCAATCCATCGCGGCGCAACTGGTCCAGAACCTGGCGATTCAGGGCCAGCGCCAAGCTCAGGTCCTGCTCGGTGAAGCGCGCGGAACGGTCCAGAATAACAGGGCCTCCACTGTGATGAGCCGCCAACTCAGCGACCCGGGCGCTCTCGCGCGGGGTCAGGTCAGCCATGGCCAGGCGCAGCAAGGGCAGGTTGCGCACGAATGCGGGTTCATCCCAATCGCAAAGCGCCTGGTGCAGGCAAGCGAACAGGGCCGGCGCCTGCCAGAGCATGCTTCGCGCGGTACGCAACAGACCGCGCAAAAACAGGACGCCCTGGTCAGGACATGGACCGCGAAAATAGCCGGTCATTTGTGTGGCAACTGCTTGCTCATCGCATTCGCCATCGCCATGAAGCAAACCGGCGACCGCGCCTTGCATGGCAGGATGCCCAACCGCGGCACGATCGAGCAGGATCAACTGGGATAGGCGCAAACAGCGCCGCTCGTTGTCATCGCCCAGGGTATGGGCGGCATGGCGCAAGGCATTCAGCGCATCAAACGTGAGATCGAGCTGCTCTTCAGGCGTGGGCGCCAGACCGGGCAGCAGGCAGCAGGCGCGCGTGTAGAGCAAGCCGGCCAACTCGGGCAACCCGCGCAGCGTGTGGGCTTCGAGCGGCTCGCGCGAGACCATGAGCAACAGGATATCTTCGAGAGCGCGAATAGCGGCCAGGCAGCAGGTCTCGCTGCCGGCCAGGCGGGCGGTACGTTCGAGCAAGTATTGCAGATGGGGTTGCAAGCCCATGCGACAAGCTTCCAGCAGCAGACGCGCGGCCAGGTCAGCATGCTGCCCGGTTCCCTTGGTTTCGACCTGGTCGAGTTGCTCCTGCACCAGCGCCGCACAAGCCTCTTCGAGGGTTGCGCCATAGACGGCGCACTCGAACAGGCGCGATTCCAGGTGCGGGGTCCAGCGATAGCGCCAGACCTCCCGGATCCGCTCCAGGTCCTGGCCGGCGACAAAGTCGGGACCGCGCATGCGTTCGCCGAACGGCACGTTTAGGAAACGCAAGCGATAAAAAAAGCGGCTGGTTTCACGCGCACGGCGATGGCGGTAGAGGTCCAGTACACATTCACGCATTTCGGTTGACTTGACGTCCATGCCACGGCTATGCGCGGTTGTATAAAAGTCATCGACCAGCGGCGGCCGACCGGCCTCGTCCGGGATCGTCCCCGTGCGTTGCCCGCAAAACAGACGACGCGCCCGGTCGAGAATGGCCACGCCCTCGACATCGGCTGCGCCCTTGATAAATGTAGAGCGCACGCCGTCGAGTAAATCCTCGCGAGCCAGGCGCGGG
>CAZOLK010000547.1:0-2379 GCA_964580325.1 uncultured Verrucomicrobiota bacterium | reverse complement strand
GCTGGATCAACCGTGACCCCATAGAAGAAGACGGTGGATTGAACATCTATGAGTTCGTGCGCAACAATCCGATTAAATATATCGATGTCCTCGGGTTGGATGCTTATGCTTATGTGAAAGCTGGTGTTGTTTTGAAGTCTGAGCATGACCGATATTATAAGGATGATTTCGGTCAGTATTACCGTAAAGGAGATCCTGTTGCTGGACTCCGATATGATTTTCCTGTATCTAATTTCCAAGGCTACTATGGATTGCCGGCTAAAATGGCGGAATACCATGCACATAAAGTAGGACGTGAAGATCGACCTATTCACGCTTTCGATTACAAAGAAAGCTGGGAGTCAGTTCATGGCCCGGAAGTTGCCGCTGGTATTATTCATGCCCAGGATATTGGAATGGCTTATGTTGTTTCAATAGGAGCCGGTTTTCAAGCATACCTTGGCGCATCATTATTTACTCATGCTGGTTTACTATACAAATTTGGCGGTGCCTTCATCGTTTATGATGCATTTGATAGGGCATCCGCTTATGCGTCTGGTCACTCAACTTTTGGACTTGCCCTTGAACATGGGTTGGATTTCAATGATGAAGAAATAGCCAGGTTTATGATGGTGAAAGATGTCGGCGTGGGCCTTGTGATGGTGTCTTCTCTCGTTCCGGGTGCTCATAAACCGATTTCTTTTGGAGTGAAACATGCGGTTCATGTAAGATCGGGTGTACAGATCCTGAATCCATCACGCGCCGAGATTATGGCAATGCGTGCAAAAGGATTTACTGCCACCCAAAGTGCAGATGGATGGATAACATTCAACCCGACGAAACCTTTAGCTCTTCTACCAGGGAGACCAGTCCCAGGGACGGGAGTGACTGTTAAGCCTGGTAAATGGGACTACTTTTTCGGTCGAGTTAGGTCAAATCCGCATAACCAGGCACGTTCTATACAGAACCTGAAAGACTTGAAAACGTTAGGTTTTGATGAGGCTGCAGGAGGCAAGGAAGCACTCATGAAACTGTTTCAAGATAGCCAGAGTCTTCCTGAAGTAACAAGACATGTTAATGTGTACGGCGTGACAATCACACGAACCGCTAAGATTGGTAATGTCGGTGCAATAGATATCAAATACTATTACCCTGGTGGCAATATGAATGCGCCTCCTGAGGTGCCCACCATTATCCCGAAGATATATAAACGATGACTAATTCAAGACCGTTAAGAAACATTTCGCCGAAAGAATTTGATCTATGGCAACCGGCGCTCAAAGTCATTTCCCATGAACATGCCAGGAGGTTCGCAGCGATCTTGCTAGAGGAGAGTTCGCAAGAGGTTGCTCTTTCTTGGCGGAGCGAAGTGGTCAAGCCAGTCGTTTTACTTGGCAACCAGTCAGAGTTGTGGTTGGGAGTTGACCAACGTATCGCATGTGTTGATAGTGAGGGAAAGATAGTTGTCTCAATTGGGTTGGCAAGTTCCCTACTAGACATAAGGTACCTTCATGATTGTGTAGCGGTTCTATGTGAGACGGAAGTTATGCTGTTCAACCCCGACCACTCGATCCGTAAAATACATGGGCTGCATGATATTCCGGTTGACATCACCGAATGCGATGGAATACTCGTTGTGAATCTTGAAGACGGCATGCAAGAGATTGTTGGGTAGTAGATGTTATTTTAATTCCTGAATTTTGCACGGAAAGTGCAAACCCGTACTATCCCAAAATTCATCCGACGGATTTGGTCTGCTAGAACGGTCTGAAATATTCCGAAATGGCTGTTTAAAGGGACATGTTGGCGGTTTGTGATGTTTTAAAATGTATCGCGTATTTGTACTTTGAGCAGAGCAAATCTATGATCGATTCGTTTGAACCGAGCTGGCTGAACCCTCTTGCTCTCCAGTTTTAAGCAGCTTCTTTTTCTACGTAATAATGACGCAGAAGGCCACCCAGTTGCGACTTGCATTGCACCTGATCGGGTCTGGCAGGTTGGGTCGGATAATCATAGCCCATGGGGATGTTGTTGCCAATGCCCTGGTGCGGGCGGTGTTGGTTGTGATGTTGTTCGATCTTTTTGAGCACCCGATATAAACTACGTTCACCCACCAGGATCAAGTTGTTGAGCGTCTCACGCACTTCGCGTACAAAACGTTCAGCATAGGCATTGGCATTGGGCACTCGCACAGGTGTTTTTATGATCTCAACGCCTTCAGTATGCAACACCTCATCCATGGCCTGAAAACTGGTGTCGCGGTCGTGGATCAAATATTGACACAAAGGCTGGCCGTGACTCTCATGGGCCGGTGTTTGAAATGCCCATGAAAAATTGCGTACCTGCTGTCGCATCCATTGCGCATTCGGATTGGTGGTGCAGCCTCATCCCCAGCCTCAC
>CAZOLK010000546.1:312-2380 GCA_964580325.1 uncultured Verrucomicrobiota bacterium | reverse complement strand
CAGCGAATTGGGATTTGGTGTGGATTACATGAACCTGGACGAGAAGCCGGCGATCGAACGCGTACTCGAAGCGCGCGGCATCCGCGGCGCGATCGTGGTGGGCGACGGACTGCACATCAACCTGCGCCAATGGTCGCCGCGCAACCTGGTGGTTGTCGGTTGCGAGTTCATCCCCTGCGGTCGGCGGTTCCATTGCGTGCTGCCCGATTTCATCAAAGCAGCGGTGCGCATCAACGCATGGCTGGCGCAAAGCCGGTTTAAACGCATCGCTTTTGGCACGTTCGAAGACCTGGGCTGCAGCATCGATCTGCTGCGACGCTGCGCAATCAACCTGATTCGCGAAGTCCACGGAACGCGCTGCCTGCCTGACCCGGTGTATACGGTGACGGAGCCGAAGCGCGATGCATTTGGCGCCTGGCTGAGCGAACGCCGACCCGATCTACTCATCGGGGCCAACGATTTCTTTCCATGGCGCGCGATCGAAGCAGGGATCCGCATACCCCGCGACATGCAGTGCCTGGTCTTTCACAACGCACACGTCAACGATTGGATCAGCGGTTTCCGCTCCAACTTCGCCCAGATCGGCCGACGCGTGGTCGAAGTGGCAGCCGGCTGCCTGTCGCGCCAGGAATACGGCGTGCCGGCCAGTCCGGAAACCCTGCTGATCGCCTCGAACTGGAATCGCGGCAGAACCTTCAATGTTGCGGGGCGCAATGGTTGACGGAATCGCGGCAATGCGCAGACGACGAGAACGGTTCACGATAACGGGCGACGATAAGGGATTCCGAATATTTTTTATTTTACATGAATCGACAACAGCGGCTACTTGTTCGTCACGACAACGTGGTAATAAACCTGCACACTGTTGGTTGGTGGATCGGTCTCCTGCCAGCGGTTGGTCAAGCAGCGTTGGACGTTGCCATCAACAACGGTCCAGGCGCCGGTCGTGCAGGTTGTCCGCTTGACGCAAAACGGCGGCAGACCGGTGCGCACCTGATCGCAGATCCACAGGATGTTCAGCGCGCCGCGATTGCGGTCCATGCCTACGATGCGGAATGAGGACGCCTGGTTTGTGGGACAAGCGCCGGTCAGAAACTCCTCCCAGGCCGCGAACCCGTCGCCGTCCGTATCGCTCAACGCAACCGCGTTGTAATCGTTGGAACCGGGATAAAAGGCGACCAGCCAGGTTTCCGGCACGGAGTTGGTCCAGATGTTTTCGCTGAAGGCGGCGTGGAACGTGGTATTGCCGGTCAGGTTGGTCAGGGCGAAGACAGCGCCAGTGAAGGTGTTATCCGCATAGGGGCTACCCGGCACATGGGCGCTGTCGATGGTGACGGATGCAAGGTGGTAGTGAAGGTCAGCCCGCACGATCACGTTGGTCGTCGCGGACGGCGTCAGGTAAATCGAGCCGGATGGTATGACCGAACCGTTGGGACCGGCCGTGATCTCGACGGTGTAGAGTGCTTCGTTGGAGTTGACCACGCAGAGGTAGGACAGGCGTTCGGCGGCATGGGCGCGTTCGCTGTCGTCGATCTGATCTTCGTCGACCGCCAACAGCAACTGGGTCGGAGTGTAATACGCCTCGTCGTATAACAAGGCCCAGGAACCATCGCCACCGTTCATGCCAGCCTGGCAGGCCATGACCACAGCGCCAGTGGTCGCGCCGCAGAGCGGATAGGCAAAAGGCGGGACGTCATCCATGCCCTCCACGATGCTCGCGCCCAGGCCGGCTTCGAAAACCAGGCCGTCCAACAGGCCCAGGCCGGCTTCAATAACGATATAGCCGATCGTCTCATGGCTCCGGGCGGTATCCGTGTCGCTGCCCACGTGCTTACCTATGTACAACGTCTGCGCGGACGGCGGTGCATCCGCTGCAGCGCCGCGCGACCAGAATACGGACCAGTCCGGATCGTTGGCGGTCATGACCTGGCCCAGAACCACGGGGTTGGTGTATGCGTTGACATAGGAGCGCGCAGTGCCCTGCCACGAATTTTTGCGATCCGTGGAGGTAGACAGGAACGCGAGCGCCTCCATGGGACGCAACGCCCAATCGAGACTCGAGGGATCG
>CAZOLK010000546.1:0-302 GCA_964580325.1 uncultured Verrucomicrobiota bacterium | reverse complement strand
CCTCCATGTTGACGCCATGGGCTGCCTGATCGTAGATGCCCTCTTCCACGGCCATATAAGTCACCAGGCGATTCGTGGGTGCAACCGTGCCGCCTGGATTCCGCACCGCGATGTCAAACGAATTGCTGACGGCATTCCTGATCCTGACCACGGTCGGCGTGTTGGTCTCCACGTAACTTACCGTGGCCACCACGACCATGGCGTCATAGGTTTCAGGCAGAGTGACCGTCTGCCACGCGCTATGGGCCACCACCGAGCCGCCGGCCCATTTTGCGCGCTCCGGCCTGGGTATGATGATCACC
>CAZOLK010000545.1:0-2387 GCA_964580325.1 uncultured Verrucomicrobiota bacterium | reverse complement strand
GCCGCGCGTCCGCGCGCAACCGGTCGCCGCGCATGGCCGTGTCCTGGTCCGTATCGCGCAGCGCGACCAGGCTGTCCCAGGTGAGGCGCAAGGCCACGACGCCCAGCAGCGCCGGACCGATAATCCTGCGCGCCATTGCGGGCAGGGCCAGGAAAAAATCTAGCAACGTATACAGCACCAGCAACGACAGGGTTAGGCCGGCCGCATACAACAGTGCGCACAGCAGTAGGCCAAAGGCGCGCTGCCATCGTTGCCGACGCAGCAATCCTTGAAAATCGTTTAACAGCTTGTTTTGATCATCCATGCCAGTCATCCATTTTGCGCTATTCCCTTTATAATAGTCCGTTGCGCCGGCGCACGCTCCACTCCGCGGCCAAGCAGGCCACCAACAAGATCAGCAGCCAGCCGCAGTCCCAGGCCGTCTCCCATTGCGGCACAATCGTGGCGCGCATCCTGATTGTTTCATCCGCTTTGCGCATCACGCCAGCGCACTGCTCCGGCTTCAGCACGCGCCCGCCGGAGTGGCGTGCCAGTTCAGCCATGCTGTCCGGGTCAGCGCTCAACTCATCCTGCTCGGTGGGCGGCGCCTTGACCGTCAGCGTATCGTAGAGCGGCACGCCTGCTTCGCCACCGACCAGTTCCAGACGATACGCGCCTGGTCGGGCCAGGGTCAGCACGGTCTCCCACACCGGCGGATGCTCGCCGGCCAGGTTGAGGCGCGTCTGCTTGACCTGCCGGTCATTGAGCGAGAGCGTGATGGAGGGCGTTTCCATTACAGCGCCGCGGCTCGTTACCAGTACGCGCACCGGTTCATGGGGCGCAACCGCGTATTCGCTCAAGCTGAGCGCCAATTCATGGCCGGGCAGGAAATCGGAATAGGTCGCGGCCCACTGCAGTAGCTGAATCCAGAAGCGTTGGTAAAACGCACTCGATTCGGGCACATTCGGGAAAAAGTCCCATTGCCACAGGTCTTCGGCGTTGACCGCCGCGACCAGTCCCTTGCCGAATCGACGCACAGCCAAGAGCGGGATGTCCGAGGCAGGCCGGTCATGGCGCACGGCTTCGACCAGGATCCGGGTGAAGGCGGAAGACGTCTTGCAGCGCCGCGCCTGGCCAATGGGCGGCAGGCGCGCCCAGACAGGATCCTCGCGGCCGGGCAAACCTGCGCCAAACAGCCCAGCCTGGGCGCCGGCCACGGTGGGGCGCCAGTGCAGATCATCACGCACCGCACTGCCCCATTCCAGCGGTTCCATTGCGGCCAGCGCCGGCAACTCGCCGTTATACGGTTTGCCGCGCGCAAAAATCAGGCCGCCGCCGCGCTCGCGCACAAACTGCTTGAGCAGGCTGATCGCGTCGTCGTCCAAGAAATACTCCATGCCCTTGCCCATTACGATTAGGTCGTACACATCCATGTCCTCCGCGCTGTCGGGAAAAGCCAGGTTATTGGTCGACACAGCCTGGACGCCAGCATCGATTCGGAAGAAGCGCTCGGCGGTGACACGATGAACCGTGCTCAGCGTCATGTGTGCCTGCTTGCGGATCAACTGGATCAGGAATTTGCTGTCCCAATGCGGCGTACCTTCGACAGCCAGAATGCGGATTTTGTCGTTTAGTATCGTGATACCGATGTGGGCCGTGTTGTTGGCCGGGCGACGGTCGTCGTCCAGCGCCGGCACCGCGAAGCGATAAGTGAAGTACCCTTCTGTTCCGGGTTCGATCTCGAACGACACCCGGGCGCTGCCATTGTCCGGCACTTCGACCTTGCGTTCTTCAACCAATTCACCCGCGGCATCGAGCAACCGCACGACCGGCGCGACCGGTCGACGCATGGTGCTGCTGACCCGTGCGCTCAAACACACACGCTGATCCAGGAAGGTGGTATAATGCGGTTGCTCCGCTTTAATGGCCACATCGCGCTGCTGCACGGGTCCGCCCAGAACCACCGGATAGATGGGTATGCCCGCGGCGCATGCCCGGATCGCCGCGTCCTCCATGGGCGCGGGCGGTGTCTGGCGGCCGTCGCTGAGCAGAAAAATGCCTTCCAAACGCGTATCGCTGCGTTGTTCCAGCAGCGCGAGCAGGGCGCCGCGGATGTCCGACGCCGCGCCATTGGGCCGGGTATCCCGCATTTCGTCATACCCGGTCTTCAAGGCCTGGAGCTGATCCGCGAACGTATAGACGCACAGGTCGCGCTCATCGTTATCGAGCGGGGTCAGGTCCGCGGCCAGGTTGGCGGCGCGGCGCCAGCGGGTGGCGTCCTGTTCCTCCACGGCCATGCTGGCGCTGCTGTCGATCAGCACGGCCCATTGCGGGATACGCTCCTTTTCCTCGATGCGCCAGGAGCCGGGGTTGAGCGCGATATAGATCAGCGTGCCAAGAGCTATAAG
>CAZOLK010000544.1:0-2394 GCA_964580325.1 uncultured Verrucomicrobiota bacterium | reverse complement strand
GCCGACACGACCATCTTTTTATGAAATTTCTTTGGTTGCTATGGGATGCTATTGATATCAATTACAAATATCAGCACAAGAACGACGTTTCACTTTTGGGAACCTAACTTTATTAAATAATTGGAGCATGCATCATGCGAATTCATCAATTTATGTCATTCATTTTTCTACTTACTACGACAACCATGGCAGTGACAAATGAGTATGCAGCAGAAACAAGTTTCAATGAAGAGATCTCACAATTTGCAAAATTGAAGTCTGCATGGATAAGGTCCTACGCATTCAGCAACAATATCGCGATCAGCAGCGATCTGAAAGCGATGTTGGATACATGCGAGAAGAACAATCTAGACTTGTTCTGCATGCAGTATGAAAAATATCACGATTCTCATGCCATGGAGTATACCAACAACGCACATGACGTTTCCTTCAATCGATTATGCCAGCATCCTTTGAAAGAAATTTATGCGACCTGCAAACACTACCAAATGGCCGATTGCAACAGCCTGCAGCCATTTCTCATGGATCTTATAAAAACGATCCCATCCAACAGTGTCCTGCTCGCGTCTGGACCGCAGATGCGCTTCCTCCTGTCAGCGCCATGTGCTGTGCGCACGAACCTAAACCTGAGTGTGATTTCACCAACCATGTTTTTCGATACAAGTTACATGGCTTATGTGGAAGCTTTTTACGGAAATCGATTCCGCTGCCCTGATGAGAATGATTACAACCAAATGCTTATCAATTCGAAAAAAGCGGCTACAGAAGGTTTGTTATCCAGCGAATCATTGAATATCATCTCAAACCCGACATCTGATTTTACTCAAGTCGAAATAGCGTATTTCAACAGCGAATTGCTGAAGCTTTTTATAAAAATGAACGACGGATACCAGTATTATTATGAAGAGTATGCCATGTTCCCATGGACGTATGATTTCCTCACTCCGCACGATTTCATCATGCGGTTGGATGTTGAAAATAAAACAAAACTCACCGACGACGTGATCGAGGATAGCAATCGTTTCTGGAGCGGTTATTTGGCAAATACATCCCTGAACAACGATCTGCTGGATTCGAAATACATGCTTTTCTTTTTAGGTAAGCTGAGACTGTCGTTTGCCAATTTGTACAGACACCATAGAATGGGGTATCATGCTGAAAATGCCTATATCCAATCATACCTTATCGAGCCTGAAAACACATATGGCACTATACTGCTGGCGCTTTTTTATACGGAATTGAACCGGCAAGACTACGCCATTTTTGTGTTGAGTAAATTGAAAAAAAAATATCCAGACAACAAGAAGGTCGATATGGCAATCGACAGGATCAAGCAGAACAAGGAATCTCGACATGAATCCAAATGAAACAACAAACCCGTTAATCCGTCGAAGGCCCGGCTGAGCCGCCGGTTATGCCATCGGCTGTTCCAGTGTAGGTGTCATCGGGAGCTTCCAAGTATATCGGATCATTGATGCTGCGCCTCCAGTGACTCCATGAGATCGCGAGCGGATGTAGTGAAGGTGGGCCTTGCCATTGTTGGCGGCATGGTATTATTCTGTCTTGCAGTAATACTTGCATGGCAAACACACGGTTATCAGGTTTCTGGTCAACCGATGCCAAACTGGAAAGGTGGAGTCATGACATATGCAAATGGGTACCGCCTCGCCGGAATGTCCCTTTTCATGGCAGGTGTTTGGTTCTTCGCAACCTGGAGGTGCTCAATTCAGGACAAAGCATCTTGATCGACTGTGTGGAGTCCGACCCAGAACTCTTCCCTGTTCTTTGGCGTCACCTCAACATTACAGGCGACAGCATCATCAACGGCAATGTGAATGTGAAGGTTGTTGAATTTCCGCATTCCGCATAGGAGATAAGATTGAATACTGAGCGCTTCAAGACCATCACAATCATCGGGATGGGGCTTGTCATCCTCGTCTTGCTGCTCATCTCCGAGCCCAGAAGAGGAATCAGGAACGATCTCCTTCTTCGCAAGGCCCTCCGTTCGGTGAAGGAACGTGACTTTGTTGTAGCCGAAGCCGCGTACAGTGAGATTCTCCGGCTACTAGATCCCCGAAGCGCAAGGGCGCTTCGAGGTATGGGAAGCCTCCACGCCGCTTTTAAGGAGGACTACTATCGAGCTATCGAATTCTACAGTAAGGCTGTCGTGCTTGGAGATCTGCCATCGTTGCGAATGCTTGTGGGTATGTACATCAAGACAGGCCAACCTGAAGAGATCCGCGAATACGTTCCCATGCTGATGCGTCACAAGGCCGAGAATCAGGAGTTCTTGAACGCCGTGCTTGTTTATGTCATAATAACAAAAGACCAGAGTCTTTTTGACATACATTCCACACCCTAAAAATGATAACTTCAGGCAATTTCGCACTCATA
>CAZOLK010000543.1:0-2398 GCA_964580325.1 uncultured Verrucomicrobiota bacterium | reverse complement strand
TCGGACCACAGGGCCACAACGGCCACCAACGATTGAGGCCGTGCAAGTCGATCAATCGCTGCTCCACCAAGATCGGAGCTTTGTCGCGAGCCAGCCAAGGGCCTTTAATCACGAGAACTTGAATGAAGAACTCTTACAGAGCCTGCGCATGCTGGTGGGCTTGAATAAGTTAAGTTATGGACGAGCAGGCCGCTGACTGTCAGAGAAGACACGGTCGAGTAGGGGCCAAGTACGAGGAGATCGACAAAGCTCGTGACAAAGCTTGAGACAAAGCTTGCGACAAAGAAGAAATCACCCGGAATCGGAAGTTGAATGTTCAATACCTGTGGCCCACTTTTTATGTTGCACCCATCAAGTTAGTAGAATGCTTTCCCGCGGTCGCATAGTTTTCACTTTTTTATATTGCATCCCCGTCCCATTCAGGTTGACTCAGCGCTGGCAACCAGTCGTCAGGGCTCTGCTGTAACCGGTCGATGACATGCTTCATGGGTTATGAGATCCTTGTGTTTATGTTTGTGCCGAGCGCGCTTTCATCGCCTGCCGGATGGGCTCTTTGGCGATAGATCCCTGGGGTCAGGCCGACATTGAGGGTGAAATAGCGGTGGAAATATTGGCGCGATGAAAAACCGCAGCGCCTGGCGATGATCGCTAACGGTAAATTGGTGTCGCGCAGCAATTGCTTGATCATGTTGAGTCGGCGCGCAGTGATGAAAGCGTGGGGCGTTATACCCAGGCGTTGCTTGAATGCGCGGAACAGCGTTGCGCGCCCGACACGGCAGGCTTCGCAAATTTCGTCGACGTTCACGCCGTCCTGGATGTGCAGTTCGATATAGGCGACGACCTGATCCAGCCAGGCATACTGATTTTCCTCGCTGGTCGCGTCTACGCCATCACAACACAGGGCCGCGAGCTTGTACAGGCAGGCGTCGGCGCGATAAATGGATGGCACGGTCTGGTCGCGCAGGGCGGCCAGAATCTCCGCGAACAGGTCGGCGGCGCGGTCGGGCTCGGGAATGGACAATACGTGTTGCAGCGGCCCAAAGCCCATGTCTGCGCATAACGCGTCTGCGAGCGGGCCTGCCAGTTGAATGAAATAATAACGCCAGGGATGCCGGGCATCTTCCCAGAAAACCATGGGTTCCTGAGGCCGGCTGATATAGAGATCATGCGGCCCTAGGGCATACTTCGCCAATTCGCCTGCTTTGAGAAAACCACGGCCTTCGGTCAGTAAGGTCAGGCACGGGGTTTGGTAGATGCGTTCGTAATAGGTATTGCCACGCCCCGTCAGCAATGCGGCCTTGACGATCCATACGGAACCGATCCCGCGCGGGATCGGATGATGCAGCCAGTACTGCTCGATATCGTAAGTCTTTTCCGCATTATCCATGATACAATTTTATGACAGCCCACGACATTTTTGCAATAGAAAATGCCATTTATTTGGACTATAGTCAAAATAACTGATCAAAAGATTGCAACAGAAAGGTTCACTATGAAGACCAAACTGCGGGCTATTCGGATCGTTTACGTGCTTTGTGGTTTGCTGGCCACGGAGGGCTGGGCCACATACGACGAGATGTTGCGCCACGCCTTTCTGGGCGAGGAAATTGCGGACTTGAAGATTTATGGTCATCGCGGCGCCTTTCACTTGAACACGTACAAAAAACAACCGTTTTACCGTATCCCCGGGCTGGCCAAGCCTGTTCTGGCCGACACGCTTCCCATGGTGACGCTCCAGGTCGCGCCTGTCGTGGATGGTCAACTCGACGATGTCTGCTGGCAGCAGGCGTCGCACGGTGAGATACGCCTGGTTGACGGAAACGCTTTCAGCGCCGGTCCGTTCCATGGTTTTCAGGTTGCCGCGTTCCAGGACGCTGTCTGCCTTCACCTGGCCATTCGCTGCCAACGCCCGATCCACTTTGCAGCCAAAGTCCTGATCTTTTGCGGCAAAAACGTACTGACCTTGTTCCATGACGAGAATAACGGCTGGCACGGCCAACGACTTTCGCTGAACCAATGGATATCCGGTCGCAACCGCAAAGCCGATACCATACCGATTGAGCGCGCAGCCATGAACGAGGACAGCGACTGCTTCGAGTTTTCGCTGCCTCGCGCGCTTTTCCCGTCCTGGCCCCAAAACGAGCTGGCCGTTGCGCCATCTTTGCTGGATATGGCGCGCGCCCATTTTACCTTTCCCCACAGCCCGTTGAGCGAGTACGCCATCGGCAACAAAGCCCGGCGCGAAGTGAATCGCGTGCTGGACCACTACAGGGTGAACTTCTATCCCGGCGCCGCAGCGTTGCGCATGGACAATGCCTTTACCGTAACCGTCATCGAGCAGGACCGGGCGCGGAAAGAAACCGCTCACGTCGAAGCAACGCCTCTGGGCGACCTGGCT
>CAZOLK010000542.1:0-2415 GCA_964580325.1 uncultured Verrucomicrobiota bacterium | reverse complement strand
GGATCGCTGTTACATATTATGTTGCATGCAACATGGCGCAACAATATTGCAACAGAAAACAGCCCGGAAAGCTTCTCAGATCCGGCCCCTGGCACCATGTTGCTCATTGCCCGCCGGGCGCTTATTCAGCAGTCTTTCGAGTCTATACCCGCGGATGTCCTGGGCATTGGTCCGGCCTGCAACCTTACCTTGGATTGGCCCTGTTGCCGGGTGTCTACTATGCGATGGTGTTCGTCCGCTAATCTTCACCCGCGTGCTGATCGTACGTCGGCGCAATGTTAGCAGGCCCTGGGAATGCAGACCAGCAGCACCGGCGCTACGCCTGCAAGTAAGCTTCGTGGCGCAGGTACTGTTTCGAACGGTAGTTTGGCATCTCCTTTGTCGCGAAGAGCATTGCGGACTACACGCCGATCAAGAGCCCGTATTTTTCCATCTAGGACTTGACACAGACACTATTTATACTCATAAAATTCGCCTCTTCCGGCGATTACATGGATGGTCGCCGAGAACATTAGCTTCAACTCGTTTATTAGCAATGCGTTGCGGCTCATGATCAGAGTGTTTTATTCAGGTTCAGGATCACACATCCTGAAGCGATCAGGCTTAAAAGTGTCAACATGGCGCAGAATAAGGCGGTGTGCCGGTATGTCTCGCTTTTTTTTCTTAGCTGCTCCCATTTATTTGCCGGAAGACCCATTTTTTTAAGCAATTGTCCAATTCCACTTGAAGCGGAACAAAACCATACGGTCCAAATACCAACTTTTCTCAAGGTATGCCAACGTAACACCCAGGACGGCGCCCCAAACCGAATAGTAGCCTATGGACCAAATCGCGATGACCATACCAACTGAGGAAATCCCGTTTAAAATCCCGTACAATGGTGTCTTGTGAATGTCTGGTATTTCAACATTGTCCCTATTCAAATATACTCGTTCTCCCAATACAGATTTAGACGCCCAATTTTTTGTTGAACGAGGTTTATTAAAAAATACTGGATTGAAAAACATTCACAGCAAGGAAACAATACCCGGAATAAGGCACCACCAACTTATCCAAACACGACTCCAAAACGTCATCACAATCAACGGTAGAACGGAATATCTCGTCCATACACTCCACGGGTTCGAGTGTTTCATCCAATTTTCATCCGTCAACCGGAATGCCTTTGCTATTTTTCTTTCGATAGTCATTCGGTACCTTGTCGTGCATAACGCCGCCCACCAGCAGCGCCGCTTTTGGGCGGCTGCTGGATGGCTTGTTATGCGATATTCTGCAAACGATTGGCAAGATCGTGACCGGATGTCGCGGTTGGGAGGGGCTTGTTATCTTTGCAGTAGAGCACAATAGCTTCTTCGACAATTTGGCATAATTCCTCAAAGACTTTTTTCTCGTCGTCACCGTGGCATCCGCCAAGAATCAGCCCGGGTGCGCTCCCGACATAGCACTGATCTTCCTCCGACCATTCGATAATTTTTGCGTATTTCGCGCTATCTTTCATTTTTCTAACTCCTTCAGGGCCAGACGCACTGCGCGGACCTGATAATGTTTCGCGTCATCCCCAAGTTTACCGGAAATTGTTATAGGTTTCTGTACCTCCGAATGGACGAAGTTTCGATGGCTCCCTTTGCCACCCCGATTCACGAAGCCAGCCCTCTCCAACTCGGCGATCAAATCCCTGATTTTAGGTGGCATCTCAGCTTATTCCTGTGTTGTTGGTCGCATAACACTTTGCTCACCCGCTGCAACAACATAGGACTAAGCTATGAAAAAGTACCGATTGTTCAAATCCCGCAAAAAACGGCGAAACCGCTCTGCTGTTGCAGTCGGGTACAACTTTGGGTTATGTGGTTTATTTAAATTACAAAAGTTACTGAGCACAACATATTTGTTTTTTAACTGATAAAAATTGGTTTCTTCATGAAAATCAACATATTCAAGGACAGTTGCAAAAGCAAGATGAAAAACGAAAAAAGTGTTGGATATTTTGTCCTGTGACCCTTCCTTTTCACGGTTGCTGTCTGAACAAGCCTGAAATACCCCATGACCTTTCAAAACCACGCTTGTTTTGGGAGAAAAGGAGGGAGCGTAGGACAAAAACTCCCCTTTGCTTTATATCTGTTTACATAAAAAGCTCTTGCTGAAAGGGAAGATCATCATAAAACGGCTCATAGATCGTGACTTCAATGGTTGGCGGCGCTCGGGCCTGTTCGGCATTGCGCCACAAACCCAGATGCTTCAGGATTTTATCGATCACGTCAGCTTCGTTGATCAAGGCGATTATCCGCATCTCGTGATCGCCATGCGGGCAGCGCAGGGGATCCACTTCCCAGACCTTCTTGATCAACTCGCGCCAGGTCTTTGATGGGATGCGGCGGCGTTTTTCTTCTTTTATAGGGATGATCTGTTCAGCATGGT
>CAZOLK010000541.1:0-2418 GCA_964580325.1 uncultured Verrucomicrobiota bacterium | reverse complement strand
TCCACGCCCTTCTGGACGAGGCCGGCCAGATCGCAGAACGCTATGCCTACGACGCCTGGGGCAACATTCAGGCGGTATACGGGGCAAACGGCGCCCCCACCCCGCGCTCAGCCATAGGCAACCGCTTCTGCTGGCAAGGCCGTGAGCTTTCCTGGGCCACGGGGCTGGCCAACTTCCGGGCGCGTTGGTATGACTCCGAGACAGGCCGGTGGCTCTCCAAGGATCCGATCGGGATCTCGGGCGGGTTGAAGGGGCTATTGAGGATGCTGCGCATGGTCCTGGTTATTTCAATCATTTTCATGGCAAAGGTCGTCAAGGAGGTCATGCGTTCTTTGGCGATCCTGTGCCGTAGAGGGACGCACTATGTATTGTTTTACGGTCATGTTGGAAAATCAGGAAAATGAGCAGCATTACTTTATTAGTTTTGATGTTGCAGCACCGGATCAGAAGACATCGGTATCAATAGCACAAGATAAGGCTGTTTGCCATGTTTATTCTATTGTTGGCGTTGAGGATGTCGATACCCAGTCAATATCTGCTCTTACCGTTTCTACTCCCCAAGTGCTGAAAGTGTACGGTCGAAGTTTCTTTGAACCGTCTGAGCTTGGGAAGGGTGTTTCTTGAGCTATTTCCTTTGCCTGTCAATACCATCTCATCTCGATCATGTTCATGATCGCTTTGCGCCTCTTGAATTGAAGGAAATCTCACACACACCTTTTGGCAAAGCTGTGTGTGGGCAGAATATAAGGAACGTAGCCTACTTGATTACATTACGTTCAACATCTACCGATCTTTTAGATAAAGGAAATAGAAAGAATGTATCATCGCATTTGATTATTGAGATGGTGAGAACATTGCTTCAGGCAAACCATTCCGTTTCTTTGCTTGTTCATTTTTTTAGTGGTCGGGTTGTTTCCGAAGTTGTTTCCTTGTCAGGGAGAGAGCGCATGGCGCAAGATGATTTTTGCGTCAGGTTTCCTGATATAGATGAAGATGTTCGATATACGATAATTCGCTGACTCCCGTACCTGCATGATCCATGCCGGACAAGCACGGCATGTCTCATGCTAAAAGCCCCCCCTACCGACCGCCGTCTTGATTTACAGTACCCCGCCAGACTGTGCTAAACCAAAAATAAGCGAAGATTTACACCCGAGAAAGGTTAATCAATTAATCTAGTCGCGATATGTATCTTATGATTAGAATGGTATTGACGGCGGTGACAATTTTCATCCAAACCATTTATTTTTCAATGTTCATATCATCGAATAATTAAATAGTATTTTATGATGATTATTTTCGGCTGTAAATTGACACACCTCTACTCTGCCCCATTAACATTTTACGATATTGTCTGAAACTTAGCCTGATCAGCTTAGTTTCGGGCATCGCTGGACCCACAACTACGACTGGTCGCTCAGCCTCTACCAAAACGAAGGCCGCAACGGCAAGCCCGGCGACTGGATCCTGCTGCGTGCCGTCTGCGATCCATGGCTCGGCTCCTACCAAGGCGGGTTCCACTGGTTCATGCGCATGGCGGACGGCGCCTATATCAACACCTCCGGCATCGGCTACCGCCTCTATCCCGAAGCCGACGGCGCCTGGCGCGTCAACATCCCCGGCGGCATCGACTACCTGTTCGATACCAACGGCGTGCTGGCCCGCATCGAGCACGCCGCCGGACAGGCGCTGACCCTGCGGTACGAAGGCGCCTTCCCCGACCATCTGCTGACCAGGGTCGAGCATAGCAACGGTAAATACATCGATTTCCAGTATGGCTCGGACCAGGATCTCAGCGGCTGGGACATGGACTACTGGAACTGCTGCACCAATATCGTGACGCCCTCGCCAAGCCTGAGCCTCTCGTTCGTCTACAACGATTTCGGCGACCTGCGGAAAGCCACGCCACACGCCCCGTGGCGATTTCACCACCGAATACCACAACCGTTACGAAATCGTGCCCATCCCGTAATAACGCAATGCCACGAACCCGTTCAATCAATTTATCTATTCATATACAAGCGAAGGAGAGTTCCCGTCATGTTCTTCAGTAATAAAAATCGAAAAATGACTGCCTGCGTTCTGTTGTGCTGCATCACCACCCATCTGGTTCCGGCCGGATGGATCGAAGCGCCCGAGGGCCTGAAGGAGTGGGAGGAGTGGGATATGAATGTCCGGCCCTATTCGCCCATCAAGACCGACCACCGCATGATCAAACGCATCAATGCGCGCGGCGAAGTGACCCGTTTCGAATACACCGGCAAGGATGAATCGCAAAGCGCCTGCTGCACCGGCAACTATACTGAGCCCGGCATCCAGCAGACACGCCTCGAATACCTCGCCACCAACCATACTCGCGTCATCTACCGCCGCAACGATCAGGACCAGGCGCTGGACTACTTCTTCAACACCTCCACC
>CAZOLK010000540.1:2083-2444 GCA_964580325.1 uncultured Verrucomicrobiota bacterium | reverse complement strand
ACCCACAGATTCTGCTGACGAGGCTCAATTATAAAGTACCCGGGCTCAACCGGCGGCACGGAAATGTCTCCGGCCTCTGACTGGATTGTGACGGAAGCTGAGTTGGCATTGGTTTTGGCACGAAGGTGTACGACTGTGGGGCGGGAGAGGGCCGCATCGAGATCGTGTTCCTTTTTCAAATCCGTCAGATCGCTTGAGATCTGACGTTTGACGGTCTCAGTGATGAACAGTGCGGAATAGCGGATCAGACCTTCGGTCTCCCGTGAGATGGAGTCGGCGAAGGTTCCTTTCACACACATGAACCCTTCCAGTTCCATCGACCCCTTGGGCTGGTTCGCAACGATGCGTGGGTTCTGCTTCA
>CAZOLK010000540.1:0-2073 GCA_964580325.1 uncultured Verrucomicrobiota bacterium | reverse complement strand
CGGGAATGATGGGAAGCGAGAGCACTCCGTTTGTGCCGATTGGTAGCGGGATGCGTCCAGCCTCGGCATCAATCCACATTCGGATGTCGCTGAGTGCGACATCCGGATTCTTGCTGGCAACGGAGAATCGAATGACCTGATTTGTGAAGCCTGTCGTATCGGAGAAGTCAAGCTGGGCAATCTGGCAGACCGCTCGATACGGAAGCGTGGCAGGCTCCGGCTCCGCTCCCCAACTGCGGAACTGCGGGAAGATCAGGGAGGGTATGACTATTGCGAGTATCGTTTTCATTTTCATAAGCAGAACGTCGCAAATCATGATTTTGGCGCGTAGCGACAAATATCATGCATTTGTCTTGAAACTCGGGAAAGCCCTCAGTTGGTGAATGTGTTAGTCTGTTAATGTTCGAAGGGGTTGAAAGGAGGCCCTTCGCCAGAATCAAATCGTAGTGATGTGGGGACATCGCAGAACAACCGAAACATGACAAAGGAGCCTCCGAGATGAGACTGTACGAAACGACGACCGAATTCAACTGCGGAATCGATCTTCATGCGCGTTGCATGTATGCGTGTGTCGTCAACCGCAATGGCGACATCTTGGTGCACAAGAATATCAAGGGAAATGACTTTGACTACTTCTTGAAGCTGGTGGAGCCGTACAGGCACGACCTGACGGTATGCAGCGAGTGCACCTTCAACTGGTATTGGCTGGCCGATGCCTGCGAAGACGCTGGCATTGAGTTTGTTCTGGCCCACGCGCTGTACCTGCGCTCCATTCATACGTCCAAGAAGAAGAACGACAAGATCGATTCGGAAACGATCGCACACCTGCTGCGCACGAACATGATTCCCTATTCCTATGTGTATCCTCGCTCAATGCGTCCGGTTCGCACCGTAGTGCGCACCCGGATGAACTACGTCTGGATGCGCTCGGAAATGCTGGGCAAGCAGACCTGCCGGCTGATGGCGGAGGGCAAGCAGCTCGAGAAGGTGGCGCAGCTTCCCCGTAAGCGGTGGGAGCGGGCGGTCACCGAGCTGCACACCGATGCGCACCTGAAGGCCCTGGTCTCCTCGGACTGTGCGATCATTCATGAGCTGGATCGCCAGATCGATCACCTGGAACGGGTCATCATTGCCACGACGAAGAAGCATCATTGGCGCGAGCTGCATATCCTGCTCAGTGTTCCCGGAGTCGGCAAGGTGCTGGCCATGACGCTGCTGTATGAGATCGGCGACATCAACCGGTTTCCGCGCCATCAGGATTTGGCCAGCTATGCCCGCCTGGTTCGTGGCACCGTCGCATCGGCCGGCAAGATCGAGGGGATGCGCGGCGCGAAGATGGGCAACGGCTATCTGAAGTGGGCCTTCAAGGAGGCCGCCATGGTCGCCAAGCGCTCGCATCACCAGATTCGCGCGATGGCTCATCAGCTCGAGAAGAAGCATGACAAGGCCACCGTCAATGCCATCCTGGCACATCGCCTGGCACGGGCAATCTTCTACATGCTCAAGCATGGAATGACCTTCGATATGGAACTGTTCGCACAGAAGGAGAGGAGTATCGCATAATCGGCAACCGCGGGGACGAGCCCGGAGTTCCAACTGGGACCGGTGACGGTGAGTCCGAGTGCCAAGGCAAGCCCTTCCGTGGCAACCATGTCTGGATGGCGCCTTGTGGACGGCCTATGAGTCCCGGAGTTTTGAATGGGAGTCCCCGCGGGTTGCCACTACATAGCCTGATTTCAACACGATCCGCCCCCGACCCGAACCCGCAACCAACTGGATGGCCGACCATTTCCGTAGGGATCCGAGAAGCCAAGCCAGCCGTCTTTGAGTGGGCGGGGACCGGGGTTTACCTCCATTGTTTCTGTATGCGGTGAGCCAACAAGAGCCAGGCCGCAGTCCTGCCCCCGGGTGGGATCACATCATGGATGGGTGTTTGGCGGGGATCTTTTCCTCAGCCTGTTAATAAGAAACGAAGCCGGACGCGTCGTTTTCAGGACGGACATCGGGAAAAATGAAACATTTCCTGCTCAGGGGCTTTTTGTGCTTGCGTCTGCCGGGCTTAATGGGTGTTGG
>CAZOLK010000539.1:0-2445 GCA_964580325.1 uncultured Verrucomicrobiota bacterium | reverse complement strand
GGGCCGCGGGCGCTGTGATCGTGCTGTTGGTCTGGGCCCTGTACGCTCTGCTCATGCCGCGACAGGCGCGCAATGCACTGGCCCGTTTTGCCAGACCCTTGCGCGATATCCCGCCGGTCGCCAAGTTCAGCATCGAGGTTGAACCTGCCGGAGACATTCGCATTTGCGAGGGTGATGACGTGACCCTGCGCGTTGGCCTGAGCCATGCGGGCGGCATGAGCGCGGGTATGCCTGCGATGCCCACTGTGATGTGGGCCGAGGGTATCCCGTTCATCAAGTCCGCGCGCAACGCGGGCGAGCACCTGGCCATGCGCATGGATCTGGAGGCGAATGAGGGTTACATCTATACGTTTCGGCGGGTTCAGCGTCCGTTCGCGTTCCGCGTGTTTGCCGCCAGCGTGTTCACCCGCAGCAGGTGCGTTCAGGTACGACCGCGTCCGTCGTTCAAAGCTGCGCTGTTCAAGATCACGCCACCGAAGTATACGGGGCTGAAACAGGTTGAGAGTCCGGGCCCACCCGCGTCCGTGGCCTGCCTGCCCGGTTCCTGGCTGGAGACCGTGATCGAGTTGGATCGACCTGTTACCGAGGCGCGCTGGCGCATGGAAGACCAGGAAGTCAACTTTACGGGTGGAGGAACGCATTGGAACGTGATGACGCCGGTCATCGCGTAAGGGTCGTATGCCATTGACGTGGTGGATCCCACGGTGCAACGCAGGTTCCAGATCGCTAAAGGCGAAATGGCTCTGGAAAACGACCGTGCGCCCGAAGTGCGCTTCGATGTCGACGACCGCAACCGTTATGTTGCGCTGGGCGAGGTGGTCGAGTTGCCGGTCAAAGCGCGCGACGATTTCGGGATCAGCGCCATCACCCTGGCAGCACGACGCGCCGCGGAAGCGCAACAGGACAGCATGACCGGGGGAACCAACGCACTGCCAGTTATGGAATTGAAACGCTGGACTTATCTCGGGCCGCCCGGTCCGACCGGACCGGTTACCGAGCGCCATAGCCTGACCATCGATCCACAACGTTTTGAACCGGGCGCCTATGTCATCGAAGCGCGCGCACGCGATTTCAATCCAGCCGGTCAGGAGGCTGTGTCGCGACCGCTGGTCTTGCGCATCAAGTCCAGCGTTGACCTGGACGTGCCCCAGGGCGACCTGCTTTCGTGGGCGTTCGAGCTGGTCAAGCGCGCGCTGCTCCAGCAACGCAAGGCGCAGTCGTTGACCGGCAACCTGAAAGCGCACCTGGTCGACGCGCTCAAGCATAAACGGATAGAACAGCACGCCAAGAACCTGGACAAGATCCAGCGCACGGCGCGACACGAAGGCGTGCGCGCTTTGGCCGAGTTCAAAAAACATGACGAGGCCCGTCCTTATGTCGTGCGCTTGAAGCCGGTTGTCGAAGGCGAAATGGACTGGGTCCTCGACGACTTGGCCGCTTTGTCTACATTGGCTGCTGAACAGACACCGGAGCGCGTGGACAAGGTGCTCGAGCGCCAGGCGTACATTATCCAGCAGCTTATGGCTCTGCTAGGCCGCATCAGTTCTGAATGCGAGGCGCTCAAGGAGCCAGCCGAGTCGCTGGCCGAAGATCAGGAGCCGGTTATGACCGCCGAGGATGCGGCCGATCAATTGAAAGAGGATCTCGAAGATTTTAAGCGCGCCCAGGAACGCATTATCCGTAAGAGCAAGACGTTGCTCGATCAGGGACCGGAAGACCTGACCGAGGAAGAGGAGGAGATCCTGGGTGAACTGGCGCGCGATGAGGCGGAGTGGGCCAAGTTTTTGGAGGAGAAGCTGACCGATTTCAGCAAACTGCCCAACCAGGACTTTGCGGACGGCGCCATGGCCGCCGAGTTTAACGAAGTGTTCCAGGAAGTCCAGCTCGCGGCTGAATCGCTGTACGAAAAGAAGATCGAGTTGGCTGTACCCCAGGAACAGGCCGGTCTGGAGAATGCCGAGGAACTGATGCATAATCTGGAGCGCTGGCTGCCTGACACACCGGATTACATGAAGTGGATGATGGAAGAAATGCCGCAACCCGAGGATACGGCCATTGCTGAATTGCCCTCGGAGTTGGAGGATATTGTCGGCGAACTGCTCGATATGGAAGAGTCCATGGACGAGGCGGTCGAGGATGTGACCAGTTCCTGGATGGACTCGTTCGACAAAGGCGCGGGCTGGACCGCTATGGACGGGCCTATTTCGGGAATGAGCGCCAAGGGCATCACCGGAAACATCCTGCCCAATCAGCAGGAGGTCGGTGGTCGCGCCGGCGAGGGACGCTCTGGGCGCAGCCACGGTCAGATGGTCGAGGAGACCGCTGAAGGCAAGGGCGGTCGCGAGACGCCGAGCCGGGTTACGCCCAGCCCGTTTGAGTCCGGCACGGTCGAAGACAGTTCGGACGAAGCCACCGGCGGCGCCACGGGCGGCGGCAAGCTGTCTG
>CAZOLK010000538.1:944-2447 GCA_964580325.1 uncultured Verrucomicrobiota bacterium | reverse complement strand
TCAGCGGCAGCCCCTTTTACGTCAATGCCGCGCTACGCGCCTGGGACACCAACGGCCATCCGCGCCGCGCCGGCGTCAGCTCCTTCGGCCTCGGCGGTTCCAACGCACACATGGTGCTGGAGGAGGCGGGATCGATTTCAAGGTCCAATAACCAAGGGGAGAAACAAGATTTCGGATTTCGGATTTCGGATTGCGGATTGCCACCCGACACGCGCCACGCGCCACGCCACGCGCACCTCTCCCACCTGCTCATCTGGTCCGCTAAAACGCACGGCGCGTTGGATGCGATGACCGCCAACCTGGCCGAACATCTGCGGCGCGAGCCGGAGCAGAACCTGACTGACATCGCTTTCACACTGGCCTGCGGCCGTCGCGTGTTCCGCTATCGCCGCGCGCTTGTCGCCGTTACTGCCGCGGACGCGGCCCAGGCCCTGGAACCGCTGGATGCCGCACGGATCATGGAAGCGGATCGCGAGCAGCGCGATCGCTGCGTGACCCTGATGTTTCCGGGCCAGGGCGCCCAGTATCCGGGCATGGGCCGTGGTTTGTACGAACACGAACCGGTCTTTCGCCAGGAACTGGACCGTTGCGCCGAGGTGCTGCGGCCGGAACTGGGTCTGAATCTGCGCGAGGCGCTCTATACTGATGATCGTGACCTGGACCAGACCGGCCTGACCCAACCCGCGCTGTTCAGTGTCTCCTACAGCATGGCCCAGGTCTGGTTGAGCTGGGGCGTCAAACCCGAGGCCATGATCGGACACAGCATCGGCGAGTATGCCGCGGCCTGCCTGGCCGGCGTCTTTTCCCTGGAAGACGCGCTGCGCCTGGTGGCCGCACGCGGCCGGTTGATGCAGGCCCAGCCGTCTGGCGCCATGCTGGCCGTGCCCCTGCCCGAAACCGAACTGGAACCCATGCTGAGCGAGCAACTGGCCCTGGCCGCGATAAACGGGCCGTCCCTTTGTGTGCTATCCGGTCCGTTTGACGCCGTGGACGCGGCTGAGCAAACCTTGACCCAACGCGGCGTAGCCGCACGCCGACTGCATACGTCCCATGCGTTTCACTCGCCCATGATGGAACCGGCTCTCGACCCGTTTCGCAAGGTGCTGGCCGGGGTGCGACTCCATGCGCCGCGCATTCCGTTCGTGTCCAACCTGAGCGGTGAATGGATCCGGCAGGAACAGGCGTGCGATCCGGAATACTGGGTCGATCATCTGCGCCATACCGTGCGTTTTGGTCTGGGCATGGGTTTGCTGTTGCGCGAACCGGACCGGGTATTGCTCGAGGCCGGTCCGGGCCGCACCCTGGGCGCGCTGGCCGCACGTTGCGCCGAGGGCGCTGTCATGCCTCGTACGATTCAGTCCATGCGCCATCCCCGCGAAGATCAACCCGACGCCGCCTGCCTGCGCGCCGCGCTAGGCCGGCTCTGGCTGGCTGGCGCCAAGATCGATTGGGATAAAGTCCATGCCGTGCAACCGCGCCGGCACATCGTGCTGCCCACCTATC
>CAZOLK010000538.1:0-934 GCA_964580325.1 uncultured Verrucomicrobiota bacterium | reverse complement strand
CCGTTCGAGCGCCGTAAGTATTGGGTCGAGGCCGGCCGTCGTTCCACGCAACCCGCGGTGGACAACGAACCAGCGCGCAAACCGGATATGGCCGACTGGTTCTATGCGCCGACCTGGAAGCGCCTGCCCGCGCCCTTTGCCAGGGACATACCCCAAGGTCCATTCCTTATCTATGCGGATCCCTGCGATATCATGGAGGACGTGATCCTGCACTTGCGGCAGCACAACCAGGACGCGATCCGCGTGACGCCCGGCAACGATTTCCTGTTCAAACAGAACGAAGCGCAAATCCGGGTCGACCGCGCCGAAGACTATGATGCACTGGCCCGGAAGCTGGCCGATCAGGACAGAATGCCCCGCCATGTCGTGCATGCCTGGGCTGTGCGGAAGCGAATCCACGCACTCGATTCAAAAGATATGGATGACCTGGATGCGCGGATCGAGTGCGCTTTCCATAGCCTGCTTTATACGGCTCGTGCGTTTGCCGCGGCCGGCCGGCCATGGGATCTGACCGTGCTGACCCATAGACTGTATAACGTAACCGGTCGTGAACCTGTTCAGCCGACCATGGCGCTGACCCGCGGCCCGCTACTCGTCATTCCCCATGAGTTTCCGGATGTGCGCTGCCGCGGTCTGGATATCCGGTGGGACGACATCAACGCGGAGGAACTGTTGGCTGCTTTAGCCGCGCCTGGGGATGGATCGGTCATGGCCCTGCGCGACGGGCATGGCTGGATGCGTCAATTCGAGCCGGTCCGCCTGGACATGGAGGGTTTGGGCATTGACGCCGGCCATGTTATTCTGATAACCGGCGGTCTGGGCGATATGGGCCTGGAATTGGCCCATGCGTTGGCGCAAAAAGCGACCGTACGCCTGGCCCTGCTGGGGCGCAACCTGCCGCCGCCCCGCGACCAGTGGCCGGCCTTGCTCGCGC
>CAZOLK010000537.1:0-2447 GCA_964580325.1 uncultured Verrucomicrobiota bacterium | reverse complement strand
ATCCCGACGAGCTGATGCGGCTGCATGAACTTAAGCAACTGCTCTTCATCGAAAACGCCAACCCGATCATCGCGCGCCGCGCGCCGTGGTTCGAAGACCCGGAACTCAAGGCCAGGGGCGTCGATCTCCGCGCCAAGGCCGCAACGACATCGCTCAGCACGCCCTGGAAACCCACCGTCATGCCGCAATTCGAAACGGAGGATTTGCCGTGGAACACCACGTTTGCAACCGGCTTCTCGGCGCAGAAGTGACCCTGTTGCTCTCGCCCGAGGATTTCATGAAGGCGGCGAAGCTGGCGGGCATGCCGCTGACGGGCGCCAATGTCGAGTCGATCTGGTACGGGATCACCGAAAGCCGTGACCTCTACGCCGACTATGCCGTGGCGGTCGCGGGCATCCTCCAGACCTTGCTCGACGAGTTCGCCTATGAGGCGCTCTTCATGAATCCGCCACCGGATTTCGACAATCCCGATGGCGAAATCCCGTTCTAGGCCACCAGAGGAGGGGATTCCCCCCATGCCCGAGAAGACCCCGAAGAATCCGTTCAACCTGGAGGCAGGGTCATCCCTGCCTCCCCACAAAAACACACCGCTGAGGGATAAGGACAATGGCTCGCATGACATGTCGCCGCCGTCCTGGGTGCGAAAACCGGCGCCAAACCTTGCCCCGCCCGGCATGGCCGGTATCAGGCGCAATCTGCCGTCGAAAAACCAGACCACAAGCGAGAAGCCTCGTTTTACGCTGGGCGAAGGTGGCAAGCTCAAAGGTGCATTCAAGCCGATAGCCGCCAAGGCACCCGGCAAGGGGCATGGTCACGATTTCTAGGACTATCTTCCTGAAGCGCCGCAAGGCGCTTCTTTGTTATGCTGTGGGAATGGATCACAAAGATTACATGCACGCGCTGCGCCACAAGACCCCAAACCACCCTGACTATAAGCCCGAAGGGCGCTCTTATCCGAACGCGTCCGGCGTCGAAGAATTGATCTTCCTGCCTGCATCGACCTGGGCTTACGCCGATTTCCTTGAGGCCAACACGGATATCCGTATTGCCGATTGGGTCATCGACGCCCACGAGTTGAACCGCGACGACTACACCATTGCCCATATCCTCTGGTTCTGGCTTTGGGAGAACGAGTGTGACCGCTTTCGCAACGGGCTATCCACGCCCAACGACATGCCGCCGATGGGCTATGAAGGCTGGGCGGACGAATTTCATGAAAAGAATGGTGAAAAAGCCTATTGATGCAAGGCCATCCAGCCATTGACGGTGCAGCCCTGATAGACGTCTTCGGAGGAGTTATAGATAATTTCACCCGTTTGTCCGGTTGGGTTTGCGCAACCGCCACCGCCTGTTCCCACCACATGCAAAGCGATCCAACCACTCGCTGTGCAGCCCTGAAACACATCTTCAGAGGAGTTGTAAATCACTTCACCGGAATTTGCCGGTGGATTATAGCAGTCCTTGGGAACAAACCCCTGCCGCACACAGCGAACATTGGTTACGATATTTTTTGGCATGTTTCCCGTATTGGCACTCAGCATTGCGCGAATACTGGTATGACCAACACTGTTCTCTCGGGTTGAATGATACATACTTCCGTTTCCAGGCCCGCCGGCTGCAAAATTGCCTATTGAAACAGCATTGCTCGCCATTAGGTTTAGATCGGTTGTAGAAGGGAGATACCAGTCCGAATGCCCGCTTTCGCTTAAATCATAGCAAACCTTTGCAGCCTGATAGGGTTGATTGGGGTCTGCCCCACCTTCCAGTGACTGCAAAGTTGCGGTATATCCATCACCGTTGTTGAAATCGCTAAATCCTAGCAGAGTATAGTTGGTCGTTCCATTTCCAAACGGCACCAAAACGCGTGATCCCGTACATGTACTGCCGTCCCATGTCATGCCATGGTCACAACGCTGAACATAGAGTTCAACAGCACCGTCCGGATCGTTCGAGATACCGGCATAGACGCTGCCGTCGAAGCAGGCCTGCCCCGGTGCGGGCGAATTGACCGGATTACAGGGATCATCAAGGCCGGGGGTATATGGCGTGGAAGCCGCCGTAGTCAGTTCGCCCACTTCGAAGAAGCCGCCGCCCGTGCCCCTATTGATATGCCAGGCCTCCGTGTTGCCTGAGAGGAAGATATCCGGCGCGCTGCCCGTCGGCAGGCTGCCATCCGCGCCAAGATAAACGGGATTACCGCTTGCATTGATGAATTTCCGGCGGTTGGCCTCAACAGAAATGTCGATATAGGTATCATCAATCCAAACATCAGCTGTAGAACCAGTCCACCCGTCTGAACCATTTTGAAAAATATGCCATTGTCCGCTAAAATCGAGCGTATCATCTATAAGCGTAGAAATTGTTGTTGACACATCAACATCGTCAATGTACATAGTCGGCGCTGAATATCACGCTGCGCGCGTCCTGCGGCCGGTTTGAGCGGTGAT
>CAZOLK010000536.1:0-2448 GCA_964580325.1 uncultured Verrucomicrobiota bacterium | reverse complement strand
CGGGATCCAGATCACGACGTTGGCCATGCTCACGCCCTATTTGCCCAGGACCAGGTGATGTGCGTATCCTGGATCTCAAAAACCGCGAAACGTTGGTGAATATGGCCGAAGCCAAGGCGTTCATTGCTCGCAAAAACGAGGTGGCGCCGAATATTTGGAATTGGAAATAGCGGATACGAATTCGGAGCTATGAACGCTTGTTCAGGGACGGGACGCTCTGCTGCCGGCAGTTCTACTTCATGTCGCGGAAGGTGTCGAACAGGCTTTTATCCGCGGCCAGCGGCTCGAATTCGCTGATGAATGCCTGCTGCAGCGCTTTGGCCCGGTCCGGATGTTGCGACCAGACATTGGTGGTTTCGCCCGGATCGTTCTTCATGTCATAGAGCATGGTCTGGTTTTCGAGTCCGGTGTAGTGTAGGCACCAGTCGCCATCGGAGACGGTGACGTTGCGGCTCAGGTCTTCCAGGTTGTCGGTCAGGGCCTGGGTGGTTACGGCGATGTCGCGGTGCGTCTGCGTTTCGCCAGCCAGCAGTCCGGCCAGGGAGCGACCTTCCAGCGTATCCGGTTTGTCAATGCCGACCACGTCGCAGATGGTGGGGAAAAGATCGATGGCATGCACCAGCGCTTCGGATTGGGTTCCCTCCATGCCCGGCGTATGAACAAGCAGCACGTTGCCGCGCACTTCGCGGAAATAGGGCCAGGACGCTTTGTAGCGTGGATCCTGGTCGACAAACTTTTTCCAGTCGCGGTTGGATTTGCCGAAGCGGCCGTGTTCGCCGGCCAGGAAGCCGTGGTCGGAGAGAAAGACGATTATGGTGTTGTCGAATAGGCCCATGTCTTCGGCTTTCTGAAGGAAACGGCCCAGCCAGCGGTCGATCATGGTGGCTTCGGCGCGGTAACGCGCATTGGCGTGGCGCACCTGGCTTTCCTTGAGCGGGTCGGTGAACATGTAGTAGGGATGGTAGATCACAGGTTCGCCGTCATAGTTCGGATCGTACATCTCGACATACCACCATGGCGGATCCCAGGGCTCGTGGGGATCGAATGTGTCGATATAGAGGAAGAACGGGTCATGGTCGTAGTTGTATTCCAGCCAGCGTTCGGCCTGGATGAAAGTGGTCGGCGCCAGGTATTCTTCCTCGAAGCGGCGGAACTGACAGTTGGCGATGTGCCGGTTCCAGTTGTTGTAGTTGGCGTCGTAGGCAATGTGTTTGGTGGGGTGCAGTACATATTGGCGATCCGGATCCAGCAACTCGACGGGATCGCTTTCCTGGCCGCGGTTCCATTTCCAGGCATGGAAGCGGTCGTGGAACCCGGCGCGACCGAGGTGCGAGGCGTCGAAAATCATCTGTGTCTTGTAACCATTGACGGCCAAGTGCTGGGCCAGCGTGTAGTCGTCGCTGGTCAGCGGTTGCCAGGGCCGGCGCAAAAACGTCCAGTAGCCGCAGTGCAGATCGGTGCGGTTGGGGATGGTAGGGAACGAACCGCAAAACGAGTTCTTGAACATCATCGCCTTTTTGGCGAAACGGTCTAGACCTGGCGTTTTCATACACGGATAGCCGGCGCTGCCGACAAAGTCATGGCGAAAGGAATCGGACATGATCAGGATAACGTTCATGGTCTCTTTTTTTTTCATTGCTTTCTCCTCAAGTTGAAAGAAACAATAAAAAACAACTTAGGCGAATCGATACGGCAAAGACAAGCGCAATCGTTAACGAATATAGCTGGACTGGACCGGCGTGGATGGTTAAAGTTTTTTTTATTCATAAATCCGGAGAATATAGACCATGCAACTAATCGACGAGAAAATCGCACATTTGGAAAATCTTGATGCAGCGCCAACCCGACGCCCTGATTTTGATGCATTCTGGACCAAGACTATGAACCTGGTTCGCGCCACGCCGCTGGAGGTGCGGCAGATGGCCGTCGATTATCCGATACGCAAACTGGACGTGCGCGACATGACGTTCGCCGGATTGGACGGCACGCGCATTCACGCCTGGATTATCCTGCCGCCCGAAGCTGCCCAGGGTCCCGTACCCGCGGTGCTTTGCTATCACGGCGCCGGCGGTTCGCGCGGCACGCCGGCGGCCTTTACGCAATGGACGTCCATGGGCGCTGCGGTGATCGCCCACGATTTCCGCATGCAGAGTGGGTTGACCGGCTCCAACACCGGTTTTACCGGTTCCAGTTCGCCCTCCTGGTTCAATATGGGCATTGACGCGCCGACCGATTGCTACCTTTACCATGTGCTGACCGATACGCTGCGTACCGTGGAAATCGCATTGGCTCTCGCGGAAATCGACAATGCGCGTATCTGCGTCAATGGCGGCAGTCAGGGCGGCGCCGCCGCGCTGCTGGCGGCTGCATTGCACCCGGCCGTGACGCTATGCATGGCGGATGTGCCCAGTAATTGCTGGTTCGAGAAACGCATCTTTGACCGGGCCG
>CAZOLK010000535.1:0-2455 GCA_964580325.1 uncultured Verrucomicrobiota bacterium | reverse complement strand
CCGCCAACGGTTGCTTATATCTCAGCCTGGCGGACGGCACGGTGCGCTGTTTTGGTGGGAAAATGAAATGATTATTAACAGGAGAAACCACCAGCAAGTGTCATCGGCCTGGCCTTGGTGTTGGCCACAACCGCCACCTATGCCCAGGAGAACGCCGCCGTTTCGACCGCCGCCCTTGAGCAAGCGCAACGCATCCTCAAAGGCCCCTTGGGCCAGAACAGTTATCTGCCCTATTCGGACCCCATCGCATGCGATGAGGCTGGCGCCGAGTGTTGGCCTAGCGGATACAATCGGTGTAGCCGATCCGGCCACATCTGAATCTGCAGAGCAAATTCAGATGAACCCCGACAAAGCCAGGGGGGTAGGTAGATACGCTTGCGAATCGACCCTAAGGGTGAAGCCTCTGACCAGATTGAAAAAGACTTGTCACAAAGTTCGTGATGGACCGTATAAGTCTATAGCGAAGAGAAATCGATTTGCTTTTCTAGCCTCACAAGATGCATTTCATGGCAATATCTTGAGATTCCAGTATAGAGAGCCAGTCATATACATCCTAGCAAACCAGTTTACAGTCAACCAACCAGCCTGCAAAGGAGGGCAATGATGAATCAAGAAATCGTTAAACACAAAGCCGAAGGCACACGCTCTAGACCTACATTATATCGCGGGCGCACCCTGCAACGGCGTGAGTTTTTAAAAACGGCAACAGCGGCGGCGGGGATGGCGCTGTCGCCTTGGTGGGCCAGCGGGCAGGAGTCTTCTCAGGTTTCAGCCCCTCATCCTTCAAGCTCCCTTCCCAACATGGTCCTCTTCGTCAGTGACGATCTCGGTTGGCGGGATGTCGGCTGTTACGGCAGTCCGAACGTCAAGACCCCCCACCTCGACCAATTGGCGTCGCAGGGCATGCGCTTCACCAACGCCTATACCGCCAGCCCGGTGTGTGGACCGACGCGCGCACAGCTCTACAGCGGCATGTATCCGGTCAACAGTCATTCGTATTTCAACCATCCGAGCCACTATGTGCACGAGGGTGTCAAGACCCTGCCGACCTGCCTGAAGGATCTGGGCTATCGCGTGGCGATCACGGGAAAAGTCGACGCGGGGCCCACGGAGGCGTATCCGTTCGAACAGATTCCGGCGGCGGGCGGTTACAGTAACAGCGAGGTGCGCGCATTCGTTCAGCGCGACCCGGACCAGCCGTTTTGTCTGGTCGTCGCCAGTCGCGCGCCGCATTCGCCCTGGAAGAAGGAAGCCAAAGGCATGACGGCGGACGATATTCAAGTGCCCGGACACCTGGTGGACACCCCCGAAACCCGAAATACCCTGCTATTGTATTATGGCGATGTGCAAGCCTTGGACCGCGATGTCGGCGAATGCATGCAGATGCTGGAGGAAACGGGTCTTGAGGATGCGCTGTTGCTCTGGACCAGCGAGCAGGGCGCGGAATTTCCTTTCGGCAAGGCCTCGCTATTCGACAACGGCATGAAGCTGTCGGTCATCGCTCGCTGGCCGGGCGTGGTGAAGCCGGGAACGGTATGCGATGAAATCATTCAGCACATCGATTTCCTGCCGACCCTGGTCGACGCGGCCGGCGGCACGCCGCCGGCAAATGTCGACGGCAAGAGTTTCGTGCCCATGCTGAAAGGCGAGCATATCGAGAACCATCCGTTCGGCTACGGCTGTTTCGGCGACCAGCGGGCGGTGCGGACCAAGAAATACAAGTACATTCGCAATCTGGAGCCGGATAAATTAAAGAAAGGCGGCCCCTCGCCGTTCAATACCGGCGCCATGGCTTCCGATCCGAAGAATATCTTCTATAAGAACTGGAGTCATCCCAAGTCCTGGCTTCCCTTGGCGGAAACCGAACCGGATGCCGCGAAAAAAGTGGAATGGTTCCGAAAGCGCGCGCCGGAGGAGCTGTACGACATCGAAAAAGATTCGTTCGAGGTCAACAACGTTGTCGGCGATCCGGCCTACGCGGACATCCTGGCCGACCTGCGCGCGCAATGCGACGCCATCATGGCGGAGCAGGGCGACAAGGGGATGGAGACCGTGTATGAATTAAAACGCTGGAATGACGAACAAAGGAAAAAAGGGAAGGGTTACTACCGGGAAGCCGGCGGCCCGATCGTGGGGATTAAGAAGAAGTGATGCGAGATGCGGAATGCAGGCAGAAAAATAGGGGACGTCCCGATGTATCGGGATCTTCGCTACGCTACGAGAGAAATAAGATGAAGATATTCAGGCGGAATGATGGATGGCAGAATGATAAGAGAAAAATTCAACCACCGATGATGCCGATGAACACCGATAGAACTATGACAGTGAATGGAATTTATCTCGGTGCGGATCGGTGGTTTCGGTGGTTAAGAAAAGGGATTTATTTTTCTGCCCATTATTTTTCTGCCTGAATGATTAGCTTAACATGGAGAACTGATAATGAAGAGAGTGTTTA
>CAZOLK010000534.1:0-2456 GCA_964580325.1 uncultured Verrucomicrobiota bacterium | reverse complement strand
ACGGCGCCCAAATCCAAGAATCTGCCATCGGCAACCGCTATTTATTTCAAGGCCGCGAAGTTTCCTGGACCACAGGGCTGTCCAACTTCAGGGCCAGGTGGTACGACCCTGCTACAGGCCGCTGGCTGTCCAAAGATCCAATCGGCATTTCCGGCGGTTTAAACCAATACGTTGCCTTCAACAACAATGCGGTCATTTCTTTAGATTCATCAGGATTTTCTCCGGAAAAAAGATTGAAAGACAAGTTGGATGCAATAGATGCATCACAAAAACTGTTAGATCCCGTTACTCGCTTTTTTGCTTCTCCTTATTATAACTTTTTGCGCTCAGGCGCACGGACAACATATGAAGCTGAGAAATCTGGATTTAGCAGAAGCACAGCTGAAACTTTAGGGATAATACAAGGAACATCTGGTGCTGTTGCCTACGACGCAGCTATTTATGCATCGGCGCTCTCAGCAGCTCAAGCCATTGGTGAAAGTGTTGCGGATGATTGTATTGATCATATTCACAGGGGGGTACCTCCTAATACTCAAAGGCATGCGCATGGACATGATAAAAGTGGAAAAAAATGGACAATTAATGAAGACGGCACCGTGCATGATGGTAATTTTAATAGGATCCCTAAAAAAGATGCCGATGAGCTTAGAAAAAAAGGTTTTGATGTTCCTGATGATCGATATCCTAGACGCCGTCCTTAAACATAATAAACAGCGTGAACGATATGAATGAAGTTGAATTATACTGTAGGTTATTATTAAGAACATTATACAATAATGGCATAATGTTGTTTGACATGAAAGGCAATGACGTTACGCTCGATTATGAAAGGCATGTATTCGAACTATATGATGAGAATCATGTAGAAGACCTGAAAGAACTGAAATGGCATTTTGGAATACAGTTAGCCCTTGATCTATGGGCATGCTGGGAGGTGCATATTTTAAAATCAAGTTATTCAAGAACTCATCAAGGTTGTGTTCATATTGATGAATCATGGATGGAGCGTCAAGATAATGCCAGTCCTCCACTTGTTGTCCTAAGGAATGATAATATCAGGTGTAGCAACGAATTGGAGGCATCTTTTCCGCTGAATGTATCCTTTCAAGCGAGTAATCTTCTTGGGCCAACGATTGCTTTCAGGATAAAATATATGCTACCGGACGGCAATGAAGTAAATGCTTGGCGTTTCTATTTGTCTAATTGTATATAATTATTAAATCTTCTTGTGAATATATATATATAAATATACTTATCATACTTGCCATTCTAGGCATTGGCATTTTGTTGATCGCGGTTATATACAAGTATTGCTGGCAGTCGCATGTTATTATTTTTGCAAATGAATCGACAACAAAAATAAGACAAGTGACATGTCGCATCAAGGGGCAGAAATATGCCATAGCCGATCTTTGCCGCAGCAATTTTGAAACTCTTGTGCTTCATTACTGGGACATGGACGACAAAATTGATCTCTCATGGTACTCATGCCTGAAAAGCAACACCTATGAAGCCACATTGACCATTCCGAAGGAATTGAGAGTATTTATTCGCAAATGCATTGTTCAGTTATCTCCAGATCACGAACTGGTGCGTGGTTTATATGTCATTACCGAAGAAACCAATTTTCAACAGGGATTTGATAAGGTAAAAGCGCGCCTAAAGCGATAAAAGTGAACACAAGGCGTCCTCATCAAGGTGTGAACGAAACGCGATGGACCGCCACCATCGAGATCGCGTAGTCCATCGCCGCCCTTGGCATTGAGCGTTCCGCTTTTGTCCACCTCATAGCCGGAAATCAGAATGAATTACCTCTGCATGCTGCTCACTGATGAAGACTCTGGGCTGCGCCTCGACCTACCGCCGCAACGATCAGGACCAGGCGCTGGACTACTTCTTCAACACCTCCACCATGCGCCTGACCAATCAGGTCGGCCCGACCTTGACCAACCTCGTCACCGCCCTGCAATACGACAGCGACATCAACGTGACCAACGCCACCATGCGCGATACCGCGCTCGGCGAATACATCACGCTGCAGCGCCGTTTCGACGACAACCACAATCCCGTCTCCATGGCCTTTGGCTACAACACCCAACCCACCGCGACCTGGTATATGACCTGGCACGATGAGTACCAGAAGCCCACCTCCATCACCGATCCCATGGGCCATCGCGTCGAAGCGGAATACGAAAACGCGCAGGTCAGCAAATTCAAGCTGATCGCCTCGGCCCAGACCTCGTACGACACCACCTTCCACTACACCGATGACGGTCTGCTCCAGGCTGTCACCAATGCCAATGGCAACGGCATCCGGTTCAGGTACGGCACGGATGGTTACGTCACCAACATCGTGCCCGCCCAAGGTCCTGTCGTGACCCTGGGCTACGATGAACTGGGGCACAACAACCGCATGGTCATGCCTGGACCAAACGGCCCGCGCATCACGACCATGG
>CAZOLK010000533.1:0-2457 GCA_964580325.1 uncultured Verrucomicrobiota bacterium | reverse complement strand
GCTGGCAGGCGGCTGGCGGCTACAAGGGCCTGACCCTTTATTTTTGGAATGTGGACCAGGGAGCCTGGCACACCTGGACCGCGGCGCGGCCTGTCGATACGGCCGGCTTTGATCCGCTCAAGCGCTACCATGGCGAAGGCCCGTGGCACAGCGGCGCGGACCCGCGTACCTGTTGCCGTCAGCATCTGAGCCTGTACCATGCCTGGCGCAACAGCGAAGGCCGTCTTTCCAACCGGTCGGCTTCCAGCGTCGTGTTGCATGGTCCCGGCCGGCCGCGCCAGGTCGGCCCGCTGATCCATGATTGGTGTGCGCTAGCTGACCATGCCGGCGCACTATTCGGTGGACTTGGGTCAGTTGCCGAAACGGACCGGTTGGTCATGCCGGCGCCCAGCGCCTGGGGGCCATGCCGTTACGACACCATAAACCAGCGCCTGGTTCGTACGATCGGCGACAGACGCGACCGCGCGGTGAACCTGGTCATGACCCGGGCGCGTCAAGGCGAAACCGCGTTGCGTGCCATGGAGAACCTGCGGCCTGACGCGGAGACCTGCCTGCTGGGCCTACTGGACCTGGACGACGATGCGCTTGTCATCCGGCCTGTCACCGTGTACCAGGGTGTCGAGCAGATCAACCTGACCCTGGATCCCAAACCAGGATTACGGGCAGCACCCGATTCCGCAGCCGCGGAACCGATGATTGCGACGGTGGCTCCCCTTCAACGCACATTGGACAAAGCGCGTGATTTTCTGGAAAACCTGGCAGAAACCGGTTTGCGTGCGGCGGTTCCGCACGAGCAGCTCCAGGCCTTGATCGGCAGCTTCGAGCAACTTGGACTGCACGTGGCGGCCAAGCCGGCCGTAACACTGCGAAACCACCTGGACCCATTGCGCCGGGACCTGAACGCCGACGCCGGCCAGGCCGCCAACGCCCTGCTGCACCTGTATTATGTGGTCATGTGCACCCACGCACGCAGCGTGGTCGGCAGGAACTTTGAGTTGAGTGCCTCCACGCCGATTTCCACCAGGTCCGGATAGACGGACTGGATATGCCCGTCCGAATGCATGAACACGAATTTGCCGTGGGCGTGGCCGATATTGCAATATTCCTTATCTATTATTGGTTTGAATGTGTCAGGGGTGTCTCATACATGAAGCCTGGTTTCTGCTTATTAATTATGGCCCTGCCATTATTTTTTGTGAATAACACTTGTCAAACCCGGCAACACGCTATAAATTACGTTGATCCGAACCTCGGGAGAGGTGGCTGAGCGGTTTAAAGCGATGGATTGCTAATCCGTTGTACTCCTATAAGGGGTACCGGGGGTTCGAATCCCCCCCTCTCCGCCAGTTTGAATTTTTCGCCGAATGGGCGAGAAATTGGAACGCTTTCGGGAATCTGACGCTGACGACCGGAAACCAACAACAATTAATTCTTCCTGATGCAGGCATGGATCGACTTCAAGCGGAGTTGATTCGAGATACGGCAAAGATTGGGCAGGAGAAGCGCAACTTCCTGTTCACCGACGTACGGCGTCCGCAGACCATACTTGCGGATCTTGGGTTGTTTCGGCAAGGAGCCATCACCAACGCGGCAGAGGTGCTTTTCGGTGTGCGACCGGCGATAGATCCGATCACGAGTAACCGTATATGCAGCACACAAAGGAAGCGACTTCATTGATAGCAGAGTGTTCGAGGGGCCTGTGTTCGAGATGCTTGAGCAGATGCTCTCCATGGTAGTGTAAGCATAGATCTTTATCCCGAGAAACTAGTGATCTGGAACGCGGGCGCATTGCCTCCCGGCATTCGCGTCGGCTATCTGAAGCGAGAACATCCTTCAATGCCACATAACCCAAACATCGTGCATGTCTTCTGGCTGCGAGAATACATGGAGCGAGTGGGTCGGGGCACACAGAACATTGTGGCGTGGTGCAAAGAAGCGGGACTGCCTTCTCCGTCTTGGAAATCGGATGATGCTGGTGTAGCCTTGACGTTTACTTATGGTCAGAAAGTTGGTGCACGCAATCTGAATCGCCGCCAGAAAAAACTGCTCTCGGATCTTGGAATTGGGGACAGCATCAAGCTTCCCGTCTATCAGGAGCAGTATATGGTGAGTGAGCGGCAGGGCCGTCGAGATCTAAAGGAACTAGTCGAAGCGGGTTACCTAAACAGGGAGGGAGACGGTCCCGCTACGGTCTTCGTCCGCTTGGACAGACCACTACACCCGGCCAAACCCGGCCAAGACTAGCGTAAGACCCGGAGGCTGGCAGCCGGTTCAGGCATCGCGTAACGCGCTCATTGCCAATTTCTTGCAGAGCTTGCCTGCTGTTCTGCTCAGACCTCACTCCGGCCAGATGCGGCCAAACACGGCCATAGCGCAGAGCACCGAGAGAGATTGGTTTGCAGCGGTTAGCCCGTCTTTCGCAACTGGACCGATTAAAAAAAACTTCGATTTTGTAAG
>CAZOLK010000532.1:0-2471 GCA_964580325.1 uncultured Verrucomicrobiota bacterium | reverse complement strand
GGGCAGCCAGACCAGCTTGGTGTTCTGTTCGCCCAGCAGTACTGCCAGGCGATTGCCGCCATCCGGTTGGGTGCGCTTGCGCCAGCGCCGTTCGACCAGCGCGGCCAGTTGCGGATCGGGCCGGTAGTTCAATTCTTCCGCGATCCGTAAGATAGTGTGTCGCGTTGCCGGCGATACGCCGGGTTTGCCGTTCAACGCCATGGACACGGCAGCTTGCGATACGCCCGCGCAACGGGCAATGTCTGTCATGGTGGCCTTCATCCGAACCATCCTCGACTTATAAGCATAAGCTGTCAAGTTGTCATTATGCGCCTTGTTTTTGACTGCGCGCTCTTTACCATGGTCTGTATGAAGAGAACGGAACAACATAAAACAGAGCAGAGAGGAGAGGAGTTGACAGCATGAATATCTTGTATTTCATCACCCACGACACAGGACGCTTTCTGGGAACCTATGGAAGACCGATCCCGTTTTCACCCCACCTGGATGCGTTTGCCGCCCAAGGCGTGCAGTTCAACCAGGCCTTTTGTTCGGCGCCCTGCTGCGGGCCTTCGCGCAATTGCGCCATGACCGGCAAGTACAGCCATGTCACCGGCGCCCTGGGCTTGGGCGGCATGGGTTGGACCTTGCCGCTGAAAGAGCAGACCACGGTTGATTACCTCAACGACGCTGGCTATGAAACCGTGCACATCGGCTTCTGTCACGAAAGACTCTACGGCGAAATGCGTTATCAGATCGACGGCGAACCGGGTAATGAACGCTATTGGAGTTGCGACGCCCGGAACGTGGTCGACTGCGCCATCGAATACCTGCGCGAGCGTGACAACGCAAAGCCGTTTTATCTCAACCTGGCCACTAACGAAACCCATGCCAGCCACTTGCGCGGTGTGGCGACCGAACGTCACGGCGGACCCGTCGAACCGGACCTGTCCTGGGTGCCGCCCACGGAGCCGGAGTGCGCTGAGACTCGCACGCGTTGGGCCCATTTCTATGCATCGCTGCAATACGTGGACCACCATTTCGGTCGGCTCATGGCAACCTTGGACGAATTACAGTTGCGCGACGACACCTTGTGCATCTACACCACCGATCACGGTACGGGCTGTTTGCGCGGTAAGGGACATGTCTATGAACCGGGCGTCGAGATCGCGCTGCTGGTCCGCCCGCCCAAAGGCTATCGCACCGGTTACCAGGTGGATTGCCTGACGCCCAACATCGATTTCCTGCCAACGATCCTGGAAGCAGCCGGCCGACCCGTGCCCCAGGGCATCAACGGTCGCTCGTTATGGCCCCTGATCGCCGACCAAACCTACCAGCCCCGCGAACAGGTCTTTATCGAGCGCAACTTCCATGGCGAACGCGCCTGGAGCGATACCGGAAAGTTCGTCGACAAATACGATCCTCAGCGCATTGTGCGCACGCGGGATTTTGCCTATGTCAGGCATTGCCGGCCGGATGTGCGCAAGCGGCCATGGTATAAGCATGAAGTAACCGGGTTTAATCAGGATGAAGGCTTCCAGCCGTCAGAAGACCAGCAACGGCCGCGGGAGGAACTCTACGACCTGCGCCACGACCCATGGGAACAGACCAACCTGGCCGAACGCGGCGAATACAGGGAGGTCCAGATGCAACTGGCAGCCCGGCTGGAAAAATGGATGCGCGAAACCGACGATCCCGCACTCAAACCGGAAATGCCGCTGCCGCTGGATAATCCGGTGCACTGGCCCACGCGCGACAACGTGGTCGAGGTGGAGCACTGCTGATGTGCGGTCATCGTTGATCCCATTTGGGCCAAACACATGCGCATCACGCTTCCTGGCCTGCCGCATAACCCGAAGACCAGGCCCACTGCAGGTTGTAGCCTCCCAGTTGACCAGTCACATCTACAACTTCGCCAATAAAATAAAGGCCCGGCGCTTGTTTCGCTGCCATGCTCTTGGATGAAAGCGTCGCGGTAGACACGCCGCCCAGGGTGACTTCGGCTTTGTCATAGCCCAGGTTCTGATGATACGTCATCTCGCGGGCGTGGATACTGTCCGTCAGCCTGCCCAGGTCCCCGCGAGATGTCTCAGCCAGCTTCTTTGCACCGATCGCAGGCGGGATCAACCGCTCTGCCAGGCGTTTGGGCAGCCAGGCGTGGAGCAGGTTCATCACGTGCAGGCGCGGTTGTTCCTGCTTGCATCGCTCAAATTCCCGATCCAGCTTTGTTGTCGGCATAAAGTCGATCCAGTAAAGATCTCCGTTTTGAAGATAACTGGAGAGTTGCAGGATGGCCGGTCCGCTCACCGGCAAACGCTTGAGCAGCTTGCCCTCGGGCGAAAAGATCTGGACACGGTCGTTATGGTTGTCCGCAACGTACACGCGGCCCTGCGCATCCACCACGACGTCCGAAGGGTGGTCGAAATGACGGTCGTCTTTGGCGGCTTTCTTCGACGCGCCGAGCCATGGTTCGGCCGACTTGTCACCACTGT
>CAZOLK010000531.1:0-2473 GCA_964580325.1 uncultured Verrucomicrobiota bacterium | reverse complement strand
TACTCCACATGGGCGAAGCCGGGGATGTCGATATGGGTTTCCGTATTGGTGACTTCGCCGGCGATGTTGTATGAAAAGGCATTGGTCACGTACAGGTTGGCCATGTTGGTCATGCGGCCATGCTGATCGTAGCGTATCCAGGTATTGGTGTTGCCGCCGTAATGTATGCGCTCCAGTTGTCCCCGTCCATCGTAATGGAAGGTGGTGGTCTTGCCGTTGGCATCGGTTACGGTCTTGGGCATGCCGCGGGCGTGAGCCTGATCCACCGATGAAGTTCTGCATCGGTTCAGCCGCTGAGCCGGATGCGCGAAAAAGAACTTTATCGGGCCGCGGGCATGAGCCTGACCAGCCGATGAAGTTCTGCATCGTTTTAGCCGCTGAGCATGGTGGTCGTATATGGCGGTCAGGTTGTCGCCAGTATAGGCATAGGTCATCGGTGATGGAAGTCATGTAACGAACCGTTGAATGTAATGACCGTATGATATGATGGCTTGGCCCTAATCCTGCTCTAACCCTGCTTCTTTATGAAAAGCGGCGACCGGAAAGGCTTATACACCTTGCGCGACCTGCGCAGGGCCCTGATCGTGCTCACCTGTCAACCTCTTCCCAGTTCCACAACCTTACCAAAAATCGCCTCTGATAAGCGTTGCACCAAAGCGTCAACGGCAAGCAGTGCCCTTGCCTCTAAAAATTCCTGTTGATTGCCTTACTTTCGCGGCCTGCTGTCATGAAATTGTCGATTTTGCAGTCGCGTTTCTCTCGCGTTGCTGCCAGTGACGCATGGCAGAGCACCTTCGTATAACATATCACGCATTATATGCTATCGATACGCATAGAAGACGTGGCCCTAATCCGGCCTCTTCCCGAGGCTCCAGCCTCTCGACTTCGGTCTTGTTCACGGTTGCTTTCTTACGTTTCATCTTGCGAGTCTTTCGGCTCATTTTATCAGGTCTCCTAACACTAAATATCAGCCGCTTTATCGGCTGCATTTTCTTTGTTAGAAGTCGTCATATTCGAGAAATAATCAATCATCATTAATCTAAGATATTCATTTAAGTGAATATATTCCGCAAAGTTCGGATAATGTTTCGAGTTGTCTGAGAGCCATATTAATATTTCTTGATTATCGGCAATAGAAGATTTCACTAAGTACGTATTCAGGTCATCATATTTATCATTGGAGACTTTACGGTCAATCCAACTATAACATCCTGCAATATCTCCCGAGTATATTTCAATATAATAAAAAACGTTATGATTTTCTGCAAACTTAAGCACATTACTTTCGTTTTTGAATGCACCACACCGCTCTTTAAGGCAAATTAGTTCATAAACACTTTCGATAATACATTTTTGAGTTTTTTTATTCATGTTGTAACCTAATATAATATGATATCGATTGTTTAAGGCCCATATGTTACTATTTTTCCGTTGCGTTCAATCAAAAATTCACCAGATTTTCTTATCCATCTAATTGCCCCATTATCAAGTATCTTTTTAGTAGCGCCTTTTTTATTAAAATTAGCTGCTTTTCTCATGTATTTCCAAACATCCATATCGTTGCCATGTTTACTGACATGCTTTCTTATATTGTCAGCAACACTATCAAAACTTGCTTTATCCCATTTTTTCATAAGTTTCTTGGCTTCGCTAAGTGGTATTTTACATTGATTATGCACATGGACCATCGGTCCGCCGGCGGCGGATGAGACGTAGTAATTGTGTGTACCTTCGACTTCGAAGTTGTAGACAGTGAAATCGCCTTTACGGGTTTCGCTGCTCTTGACGGTGGCGAGGGAGCCGTCGTCGGTTTTCAGGATGGTGTCAGGCTTGAGTTTGCCCATGGCGACGTAATCGCCAACCGATGGAACAAAGAAGGGGTGTTCAGGCGTGCCGCTGATGAAGCTTTCTTTGCCGGATTCATCGACGATGGTCAAGTCGATCAGCGTGTCGGTTTGCCGTTTGAAAGTGTTGGCAACACGACTGATGACGATGTCGGTTTTGCGCAGGGATAAGCCGGTGGGGCTTTCTTTGTCTTCGATGGCTTCGTAGAGACGGCCTTGATAGAAGAAACGATCCTTGGCTTGTATCGTCCCCATGCGGTCATGGCGCAGATACTTGTTGTCTTTGCCAATAAAGCGAACAACATCTGTGGGTTCTGGAAATCGCGAGTTATTCTTGTCGTAAATTCGATTCGCTTCATGTAGCAGTTCCTGACAAACTACAGGCAACCTCTTTTCACCTTCAACGTAGGAAAGAAGTGGCCTCGAATAGTTATTTGATCCCATTGAGCTATTCTGTGCAAACACAACGTCACCAATCTCAATTTCCGAAATTCGTATCAAGCCTTTATCTGTAAGTACATAAACATCCTCTGTAAAACACCCTCGGCTAATAGCTGCAGCACGCGCCATCCGCGCTGCTCGCATTGAGCCAGCCGCTTGTGCTGCTTGTAACGCAATTTGTCCGCCAG
>CAZOLK010000530.1:0-2479 GCA_964580325.1 uncultured Verrucomicrobiota bacterium | reverse complement strand
GCAGGCGCCTGCCTCCATCAACATACACGGCCGCAGTAAACGGGCTGCGTCAGCGCCGGTCATGTCGGCGGCGGTACTGATGTGGGCCAGGAATTCGATCCCGGCCGGCAGGAACGGACCTGGCGTCAAATCGCCTTGCGGAGGCCAGGACCCGGCCGGATCGCGCGAGACGATCACGTCCGGGCAAACCAGGCTCATGCACTCGGCGCCGCGCATCTGGTCGTTGTCCCAGGTCATATCACGCGCTGCCTGTTCCGCCTGGGCCAGGGCAGGATAGGTCCCTTTGGGCACGTCCAGCCGGAGGGTGTATTCGTAGATCCGGTTACGGAACGCACTCCATGACCAGCCGGCATCGCTGGTTTCGGGCAACGGCACGTCAATGATACGGTGTGTGAAATAAGCTCCCATGGTCGGTTTTCCGCCGAGGACCACGCGCCGGAAGGTCACGCGTTCGTTGATGGGCCAGGGTTGCTGGGTTGCGTTTGCCATGCGCACGAGCCAGGCGCGGTCCGTGGCATCCAGGATATACTTGGCCAGCACTACCTGGACGCCGGCGCGGTTGACCATCATGGCGCCGCAAGGATGACCGTCGCCGTCAACGAGCAGATCGCCGATCAGGCAGCCGAAGAGAAAAGGGATCTCAGCTTCGAGCAGGGCTTTGTCCAGAACCTGTTTCACATGCAAGGGCGCGGCCATACGGTCTTGGCCATAGATGGCGCGGGCCAGCGTATGGCGCGGTTCTTCGTCGTTTTCGAGCCACAAGCGCAGCGTGGCGCAGATGTCGTCGCCGAGATAGGTCCGCGGCGCAGCCAGGAAAACCGAGGCGCCCGTCTTTTTGGCGGCCAGTGCAGCGGCTACGCCGCCAGTGGAACCACCGGCGACCAGGACATCGACGTTATAAGCTGTAGGCCATTGACTGATCATATTCGCCATTCCTTTCAAGGCATTCGCAATTCCTGTATCACGGATTGCCGGTTCATGTGAATCGAAAAATCTTTGTGCGTTCCGCGTGCGTCAAAGACCCGCACGCGATAGTTGCCGAAAAAAGCCTTGCACGAGTAAACGCCGCGCCTGTTCGTCTTGCCCGACTCGTGCGTACGCCAGGCATGTTCAACCAGGTTTTCGAAGGCGTCCAGTTCGGGGCGACGGTCAAAATTGTCGTTGACCAGGGCTGAACGGCCGGGATGTCTGCTGCTGCTCCAGCAATCGTGCATGGTGATGCCGGATACCGCGGGATGCGCAAACGCCAGTGTATAGAGCATTTCCAGGTTGCGGGCGCGCTGTTCGGCGTCGTCTGTTTCGCAGTAATAGTCGGTGATTTTGATGGGTAGGCGGAAGGCCGCCAGGGTGTCCAGGGCTTGCTGGATTGTGTCAGGATCGACGACCGCTTTGAAGTGGCCTTGCACGCCGAGTCCTTTGATCGGTCGTCCCTCGTCAGTAAAACGGCGGATCAGGTCGGCATAGGCGTTCAACCGTTCGCCGGTCAGGATGCCGTCTTCATCGAGATAGAGCAGGGCGTCGGGGTTGGCGGCTCGCGCTTCGTTGATGACCGTGGTGCGGATTTTGGAGCCAAGCCGGTCATTGAGGTAATCGGCTTGCAGCATCCGGCTATAGACATCGAACTCGTCGATCCGACCGCGGTAGCGGCTGATCAGGTCGCGCGTGCGAAACACGACGCTTTGCCAGAGTTCCTGCTCGCCCATTTCGTGCAGCCAGGTCGGGTAAAAGGCGCGCTTGCCGTCAAACAGGTACTGGCCGCGCAAGGGCAGACCGTGGTGGCTGCACCAGGACGACATTTTGTCCATGGTGCGGTAATCGATTTGATCGGCGCGTTTTTCCATGGCTGACCAGTAAAAGGCATCGCCAGTGGCGGCGTGATTGAAGTAGCGCTTGATCAGGGCCAAGTAGCGGCTGGTGATCTGGCGGTCGTAGCCGCCCTGAAAAATGGCCGGCCGCAACACGACGCCGAACTGGAAGGCGTGCGAAAGCTGGGTCGCCTCCACCTTATGCCCGGTCAGCGGATTGTTTTGCGCGTCGATCACGCGTACGGTCAGTTGCCCGCGGCGCAGTTTCTTGACGCTTGCCCGTGCCCTGGTCAGAGCATAAGGTTCGTTGGGCGGGACGGGTTTGTCGGGCTTGCGTAGGGCTGCCAGTTCAGTGGCGGAAAGCGGCTGAATGCGGTCCACGCCTGATGGCGAGATTACGGTGAGTGAAGCCAGGGACAGCTTGCGCGGCTGGTTGTCGACTTTTCCTGGGTTGGCAAAAACGATCGAAACTGTGTGCAGTCCCTGGGTCCAGACTGTCTGGTAGGTATAGGTGCGCCAGAGATAGGATTGCACTTGCTGGTGCGCCAGCAGACGTCCGTTCGTGAACAGGGATATGGTCGGCCAGGTATCGCCGACCCGGGCGCCGCGTGCGGTCAGCACCAGCAGGTAGCGGCCGGGGCGGGGCGCCTGCACGACCGCGTCCATGCGGCCCT
>CAZOLK010000529.1:0-2483 GCA_964580325.1 uncultured Verrucomicrobiota bacterium | reverse complement strand
ACCGTCCCAGCGAAAGCCAAATTCACCGGTGAATTTGGCTTTCGCTGGGACGGTTTAACCCCGGTGCTGGGTCCGGCGCCCGCGGAACTGCGGCCCGGCGACTGGCGCGACCAGGGGCTGGCCTGTTACACGGGCGGCGTCACCTATGCCATGCGCTTTGACAAGCCGGCGCAAGACGGGCGTCTGTTCGTTCAGGTGCCGAACTGGAAGGGTGTGTTCCTGCGCGTCAGCGTCAACGGCAGTGACGCGGGTGTGCTTGGGTGGCCTCCTTATCGAGTGGACGTCACCGATCTGGTTCAGGATGGCGAAAACCTGCTCGAGATCGAAGTCATGGGCAGTCGGCGCAACCTGCTCGGACCGCTGCACCTGACCCAGCTCTTTCCGCGCTGGACTGGTCCGGCCCAGTTCACTACCGAAGGCGACGAGTGGACCGACGACTATGTCGGCTTGCCCTACGGCCTGATGGCGCCGGCTGAATTGGTCATCGATCGCTAGTGACGCCCGGTCATATGCCCATTGATGTCAGGATAGTTCGGCTTTTCCTTTGGTAGACTGGGTGAGGTCTGGTACCCCGGAAAGGGTTCGAACCTTCGACCTGCGGATTAGGAATCCGCCGCTCTGTCCAACTGAGCTACCGGGGCACTTTGGTCAAGTGTATGTCCTGCACTATAATTCAACGCGGGGCTTTCGCAAGCACAAAATGCGGGGTTCTAACCTGGTTTTAGGGCGTGTGTTAGGGCGTGTGCATAAATAAGTTAGTTCGCCATTTGCGGAGGTAAGTCCCCCAACCGGCAAGGCGCGAATTTGCAGGAAATATTCGCAACGAAGCTGGATGGGATGAATTGCCAACGGTGAAGTTATTTTTGGGCACGCCCTTAACAGGCCTGACATCAAACGGCTTGCCGGGGCGCTGCTGCCCCGGCTTTTTTTCGCTCTTTTACTTTTCGTTCTTTGTCGCGATCTTCTTCTGATGATCTTCCGCAAACGCCTTTTTCAATTTGTCACACTTGGTGAACCCAGGGCATTTGCAGCAGTAGTCGAGCTTTTTCATGGCAGCGCATTGACGGATGGCGCATTTGGATGCAGCGGCGTTCTTATCCGTACCCTTGCCGCATCCTTTGCAGGTTCCTTTGGCCATGGCGGAACACATGGAACAGGAAATCCCGCAGGCGCCCACGATGATGGTCTGCTGCTGGGTTGATTCCGCCGCGTAAACTTGTGTTGCCGCCGCGCCAGCCGCCACCATACCCGATGCGGCCAGAAATGTACGTCTCGATAGACTCATGTATTACCTTCTCCTGATCATATTTTAATTCTATGCCAATCATACAATATTGACATCTAACGCCACTAGCGTACCTTGCCCGGAAGATCGGTACAAGTTTAAAACTAAAAAAACTAATAGCTATATATTAAATACTGAAATTAATATTGGCATATTTTCAGATTGAAAGCGGCTGTATCAAATTATTTTGGATGACGTATTGCAGCTTGACGATGGATTTGGATGCTTTATCAGTTCGTTACGCAGTTCGAGCAGCCCTTTTTCCAGACCAACCGGGTATTCGTGTGGATTGAGGAAGCGCTTGACGCCGCGGTGGACGCAGGCCAGTTGATCTTGCACATATTGGCGTGTGTCGTGGATGCTGGGCTGTTCGTACACTCGCTGTCCCTGGCGGAACAACGGTTGTAGAATATCTTCTGCATCCACGTCGACGGGCATGCGTTTGCGCCGCGATATGGCATGAGGGTCCGCGATCAGCCGTTCATCCGCAATGCCGCTCAGTTCGTCGTAGATCATGTCGCCGCTAAACTCGTCATTGTTTTTAAACCGGCGCACCTGGAGTTTGCCGGGATTGGAAATCTTGATCGGCTGCTCGGAAAGCTTGATCTTGTGTTCCCATTCGCGGCCCGGCTGGCGGATGGCAGCCAGCTTGTATACGCCGCCCATGGCCGGCTGGTCATAGGCTGTGGCCAGTTTGGTGCCCACGCCCCAGACCGTGATCCGCGCGTCCTGTTCTTTCAAACTGGCGATCACATGTTCGTCCAGGTCGTTGCTGGCAAAAATGCGCGCCTTGGGAAAACCTCCTTGATCCAGGATTTTGCGCGCTTCGATGCTGAGGTAGGCCAGGTCGCCTGAATCCAGCCGGATCCCGATCAGCTCGTGGCCCTGCTCGCGCAGCCAGCGCCCCACCTCGACCGCATGGCGCGTGCCTTCGAGTGTGTCATAGGTATCGACCAGGAAAATGCAGTTGTTGGGCATGACCTGGGCATAGGCCTGGAACGATTCCAGTTCGCTGTCAAAGGACATGACCCAGCTATGGGCGTGGGTGCCTTTGACCGGGATATCGAACATCTTGCCGGCCAGCACATTGGAGGTAGCGCCGCATCCGCCGATGTAGGCGGCGCGGCTGGCCGCGATGGCGCCGTCCACGCCCTGGGCACGGCGCAGTCCGAATTCCAGCACCGGTTCGCCGCGCGCC
>CAZOLK010000528.1:0-2495 GCA_964580325.1 uncultured Verrucomicrobiota bacterium | reverse complement strand
GGTCTCGGCGTCGCGCCAGCGCACATCGAACAGCGCCACGGCCTTGTCGTTGCGCGGCGGAAAGAGCGCGACCACGCCGGCCCGAGCCACGTAGTTGCTCAGCGCCGCGGCTGTCGCGGCCGACGGCGTGCCGGCCTGCCAGACCACCAGCGCCAAATTGTCTTCACCCAGCACGGCGGCATCCGTCAATCCGGCCGGGTTGACCACACGGCACGACTGATGCAACAGATCGGGCGCCGGCGCCACGGCCAACGAAAGGAAGCGTGCGGTCCCTTCGTCAGCCGACACCACCACGGCTTCGAGCGGCGGCAACTTGTCGTAAACAAAAAAACAAGCATTATCGCGCTGGTTTTCATCGGCCGGGATTTCGATCCGGCCCCAGCCGCTCTGCTCCTCGTCGCGCTCGAGGGTAAAGCGCGTCGTATAGCGGAAGACCTGGGTCTGCAGCTTCACTTCATCGGTAATGCGCCGACCGTTCAGGATGGCGACCACAGGCAGCGTCTCGCTGTCGCGGCCCTGGCGATGCAGCTCCACGCTAACCTCGAGCACCGGTTTTTCGCCAAAGTCCGTGCGCCGCACCTCGCTCAGGTTGACGGCCCGGTTGCCGCCATAGCCTTGGTCCAGGGCCAGGATGTAGAGATTGACCTGCTCAGCCAGCGACGTCAATTGCGCGCGTAACGCTTCCCACTCGCGCGTGTCGGGCCGCCAGTTGCTCTCCTGCAAATCGGAAACCAGCCAGATCTCGGTTTTCCCCGGTTTTTTATCAAGGATATAGTCGACGGCCGCACGCAACAGGGCCGGGGTGTCGGCAGCCGTATCGCTGGCCGCGGTCCAGTTCAATTTGTCCAGGTGTGCGGGCGAAGCGATTTCGCGCGGTTTGAGGAACACGTTCTCGATCAGCACATAGCGACTGGCATTGCGATCGACGCGCGCGCTTTCGGCAAAAAGCTCCAGGGCGCGCATGCGCTTACTCAACTGACTGCGCGGATCCACGGTCTCCATGCTGCTGGAGCGGTCCAGCAAGATCAGAATCGTTTCCGGTTCACCCGAGGCCAGGGCGCCGAGCCAACCGCCCACCACGGGACGGCCGAGAACGAAAACGAAAAACAGGATCGCCAGCGTGCGCAGCAGCAGGATCAGGAAATGGCGCAACCGCGCCCGGCGCGTGGAACTGCGTGTCGCAGCCACCAGGAACATGACCGCCGCCCATTTCACCGAGCGGTAGCGCAGGCGGTTGAGCAGATGGATCAGGATGGGCAGCGCCGCGACCAGCAGCCCCCAGTAAAACAGCTCGGGTTGCATGAATTGCAGGCCCATACCTCATCTCCTCCGTCGTCGGCCAGCACTCGCGGCATTGATCCGCTGCAGCAAAAACGAGGCCAGACTCTTCTCATACAACACATCCATAAAGACGCGCTGATAATCGATGTGGAATTCGCGGCAACCGCGCTGAATACTGTCCAGGTAGCGGTGCAGCTCCTCACGGTAACCGCTGCGAATCACTGAGGGATCCGTGATCATGGCGTAAGGGCTTTCCATGTCCACAAACCGGATCGGCCGGTCAAAATCCAACTCGATTTCCTGCCGGTCGAGCAGGTGGAAAATGGCCACGTCATGGTTGCGGTAATTCATGTGCTGGAAACTGTCCAACAACGGGGCGACCTCGGTGAAAAAATCGGAAAAGATCAGCACCAACGCACGCCGTCTGATTTTCTCGGCCACGTTGTGCAGAATATCGACGATCCTGGTCGCGTCACGCGGTCTGACCGCGGCCAGGGTATCGAAGATGGTCTTGAGATGCGAAGGCGTATGGCGTGGCGGGATATCCTGAACAGCCTTGTCCGCGAAGCAGAGCAACCCCACGGCATCACCCTGGTGCACCAGCAGGTAGGCCAGGGTCGCGGCCATGCGCCGGGCATAATCCAGTTTACTGCCGTGTTTTGCCTGAAAACCCATGGACGCGCTGGTATCCAGGATGATGATGCAGCGCAAGTTGGTGTCAGCCTCGAACTCCTTCATATAAAATCGGTCCGTACGGGCAAACACGCGCCAGTCGACGTGGCGGATATCGTCACCGGGCATATACTTGCGGTATTCGGCAAACTCGACGCTGGAACCGCGCGTGGCGCTTTTATGCATGCCGGTTACGCTGCCCAGCATGGGCACACGGGCGCAGATCTGAAGCCGCGACAACCGGGCCAGTACTGCGGAATCGAGGAATTCCCTGTCAGATAAAACAGCCATGCCGCGTCAGTCTTTCCTGCTCTCTTCGAGCATGCGGCGGATGATTTCCAAGCTGGTGACACCTTCGGATTCGGCATGGAAATTGGTCAGAATACGATGGGCCAGCACAGGTTGGGCCACCTCGTCGACATCGTCGGTCTGGACCAGGTAGCTGCCTCGCAGCACGGCGCGCGCCTTGGCGCCCAGCACCAGGTACTGCACCGCACGTGGGCCGGCGCGTGGACCGTGCTCGGGCTCTCCGTCCTCGCCGG
>CAZOLK010000527.1:0-2507 GCA_964580325.1 uncultured Verrucomicrobiota bacterium | reverse complement strand
CCCACTGCGCACAACAAGAACGTGACCATGGCCGAAGACACGGCCAAGTCCATCACCCTCAGCGGCAGCGACCCGGACGGCGACACGCTGACCTTCCATGTGCTGACCCAGCCTTCCCACGGTTCGCTGAGCGGAACCGCGCCTGCCTTGACCTATACGCCCAACGCCAACTACAACGGCGCCGATACCTTCACCTATCGCGTGCGCGACGGACAGGCCAATTCGGCCGCGGCCACCGTATCGATCAACGTGACGCCCGTGAACGATCGTCCTATCGCCCGGTTCAGCGCTTCACCTCAAAACGGCCAGGCGCCGCTTGCTGTGGCCTTTAATGCCGGCACGTCCAGCGACGTGGACGGTGACCCCTTGACCTATGCCTGGAACTTCGGCGACGGCACGACCGGTTCCGGACAGATCGCGAACCATACCTATACCCGGGCCGGCACGTTCACTGCGCGCCTGACCGTCAGCGACGGCTCGATCAACGCTTCGGCCACGAAGCAGATTGCGGTCGAACCCGCTTCCGGCAACCAGGCCCCGGTCGTGGCCATCACCTCTCCGGCCACTGGCGCCAACATCAAGCCGTCCCAGGGCTTCAGCGTTCAGGCCGATGCCTCGGACGACAGCGCCGTGGATCGTGTCGAGTTCTTCCGTAACAACACGCTGATCTTTACCGACCGCGCCACACCCTACAAATCGTGGCAGGGCGTACTCGCTGCTGGAACCTATACGTTCAAGGCCAAGGCCTGGGACGACCAGGGGCTGAGTACGATGTCGGCGCCAATCACGGTCACGGTGCTGCAACCGCAAACCGATAACGTGGTCTCGCTGGTCGTACTCGACAGCGACATCAACGAAGCGGATCCCCAAAACCGCGGCAGCTTCCGCATCGAACGCACGGGCACGACAACCCAGCCGCTGGATGTACAGTTGGGCATCTGGGGCCTGGCACGCAACGCTACGGATTATAAGCAGATCGCCAGGACCGTCACCATCCCGGCGAACAAGACCAAGATCTGGATCAATGTGGTCGCGCTTCCCGACGACCTGGTCGAGGGCGATGAAGAAATGTATGTACGCGTCAATGCTAACGAGGCTTATACGCTGGGCGACCAGACGCGCGGCACGCTGGTCATTCGCGAAACGTTCTTTGCCTGGAACCGCAAACGCGACTGGACTCCGGGCACGGTCGAAGACGAGACCGACGGCAACCCGTCACCGGATATTTACGGTAACGAAGAAGTCTGGCGCAACGAGCGGCTGAACCCGACCGCTTCGCCTTGGTACAAGGGCAGCCGCAAGCTGCTGGTCTGGGACCCGGTCTGGTACAGCCAGGGACCTGAGCATTGGGGCGCGGGCGACAACATCACCCCGGCCGTGTTCAAGGGTTACCTTAAATGGCGCGACCGCGAACAAAGCGCCGAAGTACCGGCCATGAGCTGGTTCAACCGTATCGGCGGACAGACCAAAGTCGACATCACCGGCTCGATCCGGCTTCATTGGGGCGAGAACAAGCAGGGCCACATCGAAGTTGCGCTGGTGCGTATCTGGGGCTGGGACGAAATCTTCACCCGATCGGTCAGCGTCACGTCCAATGCCAAAAACATAACCATCCCGCTGGACATCCGCGAGGTTGCGGTCAACAACGGGCAACGCCTGCTGCTGACCTGCCGGCCGAGCGGCGCGTTTGACCTGAACCTCTACGACAACAACCTGCACATCCGCGAAACCCAACCGGCCGCGGCGCTTTATGAGTCCGCGCTGGCTGACGCGGAAGGACAAGCAGCCAGCGGCGCCGGCATGGTGGTTCATGCGCGTAACAGCCAGGGGCTAGCCGTGGGCTATCTGATGGTGGAACAGGCGCCGCGTGCGTTCGTGGGCGACCCGCAAGGTGACTACACGCTGATCCCGACCTTGGGCGGCGCGTGCAATTTCGCCTTTGGTCTGAACGAAATCGCCTGGACCGTGGGCGCGTCAGCGCGGGCTGACGGTTCGCTGGCAGCGTTCCTCTATGACGGTGAAAACGTGGCCGCCATTCCAGCCCCGGGCTGGAGCTTTGGCCTGGGCGTCAACAACGCCGGCGACGTGGTGGGCGCCATGCAGGACGCGGCAACAGGCGAGAAACCGTTCATCTACCGCAACGGTCGGATCCACGAACTGCCGGGTTGGAACGTGTCGTGCCCGGGCCGGGCCAACGCGATCAACAACCGCGGCGATGCCGTGGGCTGGATCCAACGTGCGGACGGCTCGATCAGCGCCGTGCTGTGGCCCAACCTGGGCGTACCCCAGGAACTGACCGACGACCAGGGCAGCGCCCTGATCGAAGCCACGGCCATTGATGACAATGGCGTGGTAACGGTGCGCGGGGCAGACGCGAACCTGCGTCAACTCACGCCCATGACCATAGAACCGCCCATACCGCCGGAGACCGAGGTGATCAGCGACACACCGCCGGATTGGCTCGATCTGAGCGCACCCGCCGAAGAAGAAGCTCAATAAAGTAACCA
>CAZOLK010000526.1:0-2518 GCA_964580325.1 uncultured Verrucomicrobiota bacterium | reverse complement strand
CCATGCCTTTAAATATGGCGGCGCATGTTGGCTCGCCTCTGAGCTGGGCGCCTTGATCGAGGCTGTGTTTGCCGTGAATGTCGACCCGCACCAAGTCGATGGCATTTGCGCGGTCCCTCTGCATGCCTCGCGCCGGCGCGAACGCGGTTACAACCAGGCCGCCCTGCTGGCAGCCCACCTGGCACAGCGAATTCAACGCCCGCTTTTACGTCGCTTGCTGATCCGAACCAAAAAAACAGCTACACAAACAAATTTGACAGCCGCCCAGAGACTTATTAACATCAAAAATTCATTCAGATCCGTGTCGTCGTGGATCGAGGGCCGACGGATTCTGTTGATCGACGATGTCATGACCACTGGAGTTACGGTGAACGAGTGCGCCCGCGCCTTGAAACAGGGCGGTGCAATACGTGTGACGGTTTTGACGGTTGCCAGAGGGTAAAACGGAGTAAAAACCTATGCCATTTTTTAAGAAAAAGAATTATTCGGCGATCAAGGTCCGCAAGCGGGATATCCCCAACGGACTATGGTTGAAGTGTCCCGCCTGCAATGAAATTATCTATAAAAAGGAGTTGGACGAATCGCTCAATGTGTGTCCGCGCTGCGATCACCACATGCCTTTGAAGCGCATGGACCGCATCGCCATGCTGACCGAAAAAGGCTCTTTCTCCGAATGGGATAAAGGCTTGAAGAGCACGGACCCGCTGAAGTTCACCGGCAAGGACGCTTATGTCGCCAAACTTGAAAAAAACATCAAAAAAACCGGATTCCAGGAAGCCATCACCTGCGGCAAGGCCAAAATCGGGACCCATGACGTGGGGCTGGCCGTCATGGATTTCAGTTTCCTGGGCGCCAGCATGGGGTCGGTGGTCGGCGAGAAAGTGACGCGTCTGTTCGAGCGTTCGACAGAGAAGAAAATGCCGGTCGTCATCTCCTGCGCTTCGGGCGGCGCGCGCATGTACGAGGGTATGTACAGCCTGATGCAAATGGCCAAATCGAGCGGCGCCATTGCCCGCCATAACCATACCAGCTTGCCCTATATCTCGTTATTGACCAATCCAACCACGGCTGGCGTCATGGCCAGTTTCGCGACCCTGGGTGATATCATCGTGGCCGAACCGGGCGCGCTGATCGGTTTTGCCGGACCGCGCGTCATCAAGGAGACCACCCAACAGGACCTGCCGCCAGGTTTCCAGCGCGCAGAATTCCTGCTCAAACACGGTTTGATCGACATTATCAGCCGGCGCCAAGAATTGAAGAAAACCCTGGTGTCCCTGTTGGATTACATAACCTAGAGAATTGCGGATTGCGGATTATGAATGATCCTTGATCTGAGTTCCGTAATCCAATATCCAACCATCCAAAATCCATAAACGCCATGCACTCATTGGACGCGCTTCTCGATAAAATGTACAAGCGTACAGCCGCGGGAATCAAACCAGGGTTGACGATTGTCAAGTCGCTGCTCGAGGTCCTGGAAAATCCACATCATACATTTATGATTGTGCATGTGGCTGGAACCAACGGCAAGGGGTCGGTTTGCGCCATGCTCGAATCGATCCTGCGCCAGACCGGTTATCGTACCGGGCTTTTTACCTCGCCCCACCTGATCGCGTTCAATGAGCGTATCCGTGTCAACGGCATGCCCATCAGCGACGAGGAAGTGATGTCACTGTATCAACGCGTAGAGGAAGCCGAAGCGCGTACACCCAGGAAATGCGTGCGCAAGGCCACGTTTTTCGAAACCTCGACCATCATGGCCTACCATGCATTCCGCGACCACGACGTCCAGATCGCCCTGGTGGAAACGGGCGTCGGCGGGCGCTGGGACGCGACCAATGTGGTGATCCCGCTGCTTTCCATCATCACCACCATCTCGTTCGATCACATGAAGTATCTGGGCCATACGCTCAATGCGATTGCCGGCGAAAAAAGCGGCATTATCAAAACTGGCAAGCCCGTGGTCTGCGGCGCCATGCCAGAGGAGGCGCTGGACGTGGTACGCCGCAGCGCCCAGCATAGCCAGTCGCCGCTGATCATGGCCGATGAGCGCATGTCCATCCGCCGCATCAAACAGTCTCCGTGCGGACAGAAGATCGAACTGGACGGCAGCAACGATAATTATGGACGGTTCGTGCTGCCGCTGCTGGGGCGCCACCAACTGGAGAACTGCATGATCGCCGTGGCTGCCGCCGAAGTGCTGGAGGAGACATACAAGCTCAAAGCTACGCGCCACGCCGTTGTGCGCGGGTTGGAAAACGTGTTCTGGCCGGCACGCGGCCAGGTCATGCGAACCGACCCGCTGACCCTTGTCGACGGCGCACACAATCCCAACGGCAGCGCGGTGCTGCTCAATTTGCTCAAAGACCTGGCCGGGAAAAAGCCGGTGGGCCTGATCACCGGTTTTCTGGGCGATAAAGACCCGACCGGCATTATGCGCAACCTGGCACCGATTACCAAGAAATGCTGGCTGGTCGAGATCATGGCTGACCGGGCCATGGCCTGGGACGAGGCCGCG
>CAZOLK010000525.1:831-2520 GCA_964580325.1 uncultured Verrucomicrobiota bacterium | reverse complement strand
AATCTGGTACACTTCTGGTGAGTATAGGTGGGTCAATTTTGATGAGCGCTATCGCGGCTTCTGCCATGACGGAGACTGGTTAGAGTAAAAGGAGTTTGGTTCTTGCCCATGGGTGATTAGTCTCTCTGGGTTCTGTGCCAAGACCTGCTCGGGCCAACAAAGGTGGCTGGCGATGCTCGCTTCGAGACCATCGGTCAGGCTCGCAAGACCAATGCTTAGGATGGGAATCGCAAAGGAGGCGGCAAGGACAGTGCGCCATTGCCATTGCCTTCGCATAAGTGGAAAAGCAAGCACTGGTAGGGGGAGGGTCTTGATCAGAACTGCCAAAGCAATAAGCGATCCAGCACTCCACTCTCGCCGACGCCTCATGCTTGAAAATGCAAGAAGCATTAAAAGACCGCTGGAGCCACAAGTTGGTTATTCTGCAGTACGAACCACACTGGAACCGCAGAGCAGAACGCCAGCCACAATAACGACGCGGAATCGCGGCGGTAACTAGTGAAGTTGGTGTAGACCAACCACTGAATACCTGATAGGCATTGAGGGTTACCGATGCATGGATTGTGCCATCCGATCGTTTCCATTCGTCCAGAATTTCCTTGCGCATGGGACGATCACCATAGGGGTATGCACCGCGCCGTTCGGGTCGGCGCCGCTCTTTCAACATGGCTGTCACGGCATTGGCCCGTTCCTGCCCTCGCTTTGCGGCTCAGGCTGGTTTCTGACCAGCCCCAACAGGCAAAATTTTTGCCGATCATTTCTCCGGTAGCGGGATTTCTGACGGGAAAGGAAACGTCCGGTTTTCCTTTGGCCCAATAGCGCGGTATTCGCATGGTTGAATTCCTCACTTTCGCTTATGGCACAATACGTTGAACGCTCTCGCGTCGACGCGGCAGCGCCGGGCAGGGCAACTGCAGGCATGGATCGTTGACCCGCCACATCCAGCGCTCCAGTTCCGCGCGATGGCTCTGCAATGCCGCCAGACAGTTCGGATCACCGGCCAGGTTCTCGGTTTCGTCGGGATCCTGGGCCACGTTGTAGAATTCCACGTCCGGCAATACGCACGATTTCGCTGCCTGCGGCCACTGGCAGTACTTCTTGCTTTGCGCCAACCGGGTTTCCACTGGCTTGACAGGATCGACCAGGGGGGCGTAATTATGGATCAACTTGAATTCGCTGCTGCGCACAGCCCGGGTTTCATGGACCAGCGCCGCATGAATATACAGTCGCGGTTCGCTCCCACGCCAGGCGCCGAGTTCATTGGCAAAGCTGAGGCCATCCAGGTTGGCCGGCGATCTGAGTCGAGCCAACTCGAACAGTGTGGGCACGAAATCGACATTGCTGATCAGGCGCTGGGAGCGCTTGCCGCCCGTGATGCCGCCGCCCGGCCAACGCAGGATCATGGGTATCTCGATACCGGCGTCATACAACGTACCTTTGGCAGCCGGCAAATCGATGCCGTGATCCACACTGAACACGACCAGCGTATCCTGCTCCAACCCGCTGCGACGCAAACCGTCCAGCACGATGCCGACCGCTGCATCAGCCTTGCGCACACTGCCCTGAAAATCCAGCATGTCCTTACGGATGCAGGCGTTATCCACGCAGAAAGACGGGACCAGGGGCGTCTCAGTGTCAGGTTGAGCGCCGCCGAAATCATAAGGCCGATGGGTTTCGAAAAAGCCGACC
>CAZOLK010000525.1:0-821 GCA_964580325.1 uncultured Verrucomicrobiota bacterium | reverse complement strand
GTATATAGAACGGTTGCTTTTTGGCTTGCGCGGAATTCAGAAAAGCGGCCGTGCCCTTGGCAATCACGTCGCATGGCGGCACCTGCCAGGTGGGCGGCGGCTGCTCATGGTTCAGAAACAGATCAAAACCCAGGGTCGAGCGTTCGACGCGATGCACTTCGTGCTGGAATCCCTGCAATGTGGTGAAAAAGCCGCGTTCACGTAAAAGATGGGAGAGATGCTCGCGCACATCGTTCAACTGCCAGGTGAAATTGCCGTGGCATAATCCGAGCAACCCATTGCTCTGCGGATAGCGCCCGGTCAGCATGGATCCGCGACTGGGCGAACACTTGGGAGCGGTGCAAAAACAGTTCTCAAAAAGCATACCGTCCGCGGCCAGCGCATCGACGTTGGGGGTGTGCATGGCCGAACGACCGAAACAGCCAAAGCACCGGCCTGTGTCGTGCCAACTTATATAAACAATGTTCATGATCGACGCTACCTCTCGTTTTTACCTGAATTTTGCACATATAGTTCGATTTTTTTTATCGCAACCCATTGAAAATCTTATAAACATTAAAATAAAAGTAAAAGTAAAAGTAAAAGTAATACAACTATAAGGAGAAGCAAAATGGTTAAGATAGAAAATAATGTAGAGTTTGCAGAAAAGCAAAAAAATGTTGAAAAAACGTTGGCATCACGCCCACGATAACGGCCAATATGCGCTATGGCACATGCAGCGAGAGCTTGGGGCCTTTCACGTAGTTTCGAACCGATGCCATGGTCCGCGGCATTTTCCACGTATCTCGTTTGCCCGCTGTATCAACTTTTTGGCGTTATCT
>CAZOLK010000524.1:0-2523 GCA_964580325.1 uncultured Verrucomicrobiota bacterium | reverse complement strand
GCGCCCGGTGTATCATCAGCGTGAGGATCGTGTTCAGGCTCACATCATGGTCTGCGTTCTGGCTCTGGCCATGTGGCGTTCTCTGGAAATGTGGCTTGGTGCGAAAGGACTTGGTGATTGTGCACGCCTGGGCTACGATCCACTCCATGGATGTGGTTTTACCGGTCGAAGGGGAAACCACCATCAGGCTGCGCCTGTTGGCCGAGCCCGAGAAATTAACGACCGACATACTTGCCCATACAAAAGGCCGGGCACCTCGCGAAGTAGCGCCCGGCCAGGCATGCGTTGCGCGAACCCCACGTTTTTCAAAACGTCCAGTCCGCGGCCAGGATCACGTTGCGGCCCGGCTCATTCAGGCCCGAACCGTGAACGCGGTAGTCTTCATCCGTTATGTTTTCCACCGCCAGCGTAAGCGCCATCCCGCCCGCGTAATTCCAGCCCGTGCGGGCGTGATATACGGCATACGCCGGCGTGCCGCCCGGCGGTATTCGGCTGGTGTCAGATTCGTCGCGCGTGGACAGTCGATCCGCCTTCGCCACGGCTTCGCATTCCACTTCCGCCCAGAAGCATCTATCGCTTTGCCAGCGCAAACCCAGCCGTCCGGTCGGCGGCATCAAGCGATCGATATATTCTTCGGCCATCTCAGCTTCCGATGTCGGATAGGTCTCGACCTTCCCCTCCATCCAGGTAAAGACGCCGAATAATGTCAGGTCAGCGGGCAAAGGCATCTGTCCGTCCAGTTCCACGCCGTGTACATAACCGTCGCCACCGTTTTTCTTGGTAACCTCAAAGCTCTCGTCAATCATCCGACCCGTCGGCGTCCGTACGATCATGCCGTCGATGTCCGTGTAATAGTACACCAACTGCACATCATAACCCGCCGTCGCCGCCTTGATTCCGAGTTCACAGGAGGCAAATTCCTCGGAATCAAGGTTGGGCGACGGCGTCTCGATTTCATCCGTACGAGCGCTGTCCAAGCGCGTCAGATCCGACAGGTTCGGCGCGCGAAATCCCTGCGAAAACCCCGCGAACAGATTCCATTTTCGCGCATCATCCAGGGGACAGAGCAGGCGCGCGCTTCCGGCCAGGTTATCCCAAGCGCCGGATACGGATATCTGTTCTCCCGTTTCCGGATCTTCCACGGCCCCGGCATCCGCTTCGGCATATTCATAGCGCCCTCCCAGGATGACCGACAGGCGGTCGCCCATGGGAATTTCGTCCTGTAGATAAATGCCTAACGTGTCATATATCGCGTTGTCGCCTACGGGACCCTGGATATATGATTTCGTCACCGCGCCGCCAGCATCGAGTTTATGCTTAAAGGAGTCCACATCGTCATGGTAATACTCAGCCCCGTAAGTGAGTGTGCCGACCGGCGACTCGGATTTCAACGAAACAAACGATCCCAGCGTATGGCAATCAAACCCCTGGCGGTCGTACCGTTCCACGGTCCGCGACCGGAAACGGTCTTCCGCCTGCCGTTGATGTGACATCCCGACATGAATTTCCTGCGCCATGCCATCCACGTTCAGATCGTGATACTGCAGGTAGGTCAGTTCGCGTTCCTGATCGAGTATGCGGCTCAGCTCGTTGCCGACCGACAATCCTTCCCAGTCAATGCCATAAATAGTTTTATGCGTCCGCCATGCATCGTCGATACCGACATGCTGATGCGCCAACACCAGCCGGGCGCCGTCATCCAGCGCATATTCCAGTTTTCCGTCCCAATCGCGTTCCAGGTAACCTGTCTTTTTCTGGATTCCGACAACCCCGCCGGCTTCCAAATCACCAAAGTGTTTATAGGACCATCCGAGTGTCGCCGTGATGTTATCGTTAAGTTTCCCGATGGTTTCCACACGCGCCATGTGCGAATTTTCGGCATCGGACACCCGGTAGTACAGCCGCCGGTCCCAGTTGCTGTCAGGACGCAAGTCCCGTGAACCGCGCGTAATGGCGTTGACCGTACCGCCGACGGCATCGCTGCCATACAGCATGGAAAACGGACCGCGCACGACTTCAATGCGGCTCAGGCTGAGAGCATCCACGGTATTCCAGTATTGATTGGGGCCTTCGCGGAATACCGAGTTGTTCAGACGCACCCCGTCAATCATGAAAAGGTTCCGCTGACTCGTAAATCCGCGAATATACGGCGATCCCTGCCCGTGCGCGGTTTTTTGGATCAATGTACTGGGCTCATATTTCAACGCTTCGGGCACTGTTCGCACCATTTTCTCCAATTGCAATTTCTCGGCCATCAACACACCGACAGCATACGGGGTGTCTTTCAGTAGTCGCGCGTCGCGCGTCGCGGTCACCACCATCGGCGGCATCACCGTCACCGTCTCCGCACCCCCGCTCTTTGCCTCCTCGGCCAGGACCGGCAAACAAATACAAAACAATAAGGCGGCACTCCATCCCTTCATCTTCATGTGTTTCTCTCCCTTGTTCTGTTCTTTTATGTGGAACTACAAATCACTTACTGCGCCAACGCTACCTGCAGGGCGATGAGCACATAACTGGTGA
>CAZOLK010000523.1:0-2527 GCA_964580325.1 uncultured Verrucomicrobiota bacterium | reverse complement strand
CGTCCTCGACGGCGACATTGACCAGTTTCTCAGCGCATCCCTGGCCCATGAGGCCGGCGCAACGCGCGAATAGAGCGTTTCACCAGCACCAGTGCCCGCGCGGGGCGGGGATTGGGAGCGATTTGCGATGTCTGTTCCGCCGCCCCTCGCCCGGATCGCGGGAAAGGGGCCACGCCAAGGGGCGGATCGGTTCCTTTGGGGTGGCAAAATTTGGTGCCGCAGATACCTGCGAAGGCAGGTATCCAGGGATCATCGGTGGCAACGGGCGAGTTGGCGGATAGGGCGGTCCATGGACCCCTGTCTGCGCAGGGGGGTATAGAGATATCCGCTGTAAATTATCTGGCTCGAATTCGCCGAGAACGGTCCCTATATGGGAAACTGCTCATGTCCGCGTTGCACCAGAAATCAGACATCTCTATTCAGACGATCTCTTTCACCAATTTCCCAGGATTTCATCCTCAATGTATCAGATGAGCCAAGTGATCTCCGCCTTGGAGAAGTGTTGCCAAGAAAACGGGGAAACAATCGAACAACGCGAACAGCGTCTCGGCGCACGATATGGCCCTATCAGGGATGCCCTGATCAAGGCTGGAGACCCCACGATAAATCGAAACATCAAACTAGCTCTTGAGCAACTTCAGATCGATGCGGAGGACTTCTTCAAGTACTTGGAGGAAAGGACTTAGTCTCGCCGAAAACAGCCCACCTCATGAATTGCGGCGGTGTCCGCTTTGAATCGAAAAGCTGTCCTCCAAGCCCTTTCTCGGAATGATTAAAGCGCAGGCGTTTCTTGAGAAGAAGGTGTATCACGCGCAAGCCGATAGATCACTTGGCTCATAGCCTTGGAGAAGCGCTTGGCGCGGGCCTCGGCACGATATCCACTGGTGCTATAGACCATGACGTGAAGATACTTGTCATCAACATCGAGTAACTTCTTAGCAAAGTCTGGTACAAAATCGATCAAAGCCTCTTTCGACCCAAATGACGTATCAGACAAAAGAATAACTCGGCCAAGGCCTTTTAAGGAAACGACCTGCTCCAACTCCCACCGCATATTATCTGATAGGTTTGAAATATCTATCAATATAATATCTGATCTAATTATAAAAGATTTTACTACTTCTTTCCATTCGTCATCCCTCGCGCGATAAACAAGCACCCGATCATATGACTTCGCAGATTCAAAATGATTAGTTATTTCTTTTTTTGACATGGGCTCAATATCGGTATTATTAGCTCTCTCTCGAATTACTTTTTCTCGTTGAAGTTCGCGACGGGCGAAAATAAATAACAAAATAATCATGAACCCTTGGGTCGCTACTGCAATGATGCCCCAAATGGCATTGATGTGCATAATGTAAACGCTAAGAACCGTAAATGCGACAGATATAGCAGCAAAACTCAATACCCCAAGAACTCTTTTATTTTGACCATAGCTAAAGTTCGAACTAGCAAAATGAAACTGCTGATCCCCCAGTGTAATTGTTCTGTAGTATTCAAGCCCAGTATTTTCGATTGCGTCACTAACCCAAAACCTCGAACGCTGAGGATCTGAGTTGAACTTCCTGAGCCACATAACATTCAAAACGGGCCTTCTCAGAAAAAACAATAACAATTTTCGAATTGGATTGCAAACGACCCATACAGCGTAAATTGTTGCGAATCCCAATACAATTAGATTTATTTCCAAAGTTCTTTGTATTTCGTCAGCGTCGAGAAAATCATAGCCCATTTCTTGGAGTTGCCATTCTAGAAAAAAAGAGCGGGATTCAGCCGCATCGATTTCGCTCAAATAAAATCCGGCGATATTTGATCCAATGAAAAGGGATCCAGAAAATATCGCAAACGAAATCGCTACGCATAATACTGTCACCATTAGACTAGAGCGTCCATGCCGCCTCTTCAAATCCATGCGTTCTGTCTCCTCGTACGGTAGCTTGGAGGTCTTTGATGGATAGTGGTATTTTTATTCGTCGTCCTCAACCGGCCAAACGACCTGATGCCCCAAGACTGGACGCTCGGCACATATAGGTAAGTGTATAAATTTGGCCAACTCCAGGAGCTCAGACCACCGTATCCTTATGTCCAGTTTTGCGCCCGCAGCAGACCAAGACAGGTGGCCTGGAATCGCTCGGCCGGGTCTTGCGATGCGTGCCTGTTCGCGATGGCCCGCTCACTATCCGACCGGGTTCGCGCTGGCGCTATACTCCCGGCCATGACCCATCGCGACCATGACAGCCTGACCTGGAGCCTTGACTATGCCGCGCGGCGGCTGGCGGGGGCGTTTGGCCTTGCCTTTCCGGGCGGGGTGGCGGGCAGCCATGTGCTGCGCGGGGCCTGGCGTGCGGCCTGCCGGGAACTGCGCTACCTTGAGATGATGGTGCGGCGCCTTATCGTCTTCATGGCTGGCTCCATTGCGCCGGACCGGAGGGCACGATGCCTCTCGCGCCCAGCCTCGCCGACACAAACCGTGCAGGCGCCCCCGTCATCGCGCCTTTCGGGCTTCGCCCTGAACGAGCCCTTGCCC
>CAZOLK010000522.1:0-2533 GCA_964580325.1 uncultured Verrucomicrobiota bacterium | reverse complement strand
CCGCGAACCAAGAATAAGCGAATAAGCAAACCGAGCCCGACGCCGCTATGGCGTCAGGGAGGAGAGGTACCCATGGGGAGCATGTTGTTCCGGCGTCAGCTCCCGAACCTTGGCGTCATGCAGATAGACCTTGCCGGGAACGCCGCTACTCAACTTGCGGTTCTCGATCCGCAGGCTGAATTCGTCGTGAAAAGGCGTAGGACTGACATGCCAGGAGCCATACATCCGCGTTTGCTTATACCGCATCCTCTCGTGTATGGCGCGGCCGTCAGGCGTGCGTCCAACGCGCAAAACGGAAAAGTGAAATAAGTGAAAAAGGTCGGCCGATCCATCGACCATAGTCTCGTATGCGTAGGGAGTGCGGAGCGGCAAGTTTTCGGGGATCCAATCGGCTGCAGGATCGAGGATCACAGCGAAGTTCCATCCAGGCATGGCCACGGACATGCTCACTTCCACCTGCAAGGCCGTGTTGGAAGGCGCATACAGCGGCGGGAACGTAAGGCTGGTCTCTTCTTGGCGCGATAATTCCAGCACGGATTGGCCCTGATGAAAGGTCTTGCGCAAGGCGTGTGCTTCGCGCAGGTCCTCGGGCATGGTCTCCGCGTTCACGTTCAGAAGCGTTCGCTCTTCGCGGTATCGACCCACGTCCAGCACAAAGCCATCGTCTTCGTATAAACGGGCATACTCGCGATAGAAGACGCCCCCGTAACGTGGCGAAAACTCGCGACCGTCGGACGGCATGGGGTTGGAGGAAAGTCCTGGCCCTTGACAGCAGGCTTGCCCCGCCACGAGTCGCAAGGGATCGATTTGCGTCTGCGCGTATGGTGCGGGAGCGACGCGCACGGCGCCGCGCGTCACGTCGATACGGGAAAAAACGTTGGACCGTTCCGCGATCATCACAAAGAAATCCGCGCTTTCGGTTTCCACCGCCCACTGATCGGTTTGCAGGCGAAACGCCGTCCCCGCTTGCACCCGACAAGCGCCGCGATGCAGGCGAAACGACAACACATCCGCGGGCGCGTCGGCCAGCGACCCTTCGCCGCGTTCCCGGAGCAACAGCATGTTGTCGCGCTCTGTTCGCAACCAGGCTTCGCCGTTGGTCGTCGTGCGCAGACGGTCGCCCGGGTAGAGCACATCCCGGTCCTGGACCGTTGTCCAGGCTTGCTGTCCATTACGCCGCACTTCTACGCCTCCGGAGCGGAATTCGATGCGCATGTGCATGGGCTGGCGGCTCATCGCAACCGCCAGACTGCCAAGTACCAGACACCCCAGCGCGGCCCGGGCCGCGAGGTGGAACCAGGACCGAACCGCCATGTCGCGCAACACGGCGTCCGCAGTGTTACCGAGCGCTTCTCGGTCCAGCGATGCCGTCGTCACAGGCGCACGTTCGACCGCCTGCGCGGCGGAGCCTTCGGCGGTCAAGCGGGCAATCAGCAAGGTCATGCCGCCCACAGCGCCACGGCGCATCAACTTCTTGCGCAATCGGATGCGCGCCCGGTCGAGTCGCTTTCTGAGCGTGGTTTCCGAGCAGGACAGATTTTTTGCCATATCGCAAACAGACCTTCGCCGGATATAATGATCCAAAAGCACATCGCGATCTTTCGCGCACAAAGCGTTCAATCCCTCATACAGCATGGCGATTCTCGCATCCTGCTCGATAGGAGCCGCCCGGGGGACGTCTTTTTCCTGCTCCGAAGCGACTTCCCAGCGTTTGCGGTTCATTTCCTTGCGTAGCATACGTTTGCTTACGTAGATGCATGTACGGTAGAGCCAACCGGATAGCCCGTTGTATTGTTGTAATTGATCCGCCTTGCGCAACATGACCAGGAACACGGTTTGTACGATATCTTCAATTAAAAAATGTCCGTGACCAAGTCGGTTGGCACAAACGCCGCAAACAAAACCCGAGTATTTCTGAACCAGCGCATCAAAAGAAGAGGTGTTCTTTGTCCTGACATAGTCCCCCAGGAGTTCTCGATCCGATTCTCCGATATTGTTGTTCATCATGTTACATGGATGGCTGATTCAACCAACCACCCCCGTATGTTTCGGAATCCACCCAACTTTCGACCGCCCGATCTCCGAGATAATAAGAACGGACGCGATCACCCAACAGGTTTAGGGCGTCGCTTTTGGGCATGCCGTGCCGTCGCAAAGCTGACGGCCCAATTCTTTCCTGATGTTGCAGCGACATTCGCGCCCCGCGCCCATCAAGATTAATGCCCACGAGATTTACCCCACATTTTCCCATCGCAAAAGAGTGAGTGTACATTTTATATAACTACTCAGGTAGCTCCACCATGGTACTACCACTAAACCAATAGTAGTTTATCCTCCCCCGAGCGCAACAAAAAAGTCTCAGATTTCCGTCGGACTCGAACGTCGTGATTCTCTACGCTGCTGACCATGGCACAGGCTATGGTCATTCAGGAGCGGAACATCACGGTCGCCGATATCGCCTTGATCCCGGTGCCAGCGTCATCCTGATCGAGCACAACCTCGATCTGATTGCCGAAGCCGACTGGGTGATCGA
>CAZOLK010000521.1:0-2539 GCA_964580325.1 uncultured Verrucomicrobiota bacterium | reverse complement strand
TCGCTGACCTTCGGCTCGCCCTACCTTTTTGCTGCCTCGGGTGACGGATCCGCTCCAGAAGGCCGACTGACCGCCTTGCACGTGTGGCAAGGCACGACACCATGGAGCCTCAACCCCGGCGGTTCGGCGTGCGGCGCACCGGCGTTCGATCCCGAACGCAACCTGCTTTATCAAACCGTGTACGACGGCGGCGCCTTCCGTTTGCGCGCTTTTCACGCGGCCAACGGTGCCACGGCATGGACCGCGCCGTGGACCCTGGATGGCTTCGGGGATAGCCAGTGCGCCGTGGTTCTGTGTGACGACGTGGTCATGGTCCGCGACAGTTGGACGCCGCACGCGTCTGTCATCCACCTGGCCAGCGTCACCAACAGTGGCGCCCTTTTACAAAGCGCCATGCTGCCCGGCACTGGCGGGTCGAGTCCGGCCGTGGATCCGGACGGCAATTTCTATGTCTACAGTGTATCCAATGAACAGCCCCGCGTCACCGCGTTCGATGCCGCAGCCCGGGAGTTGTGGTTCGTGGACAACGTGGGAACCACCAACGCTTGCCCGGCCTGGGCCGGTCAGTATGTGATCGTGAACAACAGTACCAGCAATAAGCTGATCATCCTCGATGACCGGTCCGGGTCCCGGGCAGGCGAAGTGCCGGGCAACGGGCCCGTCGCTTTCGGCGTCAATGCATTCTACTCCGTAGGTCGCGACGGCCGCTTATACGCCCACAGCGCAGGCGGGCAGCGCATCGATGTATGCGCCTCCGCTTATGGCACGGTCCATCCCACGGGTATGGTGCAGGTCGCCCGGGGCAGTTCCCTGACTGTGCGCCTGGGTAGCGAAGTGCAGGGCATCACCGTGGATGGCGCCGCTGCTGTCACGCAATCATCGTATACGTTCACCAATGCGGTGGCGGACCATGTGTTCGCGGCTGCTTTTCGCGATCCCTTCGCTGCCTCGCTGACCGCCACCAACGGGCCGTACCTCAATCACATGTCCGGCAACTGGGACGATCCCCTGGCCGTGTTGGGCAAACCCAACACGCTGGACCGCGATGACCTGGGCGGGACCTGGGATAATCCGGGCGGCATGCGCCAGGTGTCCATGGTCTGGCCTGCCTGGTTCGGCGGCTCCACCAACCTGGCCCATGTCGGCATAAAAACCAATGGTACACCCAACGGCGTCGGCCTGCTTCCCGGTTCATGGTTCACGGTCAGCTTTGACCAGGTCATCACCAATGATCCGGCCAATCCTTACGGCATCGACTTCATGGTGCATGGCAACGCCTATTTCACTGGCGATGGGGGCATGGTCGCCACCAACACGGACATGGCCTCGTTCCGCATCGACAGCGGTTATGGCGTGATTTTTCAGGAGCCGATTTTCGTCAGCGTGGCCCAGCAACCGGGCGGCCCCTGGTACACCTACACCAATACCCAGGCGGACAGTTTCTTTCCCATGAACCCCTGGCCCTGGGACCGTGAACGGCGCAACTGGGATGCGCGCGAACTGTCCTGGATCCGCGGTGTGGACCCGTTGCTGGCGCAATCGCCTTACTGGGAAGGCAAGGTCGTGGCCGACGCCATCGACCAATACCGGAGCTCGGCCGGCGGCGCCGGGTTTGACCTGGCCGTGAGCGGATTCGAGTGGATCCGCTACATCCGCTGCAGCGACGACTGGGGCGCCATGGGCGAGATCACGGCCCTGGCTGACGCCGCGCAGGATGTGGGCTATCACTGGCTCGATATCCCGTCCGTCCAGGGCGGCTCTTCAGATGTGTGGAGCAACTGGATGCCAGCCGGTTCCAATGTTACGGTCACTGCCGTGCCGGTACCGGGCTACCGCTTTGTATGTTGGACCGGTTCGCCCAGTTCCTGTATCCAAGGGCCATGGACCAATGCGTCGCTGACGCTTTGCATGAACCGAAGCTACAGCCTGACCCCCACGTTCGAAGCCGAAACCTACACCATCACTGTGATGGCCGGGTTGGGTGGTACGGTCTCACCGACGCAAGCCTTGGTCACGGCAGCGTCCAATACGCTGTTCACCATCACGCCCTCGAACCATTTCCGCATTGCCGATGTGCTGGTCAACGGTCAATCCATCGGCATCACCAACAGCGTCCTATTCAGCCAGGTGGTCAGCAACCAGACCCTGCAGGCGCTGTTCGAAGCGGAAACCTACTCCATCACGGCATCCGCGGACGCCGGCGGTACCGTCTCGCCGACCAACGCCACGGTGGTTCATGGCGCTGACCTGACCGTAACCATGCGACCTGACCCGTACTACCACGTGTCCAATGTATGGGTCAACGGACAGGCCATGGGCGCGACCAATGCCTACACGTTTATCGCGGTCAACAGTAACCAGACGCTGCACGCCGGGTTTGCGGCCGATACGGTCACCAACAACCTGCCGGTCTGGTGGTTGGCTGCTTATGGATTGACCAACGGCGACTTCAACGTCCAGGCCATGACCGATCAGGACGGCGACGGTCTCGGGCGCCACACGCTGACTGGAGTCCTCGGGACTTCCGGGCGGCTGTTCC
>CAZOLK010000520.1:0-2541 GCA_964580325.1 uncultured Verrucomicrobiota bacterium | reverse complement strand
TTTTTGCGCCTTGCTGGGCTGGGCAACTTGACTCCACAAAATGTCATGTTATTTTTCTGTGAACCCTAAAGAGTGTTCTTGAGACCTTTCCCGTTCTTCAGGGCGGCGATCTCGCTCAAGATTGTCTCCATCCACACACCCATCGCCAATCTCCCGAATCTTCTCTTCAAAAAAGTGTTGTTTTTATTGCTCCTGCAGACTTGCGAGCGCACGGGAAACCGTTTTTATTGCTCCCGCAGACTGAGTAGGTCGGTGCGTTGGCAGTTGAAATTGCGCCTGTTTTCGAGGATGCACTCGACGGCAAAGGTGTCGTGATCGAAAAGCCTCATCGCCGCAAAGTGATCGATCTCTTTTTTCAACACGCCACAGGGTATTTTCCCCAACGTGTGACAGCATCGCGCATGGCTGCGATATTTTCTGCAGGAAAGGGCAATCCCTGATCCGTATCTGCGAGATATTCGCCCTCCCGTGCCAGTTGCTGCAGGATCTGGCGGGTCAATTCATGTACTTCGTCAGGGGTCCCATCATGCACCAGGGGGTGCAAAGGGTTCAGTATATCTATCTCCAGATCGAGCAGGTCGTCCAGGATCTCCATGACCCGACCGCAGCAGTGCAGCGCCGTGAAGCAACCCGCGTTTTTATATACACTATATATCCTTTTCATGCGCGGCTTGATCAATCTGCGCCACAGATCTGGATGCATGAACAAGCCCTGGTTGGTGCCTGCATCATCGCACACCAGGCCAATATCCACGCCTGATTCGACAAACCGTTACGCAATCGCCACCTGAAAATCCGTTATCCGATCCAATAATGGAATAACGCTGTCCGGGTCTTCGGCAACCTGGATCAGAAATGGTTCCATGCCCATGATCAACCAGGCGCGTACAAAAAGTGCGCCAGGATTGCTTGCTTGAATTAAATGTGTAGTGCGATCCACCTTTTCCAGATAAGTCATTATATCGCTGAGGCATTCGGGATCTTGCGGGTCGGGCCATGGCAATCGATCCAGATCGTCCAGACTGTGAAGCGGATGGCTGACCGGGTAGGCCGCATGGTTTTGTTCAGGCATAATTGTCTCGATCAGTTTCATTGGCCGCAATGTCGGCGTAGCCGAGACGTCGCTCCACTACCGCGTCGTCGAGGGAGCGTGCGCGTCGAGGTCTTTCTCCGGGTATTTCTCCGCGCCCAACGGTCCGACCCATGCACCTGGTCACGCTGGACCTGCGCAAGGCGCGAGAGATTGTGGCGCGTCACGACGGACCAGGCGGCGCCAATCTTTTCGACACGCTGGCGCACGAGGCCGGTCACCCTGACGCGCGCCCGGCTTATCGCAACGGCGGTTCAGACAAAGAGGTCGTTTGAATTTGCCGTGAAAAGGCATCCGCTACCATGAACTGCTCGTGGTCACGTTTGGCGGTCGCAAAGATACAGTTACCCAAGGCGGCACTGATCCGGCGGTCACCTGGACCGCCGGCGCGAATCCGGCCCCCGACCATGACGCAAGCAGTCTGGGTCTTGAAAGACTTTCAAAGCAGCGGCTGGGGTGTGGATTCGGGTTTCTACTATCTCAGCGCACCTACGCCTGGTGATGGCGTCGTCACGGTCACGTTTATCACAATCCGACCGGGACCACGGGTGCCTATGTTCTGGAGTGGGACGCTGCCGATACCGAGGCCACCCGCTGGGCTTTCACGGCCATCTTGATCACAGCCCTTTACCGCGGGACGGTTTTTTATCATTTATAGAGGGGGTATTCACCTTACGCTGGGCGAAAAGACGGCCCGTTGGCATCGGGCCATTGCGCGCCGCCCTTTTCAGTACAGGATGGCGTCCAGCGCATAAATACATGTGCTCTTGTCCAGCTTGTGCACCGTGGTGGCGTTGTGTCTCTCTTGACACCAGGAACCCGCCAGTTTATTCTCATGCCCTGATGACAGGTATTGTCACCCTATTCAGCCGTGCGTGAATTTCTGGATGGTGCGACGAAACGGGATGGAGTGGTTGGCCCATAAACGACAATAAGGCAGGTGATGGTTTTTCTGAAAAAGAAAAAACAGGCGGAAATCGAGCGGATCCGGGAGATTACCCATGGTTGGTACATCACTGCGCCGCTCTATTTCCTGGCATGGGTCACCCATGAACCGAGGGCGCAACCCTGCATCCAGACCATCCGTATAGGGCACGGCATCGTGGAGTTCAACCCCTTGTTCACCGCCTCGCTTTCACGCTGGGAACTGGCCCTGGTGCTGGAGGTCGAGGCGCTTCGCATCATCTTGAAGCACCCATACACGCGGCGCAAACCTTGTGCGGAACGCGCCTGGCTGGCCAGCAACATCACTATCAAGGAACACGGCGACACGCCATTGCCACTGCCCCGCGCACAGGACATCTTTGGCTGCAATACAACCTGTGCCAAACGCCACTTCGAATTCTACTACGATCGATTGACGGACGACCTGCACGCCACTGCCGACCGGCAGCCTCGCGATTCCGCGCCCTATCGAGCAAACGAGCCGGCGCAACCTGCCACGCCGGACG
>CAZOLK010000519.1:0-2547 GCA_964580325.1 uncultured Verrucomicrobiota bacterium | reverse complement strand
ACGAGGAGAGCACGCCGGTCCCGACTTCGCTGACGCCGTCTATTGCGGCGTTCAACGGTTTCTTGCCGCGCGCCAGGTGGGCGGCCACATTTTCGGCGATCACGATGGCGTCGTCCATGAGCAGGCCCAGCGCCAGCAGCAGGGCCACCATGCTGATCATATTCACGGATATATTCAGCACGACCATGAAAAAGAAGGCGCCCAGAAACGAGACCGGCAGTCCCATGGCCACCCAGCCGGATAGGCGCAGGTTGAAAAACAGCCAGAGCGTCAGGAAAACCAGGATAAATCCCTGCCAACCGTTTTTGAAGATCAGCGCCAGCCGGTCGCGGGTCAGGGAGGATGCGTCGCGCGTCAGCGCAAGGCTGACTGTGGGCGGCGCCGCGGCGCGCAGGTCCTTGATGCAGGCGCATACGGCATCGTAGATATCCAGCGTGTCCTCGGTCTTGGTTTTGCTGATGTTCAGCATACCTGCGCGTTGACCGTTGAAAAAAATGCGCTCTTCTTCTTTCTCGAACCGATCTTCGATCACGGCAATATCGCCCAGGCGTATTTCAGTCTGGTTGCCGGCCAGCACGACCAGGTTTTCGAATTCAGCAATAGTGCGGCGTTCGTCGGTAAAGCGCAGCAGGATGTCCTGGTCCGCTGTCTCGATCAAGCCAGCCGGCATATCCAAGCTCTGGCGCTTGATCACCGCGGCGATATCGGCCATGCTCAAACCTACCTGCATCAACGTATGTACCGGGATCCGGATTTGGATCTGGCGATCGGAAAAGCCGGCGATCTCCACCAGCGATATCTGCGGCTGCGCCTGCAACGCTTCTTTGACCTGTTCGCAGTATTCCTTCAGATGCGGCGCGGACATGGGGCCGGTCACGGCTACGGAAATCACCGGTTCGGTGTCGCCCAGGACTTGGATCACCGGGACTTCGGCATTTTCCGGAAAATCGTCGATGGCCTGGACCTCGGTGCGGACAGCGTCCTGGAAGGTCGGAAAATCCGCGTCTTCGACCATGACCGCCACCACGCGACCCAGGCCTTCGACAGCTTCCGCGCGAATTTCGTCAAGGTAATTGACGCTGTCCAAAGCATCCTCGATCCGCTGGCAGATCGCATCCTCGACCTCGACTGCGGTGGCGCCGGGATAGCGGACCGTGATCTCTACGTCTTCCTGGGAAAAATCCGGAAAGGTGGCCCGGCGCAAATGCACGACAGACAGCAGGCCCATGGCCAGGAAGCTAATCATCAGCAGATTGGCTGCCGTGGGATGGCGGGTGAAGAAACGTATCATCGGACGCTGCGCTTCCCTCGCACGGCAGCCGCCAACCCGGCTTGTGCCGCGGGATCGTTGACCGGATCGAGCAGCATGCCCTCAATGGCCAGCGCCAGATCGGTGAGAACCAGCAGGTCGCCGGCCCTGACCCCGTTGGTGACCACGGCAAAATCGGCCTGCACGAATTCAACGGCGACCGGTTTGACGGTCAGCCGGTTGTTTGTTGTCAGGCAATAGACGGATCCGGCATGCAGCGCCTGGCGCGGTATGACCAGGCTGTTGCTGCGCACGGCGCCGTGCAGCGCTACCTCGCAGTACATGCCCTTGACCAGTGGCGGCCGCACACCGGCGATGACCTGGCTGTAGTGGTTCGTGATTTCAACGATGAACTCGACGGTTCGCGTTTGCGGATCCATCACGCCTGTGGCCCGAGTGACGGCGCCGGTCCATTCAACAAAGTCTTCGCCGGCATAGAAGCGGACCGTGGCCTCGGGTATGCCCAGCAGGGAAGCCAGCCGGCTGGTATCGACCTTTGGCCCGATCACTGTATTGGTTGCGCCATGCATCAGTGGGCGCAGCTTTTCCAGTGCTACATGGGCTGGAATTTCTGCGGTGTCGATGCCGTCGGCCGCAGCGATGAGCTGGCCTTTTTGCACGAATTGCAGCGCCTCCACTTCGACCTGGCTGACGCGGCAGGGGAAGGGGGCACGTACATCGGTGTAGGCCAGGTCCAGCCTGGCTTGGCGCAGTTGCGCGTTCGATTCGTTCACGCGCGCGTCCAAGGTCTTGCGCTTTTCAGGTATGAGCTTCAGGGTGTTCTCGATGCTGAGCACTTTGGATTGCTGGGCCAGCAGGTCGCGCTCCAGGTTCTCGAGCACGGATGCCGAAACAGCGTCGTTGCGGCGCAATTCCTTGTTGCGCGCAAACTCTTTTTGCTTCAAAGCCAGGGCTTTTTTCTCAATCTCGAGCATGGCGCGGTCGTTTTCCCGCTGCACCGCGAGCTGCTCGATCTCGGACATGATGCCGGCCAGGTTGGCTTCCTGCCGCTGGATCGTCAGTTCGTAATAGGCGCGGTCGATCTGCACCAGCAATTCGTCCTGCTCAAGGATCACGCCCTTTTTCAGGCGCGGGTTTTTGTTGGTTACGTTGCCGCTGACCCGGGCCACGGCCTGCCAAGTGCGCGCTGGCGCCACTGCGCCAAAACCCAGCACCCGCGGATGCACGGTCATGGCCTGTACCTGCATCACGCGCACGCGTACAGCAGCTTCCCTGGC
>CAZOLK010000518.1:0-2550 GCA_964580325.1 uncultured Verrucomicrobiota bacterium | reverse complement strand
CTTGCGACTCGTCATGCGGATGGAGGGCGCGGCGGTCATCGCCGACCGTCTGGAGGCCGCCAGCCTGGTGCTCGTTCCGGACCTGTTTCAGACCGAAGTCGCCAATGCCCTGTGGAAGACTGTTCGCGCCGGCTAACTGTCCCCGGAACTGGCACTGCGCCGGCTGGATGAAGCGCGTGAACTGATCGACGGGCAAGGCCACGACCGTGAACTGCTGACCGAGGCGCTGGCCACCGCCTGCCAGCAGGGTCACCCCGTTTATGACCTGCTGTACGTGATCCTCGCCCGCCGCGACGCTGCCAACCTGCTGACTCGCGACCGCCGGTTGGCCGACCTGGCCACGCGGCTAGGCGTCGGGTTAGCGTGATACACGGGCGGTGTCAGTTGAGTCAGCACCAACTCCCGCCACAAATGGACCATCGTCAGACGGGCCGCTGAAGCGGACTGAGTGCAAGCGCATGCTGGCGCGTGGGAACGAGAACTACCGCACCCTGCCAATGCAGCGCGCCCCACAAGGTCGGGACTGGGTTGAAATGCGCGTCCCGCAGGATGTTTGCGACGGACCGGCGGGTTTCTCGCCCTTCATCTGCCTTCGCAAATGAATGCTGGTCTGTCCCTGAGGTGTTCTCAACTGCCCGCTTTTCAGGTCAGGCTGCCTTCTGCGGTTTCGCCAGTGGTAGCGGAACCTGACGACCCATTTTTGAGCACGCCTGAACCCAGGAGTCCATGGCATCCTGCATCTCCCGAACTGCTTCTACCGGGATGTCGCCTGCCGCGCTACATCCCGGTAAATCCGGGGCGGTGCAAAGATACGCCTGGTCTTCGTCACTCCAGTACATTTCAATCAGGTAGGGCTGCATATTTTTCCAACTGTTTTTCTTTTCTTGTCATCGAAGTTTGAACCGCTTCTCAGGCGGCGATGGTTTCGAGCTTGCCAGGCATCCTGGTCAGTATGAGTGTCTCTAGCTCAATCTTATTACTGACATTGTCGATGTCGATGCCAACAAGCCTGCCGTTGGTGTCATAGTCGAGAATGACACCTTCCGAGATTTCCCTGCTGTCGGCGCTTGGTCTTTCCGATAGGTCGATGTCCAGAGAATCCGGTTCCGGATGGTAGTTAAGCTTCATGGCTTGAAGTCCTGGTCTGGAAAAGCGTTGTGAATGGTTGTCTGATCGTCCAGCGTGATGACTCTCAGGTACGGGCCGCCCAAATCCTCAATCGGCGCCCAATAGCGAAACCGACTCTGCTCTTGCGGCTTGCAATGAACGGCATGCTCCAGGACGTAAACGCACCACCCTTTCTTGAGGGTGGGGCGCTTGCGAAGAACCTGTTTCTCGAAGTAGTCGGTGTATCTGTATTCTGGCACCTGACAAAGGGTCTCCGTGTAGCGCGATGTTTACGGTTCTGTCGCCTCCGCAATATGCGGGTTGGTCCCGGAGCGCATTTAAGTGGACCCCAAGTCCAAGACAGCGGCTCGCGGTGTTGTTGGGCTGCTCTATCGCTCAGACCAACCTGCGAGGTCCGCCCAGATTACCGCGTTGCCAGCAACGCCATTGATGGTGACCCAGCCTTGTTTTACCTTCGCCATGTACCTTCTCCACCGTGCCGGGGACTGGCAAGGGCAGCAGGCAGCACTAAGCACGGATGGAGCGAAGCGCAATCCGGGTTTGTCGTCCGCGCAGACCGCCGCTGCTGTGTCGGCACCGGCGCGAGAAGACCTGGATTCCGCTACGCTCCATCCAGGCTACCTCGCTGTTCGGGGGACGGACCCGCAGGCGCCAATCCTGCAGCCCGGATTGGACGAACGCCACGCAGATGTCGAACGACCCTCAGTCCGGTGTCGTTACACGCGCCCGCAGCGCCCGTGCCTGTTCCGCCAGTCTGGCGACGGTCGCATCCTGCCATTGCCCGCTTCTCCAGCGGGTGTAATCGAATGGCTCACGATGCATGGCGGCGATAAAGCGTTCGGCATCCACCGGGCCGAGCGCAGCGATCAGCGCCCGGACCCCGGCCAGTTTCAGCTCAGACTCGGTTTTCATCGTCACCTTCTTGCCAGTGTCGGATAAAGTCGATCGGATCCGCGACGACAATTCGATCATCGCCTTGCATTCTGCGAATCAGCTTTCAATCGGTTGGCAACAACCAAGCCGCGCCAGACTTGATGGCGCTCGCGACATGCAGCGCGTCCATCGGCTTAACGCCACGTCCCACGATGGCTTCGGCAAGGGCTTCGACCTCCGGGGTCATGGGCACATCAACGCGCGCAAAATCGCGCCAGAGCGCAATCGCCTCGGCCCGCTCGGCGCTGTCTATTGGACACACTGGACACAAGTCTCGAAAGCCGGTGCTGTAGCGCCCCATGCGGCTCTACGGGCAAACCTTCACCACCGAGTTCCTCGAGCGGATACGCACTGTCGTGTTGGCAGATGCGCAGCGCTCCGCGCTGTGGCGGCGCATGCTCGCGAGCCATCATCCGTTGGGCGGTGGACCCTTGTGCGGCGCGCAGAAGCGCTACCTGATCCGCTCGCCGGTGGTCGGCTGGCTCGGCG
>CAZOLK010000517.1:0-2560 GCA_964580325.1 uncultured Verrucomicrobiota bacterium | reverse complement strand
TGCCTCCCGGTACAGCAGGCGCTACGAGCCTGCTGCCTCCCGGTACAGCAGGCGCTACGAGCCTGCTGCCTCCCGGCAAACCACCGCCCGCATCCTCTGCACCAGCGGGTTCAAAGCCCCCGCTGTACTCTGAATCGATGGCGCGCCAGGCGCATTCGGATGCCTGCGAGGAAGCCAATCGGGGCGTCCGGGGTTGGATGGGGGAACCATGAAGATCGCGATGACATGAAACGGCTCGGATGGGTTTGACGATGAAAAAGATAGCGCTATTATTGTGCATGACCGTTTTGGCAAGCGGTCTATGTTGCGGCCAAACGCTTTATTTGGACAATTTGCTGGCCGGTCAGCAAGGCGGCGGCATCACCTTTACAGGAACATGGAACACCTCATCCGGCGCCCCATACTATGGAGATAACCCGGGCCTCTATGCCGGTGATGCGGGATATCCCGCCGCTGCCTGGTATCGCTTCGCGCCGGCCATCAGCAATCCGGGCGTGTACGAAGTTTCGCTATGGCACACGGTATTGGACTACCGTTCTAGCAATGTGTTGATCACAATAGGCCATGCCGAAGGCGTGAACCGGCGTTACGTGAATATGCGCACCAACGGAGGTTGCTGGAATTTGATGCTGGCCGTACCGTTTTCGACCAATGGCGATGCATACATAGAGATCAACGCCCTGAACGGTCAGGCGTGCGTGGACGGCGCGCGATTCGTGCGTCGGCCCGACAACAATATGTCGCCTGATGTCTGGGACGATTTTGCTGTGGTCGCGGGTGGGCAACCATCGTGCGACATCGATGTTTTGGCCAACGATTTTGACCGCGAGGGCGCTCCGCTGCGCATCGCGAGCGTTTCCACCGCGGCACATGGCGTTGTGCAGCTCCATGCCGGAACCAACCTGACCTATATCCCCCATCCCGGCTTCCGCGGCCTGGACCGCTTCACCTACGCGGCTACCGACGGCGTGTTCAGCCACACGGCCGCAGTGGTCATCCGCGTGCTCGGTCCGAACGAAACCTTGCGCGAAGTACGCGGCTGCTGGCTCAATCCATCGGCGTTCGATTCGTCGATGGCACACAGCCAAACGCTCGATGCCATTGCCGCCGCCGGCTTGAATACCTTGTTCATTTTGGCCTATCCCATCGACGTCCATCGCGGCTGGTCCATACGCGATCATTTCATCGCGATGCTGGAAGAAGCCGATGCACGCGGGTTGAATTTGTCACCGCATATCTGGGTGGCCAATCGATACCGTGCGCTGCCGACCGTGGATTTTCGCGACCCCGCTGAAGCCATGGCTCAGCAAGCCTGGGTGCAAGCCTTGCTCGATGACCTGCCGCGGTTGCATGGCGTACATTTCGATTACATCCGCTATGAGCGCGACGAGTTCGGCGATGGTTGTCGCGAAGACACTTGCTCCGCGGTGAACGGAGTGGTTGCCAACGCGCACGCGCTGACCTCCGCACGCGGCCGGAAATTGAGCGCGGCGGTGTTCGGCTGCTATCCGCAAACGCCACTGACCAACGCATACACGCCGACCTGGTTCCAGACCTGGCGCGACGCCGGTCGGACTGTGCCGGGCGGATTCGCTTTCGGCATCGACGATATCCCGGATTTTCTGCTGCTCCAACAGGAAAGTCCGGGCTGGTTGATGAACGGCGCAATCGACGCGATCATGCCTATGTTGTACGACGATAGCGATTACCTCTGGGACCGCTACGTGAACACCTTCGCATCCTTGCTCGAAAACCACGGCGGTCTGTCTAATGTTTGCGTTGGCTTGGGCTGGTATGAAAAAACGCTATACGCACCGTACATGCTGGCGCGCAAGATCAATCAGGCGCGCTTGGCCGGCGCACGCGGTTTTGTTATCTTCGAGATCGGTCAAGACCATGCGCGTGACGCAACTCTTGCCGCCGCGTTGGGCCGCGGGGTTTTTCGCGAACCGGCTGAAAGCTGGCTCGCGCCTGCTTATCCGCGGGAACTCGCAGTCACCAATATGACGCCCTGGAACAGCGGCGTCCGCCTTGAATGGCAGGGGCTCGCTTCATGGGATTACGCGGTTCAGGCCCGCGATGACCTGTGCGCTACATCCCCCTGGTTTCCGGTTCATGGCCAGGTTCCAGGCAGCAATGGATCGATGCAAGCCGCGATAGTGGCGACCAATGCACGCGCTGTTTTTTACCGGCTGCGGGTAGCCCTACCGCAATGATGATCAAGGCTTTGTCAACTGTCTTTGGAACGCAGTCCGAAAAGGACGCCACGGCGTATACTTTGATATACGAGGTTTTTAAGAGACAGCGCTGCTGTTAGGCTGTAATCTATGATGAAGAGGCGACAGCTTATTGGGGAAGACGCGATGCGCTTTATCTGTTGCTTTAGAGTGCTGGAGTTGGGTTTTTGCGCTGGAGGCCGGCGGTTGCTAGAAACAGGGATTTTGGTTGAAAACAGGGCTGGTTCGGGAAATATTTTTTCATAATGCAGCAGATCATAGTCTGAAATGCAGACCTCTTTTTAAGAGGGTATAAGCACCAATTACAATCACAATTTCAAGCG
>CAZOLK010000516.1:0-2566 GCA_964580325.1 uncultured Verrucomicrobiota bacterium | reverse complement strand
CTAACCCCAGCCGCTCCAGGCCCGGCGCAGCCGGACGCGACTCGACCCATTTGGCGAACTGGCGGCGCATGTAGGCGGCCAGGTCGGTCTGGTTGGGTTTCGCGTTGAGCGGGATCGGATCGAGCACGTCGGCGTCGACCGCCAGCCAACGCCGCAGCATGAGGCTGATATCCGCTGCAATGTCATAGCTGCCGTCCAGTCCGCACTGTTCGGGCGCAGGCCGGTCGAACGCGTCCAAGGTCGCCAGCAGCGTCTGCTTGACCTGCTCCACCATCTGGCGCACCAGGGCGGCCTGGCCCGCCGATTCCGGCAAAGCCTCTTCGAGCAGTTCGCCAACCTGCCCATGCATCCTGGCAACCTGCTGCTCCAGCAGCCGTCGCCGCGGACTTGCCGCGACCTGGCGCGCGGCGGTTGCAAACAAAAACCCGGCTCCGCCATCCTCGCCAAACATGGCATCGAACGAGCGCAGACCGCTCTCGCCGACGAACTGGCGCCGGAAATGGGGGTCGTCGCGAATCGCCTGGCGCGCGCGTTCGAGTTGCTCCGGGGACGCTGCCGCGATCCGGCCTTCAGGCCACCAGGGATAGTTCAGCGCCAGCGTTGTAACTAGGTTCGGCTGCGCCAGGAACCCGAGTTTGCCCAACCGGTCGAACACCGGGGCCAGGCCTGTACCCGTGCCGCCGGCTACCACGTCGGACACCTGCGCGCCGAAAAAGGTGAGGACCAGGTTCAAAGGCAGCGGCGGCGGTCCGGGATGGGGCTGGCGCGGATCATAGGACGAATCCACGCGGGTCCACCAGTGCTCGATTCCGGCGATCAATTGGCGCGGCTGGGCTGGGAATGCACTGATCCGCACCAACAGGGCAAACGCATCGATGCCCAGCTTTTCGGCATAGCGCACGGCCACGGCCGCGGTCTTGCCCCGCTTCAACACCTGTGTATACAGACGCCGCTCATCGTCCGGAGCCAGATGGTCTGGATCGATCAGCACGGTTTCGGCCTGGGGATACTGCAAGGCCACGCCCGGCAGGTCCACCAGGTCGGCGTGCTGCATAAACGCGCTGAACTCCGTGCGCGGTCCGGCCTGGAGCGCGTCTTGGCGCAGCGGGATGACCAACTCCTCGGTCAAAGCCTGAATTTGCGCAAATTCCTCGGCGTCGGCGATCAGCGGATGCGCATGACCTTCGCCGAGCAGCACCGCGTCGGCGCGTACATCATAGCTAATGCGCAACACAAACTCGCGCAAGGCCCGAGCCTGTTCGTTTTGCGGGTTATGGACATGATGATAGGCATCGCTGTCCAGCAAGGCAGCGGCCAAGCGCGGCGAACAGTAAACCGGGCGCTGGCCCCAGAGCGTATGCAAATCAGCGCGCCTGGCGAGCAATGCGCTGAACAGTTTGTTGATGACCGGTTTGTCGTCCCAGAACAGGATCCGCGCCAACTGAAAAGCGGTTGCGGGCTGGTCTTGATACTCCGCGCATTCGAGCAGGCACTTGCGCAGATGCTTTGACCAACGCTCCTGGACACCCAGGTTGTGATAGCGGGTATCGCTGCCGCGGATCAGCATGGCCAACACGTCCGCCACATCGCGAAACCCCTCGAACAGGGTCCTGCGAATGGCGACGTGATCGGCTTTGCCGCTCTCGCGCTGCTTGAACCGTTCGAGGCAGGAAATAAAACGCTCGCTGTCCCAAACAACCGTTTCGCCCTGGTCGTTGGCGCCGCGGCACTCGCTCAAATAACCGAGTGCCAGGGCATGCATGATGCAGGCATTGGATGAAAGCCGCAATTCGATGGGATGCTTTGCATCCAGCACAGCGTCGCGCAGGGTAAAGCGGGAGACGCAACCGGATGCGTCGGAACGCTGGTTAAAAGGGTTGAGACAGACCGTATGGGCATCCATATCGCCTGCACGGCTGAACCGGACACAGTCGTTTTCATGCCAGGTCAAGGGCGAAGGCGTACCCGGCGGCACGGCATCGAGCGCATGCGAGATCAGGGTCGACTTGCCGCTTTGTGACGGTCCCCAAACCGCCAGCGCCGGTTTTTGCACGCGTGTTTCACCGGCCTGTTGGGCAAAGCCATGCACGACATAAAGCGCGTCAAGCCAGCCGGCTGTACCCACGCGGTAGCGAGGTTTCCGCTGTGTACCAAATTTCCAATACCACTCGATAAGGGTCCCAGTAAACTGGGCCAAGGACCTGTCTTCTTGCACGTATCACTCCTAATCATCGCGTTTCAACCATTGACATAAATTATAACTTGCGCAACAGGGCTTTGTCAAAAAAATATAATCAATACGTTGGTTCGCGAAAAAGACGGCGCACATCACCAGATATTTGTCTCAGCAGGTTTGAGAAGGCGGGATTGCTTCATCAAAATCTTGTCGGGTGCAAAATATAAAAGTAAGATTTAAGGTAACCGTTCACGGGACCGAGCTTCACACCAGAATCGGACGGAGCTTTGTCGCGAACCTTGTCGCGAACCTTGTCGCGAACCTTGTCGCAAACCTTGTCGCGAACCTTGTCGCAAACCTTGTCGCGAACCTTGTCGCGAACCTTGTCGC
>CAZOLK010000515.1:0-2567 GCA_964580325.1 uncultured Verrucomicrobiota bacterium | reverse complement strand
TTGTTTAGATTCAATTTAATCGTCATTTTACCCATTTATTTGTCGGAAGACCCACAAAAAAAGCCTTTTAGGTTCCCTCTCCACAGAATCATTACAAATGATTAAGCGCCCTGCGGAAAAGGTCGGTTACGCGCCCCAGATGCTGATAGCCCACTTGCCGTGGGTGTCGTGCCGGTGCCATATCTTGTCGTCCCACGGGACGTTGGGGCGGCGGTTGAAAATGACCAGATGCGCTTCGTCGGCGCGGCTACGGTCGGCATAGTCGGCCGTCTGCTCTAGCCCCTCGGCGATGGTGGCGTCCAGCGAACCGTGAAGAACCTTCAGTTCGATTACAATGCGTTGCACGGTGCCGAAATAGCCCTGAGTGTTGTCGGTCGGCCATTCGGCCAGCAAGTCCACGCGCCGGCGGCCGAGGCCGTATTCGCGGTTGACGCGGCCGCCGCCATTGACGATGCGTTGCAGGAATGCCTGCAACAGCAATTGCGGGCCGGCTTCCTTGAAGGCGTATTTTTCAAGCCAGGAGTCGGCATGTTCGCGATAGAACTGCTGAAAGGCCGCCAGCAGTCTGGGCATATCCAGCCAGCCGTCCGGTTTGACGTACCAGGCGGTTTGCTGTCCGGTAATGGAATCCTGTGTTGGCGAGGTCAATTCTCGGGGTAGCATTTCGCGATAGATTCGGTTTGAAATCTGAATGCCGGGTCTGCGCCGTATCAGCCCTAAATCGTCAAGATACTGCAAATCGTCGTCGCGGAAATCTGCGTCCATATCCGCGCTGGCCAGTAGCGGTGCGATCACGCGGCGCACACGTTCCTCGCGCAATTTGTCGGCAAGCTGGTCCAGATGCGTAGCGCGGCTCTGGATCAGTTCTTCGCGGGCGTTCCAATACATATCCAGCGTAATGGGAACCGAGCGGTCGCGGGCGGCGCGATTTTCCCAGGTCATTTGATAGCCGAGGGCGTTTACCAGCCAGGGCTGGCCGGCGGTGTCCTCCCACAGCTCCGCAAAAATACCGTCGTCGAAAGTCTGGCCGGTTTCGTCGGTATGTTGCGCGTAGAGCCGCCGCATTTCATCCGGCGTGAAATTTCCCATGGTGAGCGATTTCGATTTAATATTGAACGCGCTACCGCCGGTGATGATTTCGTGGTCGCTGGTGTGGATGCGATAGTCGCGCACGTCGCGCACGCCGCATAGAATAACGCTATGCGGAAACGCGCCGGGACGCTGCGCATAGCCCGCCCGAATCTGCCGAAGCAGTGAAATCAGCGTATCGCCCACCAGCGCATCCACTTCATCCAGCATCAGGACGACCGGTCTGTCGGAAGAGCGCGCCCATTCCGTCAGCAACTTGTTCAATCGGTCTTCGGTCTCCACATCCCTGCCTTCGCTGTTCAGCCATTTCCGTGGAGCCAGGTCGCCCAAATACAAGTCTATGGAACCGACCACGGCGCTGCAGACCGTTGAAATCCCGGCATCCACGCGGTTGCGGCACGCCTGCGCCGCCTCAATGTTCGCGTATACCGCATGGTAGTTTTCTTCGCGATTCAGCGTCTCCATCACCTTTAACAGCATGGATGTCTTGCCCGTCTGCCGGGGCGCGTGCATGATGAAATACTTTTTGGAGTCGATCAGCATGCTGATTTCCTCCCAGTCCACACGCTTCAATGGGTCCAGCGTATAGTGATCGCTTGCGATGTTCGGTCCGGCCGTATTGAAAAATCGTTCTTTTGGTTTCATACTGTATACCTTTCTACTGTGGGTAAATTCATAGCAGAAACGAGCCTGCAAACAAACAAAAGAAGTCTTTTAGGTTCCCTCTTCACAAAATTCGCCGGCATAGAGCAAATGCTGACCGATGAATTGTTCGCACACGGAACCGGCATTGACCGGCATGATGTCCGACACCTGGTCAAAATCCAGGAGGCTCAGTCCGCAGGTGCGGCAAAAAACAAGCCCACATCCATGAACTGTTGAAATCGTCGCCGTAGGTCGAGAGAATGGATTGCTTGATTTTGTCGCATTCGACCGGCGAGAGTGTGTCCGAGAATGCCTGGACGGCCTCCGACATGCCGCCGACCACGCAAAACTCCTTGAACGCCCCTATCAAATCATGATGAACGGGCACAGGGATTTCGTCCCCGACCTGCGTTGTCCCAACTGAAGTTAAAGCTTCCGGATGATCTTGTCCGGGGATTTTTCCTCAAAGTACAGTGCCGCTTGCTGGGTCTCTTCGAAGTTTCTTTCCGCCAGCGTTTCAAAACGCCGTTGCGCCAAGTCCCCTGCCAAATACGACTTGCCCACCTGACGCGCTCCCCGCATGACCCGAGACTTCCGGCGCGGATTGCCAGATATTCCATTGCAGAACGCTTCATAGCTCACCGTAACTTCTCAAAAAAGCACTGACAAACCACTGGCGTGTTCGACAAAGTTCGTTGATTGATCTGCTCGGATGAAATATCCACCCCGAAGTCCCGCAATTCTTCCAATATCAATGGTTGCGTGACATGGCCGTGAATCGCCCATATTACCATGCAGAAGGATGTGGCCGTGGAACAAGGCCGGATTATTGC
>CAZOLK010000514.1:0-2575 GCA_964580325.1 uncultured Verrucomicrobiota bacterium | reverse complement strand
GGTGCAGGACAAAATATCCTTGAGCATAACCGCCGCTCATTTTCCGCGGACCAGAACCGCTTGCCTGGCCTGGGCCTTGGCCGCGACCGGTTTTGGCACGCTTTTCCTGGTGGCGGCGCCCATGTCGCTGATGGCCAGGCTCACCCGGAACAAGTGGGCGGCCCTGGTCGGAGCCTTGCTGCTGCGCCTGACCATTGGCCGGCAGCAATTGCAGAGCCAGGAACTGGAAGCCTATGCCATGCTTTTTTTCCTGTCCAGCGCCACATTCACGGTAGCCGCTGGCTGGCTGTTCGCCACATTTGGCTACCTGCCGGCCACGTTGTTCGCCCTGTGCATGCATTTACGTTGTTTTCTGCTGCTGGAGTAGGGTAGGGGAGGGCTGCGGCAATGAAAACTTTTCACAACGCGACCTATCGGCACATGGCCCGATTCCGCCATGTGACCGTCCACGACTGGAACGACTGGCAATGGCAATGGCGCAACCGCATCACCGACCCAGACGACCTGGCAGCCTGGCTCGATCTGAACCCGGAACTGTTGCGCGCTTGCGCAGCCTGTTTTCCCGTGGCTGTTACGCCCTATTTCGCGTCTCTGATCACGCACGGGGATCCGCACGACCCGATTTATCGCCAGGTGGTCCCGGACCCGGCCGAACTTGCACCGGATCCAGCAAACGAAGCGCCGCTCTGGCAAGCCGGAGATTGCCCTATTCCGGGCTTGATACATCGCTATGCAGATCGGGTGCTGCTTCAGGTGAGTCTGCAATGCCTGACCTATTGCCGTCACTGCACGCGGCGCGACCAGATCAAGCGCGCGCCGCAAACCGGCGCGGTGCATCTGGCTGCGGCTCTGGACTATATCCGCGCCCATCCGAGCATTGTCGATGTGCTAATTTCGGGCGGCGACCCGCTGGTATACGACGACCAGCGCCTGGAAAACATCGTGCGCCAGGTACGCGCGATCAATCACGTCCAGATCGTCCGGATCGGCACCCGCGCGCCGGTCGTGCTGCCTCAGCGCATCACGACCGAACTGGCTGGCATGCTGAGCCGATATCACCCACTGTACATCAATACGCAATTCAACCATCCGCGCGAAATTACGGAGCAAGCCCATCAAGCCTGCCGGTTGCTAAGCGATGCCGGCATACCGCTGGGCAACCAGACCGTACTGCTGCGCGGCGTCAACGATTGCCCGCGGGTGATGAAACAGCTCATGCGCGATTTGCTGTGCATCCGGGTCAAACCCTATTACATCCACCAATGCGATCCAGCTCCCGGCACCTGGCATTTCCGCACCACGATCACCCGCGGCATGGAAATCATGGAACAACTGCGCGGACATATAACAGGCCTGGGCGTGCCGACATACGCCGTGGATACGCCGGGCGGCGGCGGTAAAGCGCCCCTGCAACCGCAATACCTGTTGCTGCAATCCGAGCAAAAAGCCTGGATCAGAACGCACCAGGGTAAGATTGCCGCATACCATCTGCCCGGCTCAAGCGATTAAACAGGTCTCCCCATTCAAAACGCTGGTCCAGGATGTGCGTATTCTCGGGTTCAGTTCGCACGCACCCATGCCGTTTCACAGCCATTGGCGGTTGTACTTGTACCGTGCCTTGATGCCTGCTTTGACCCGCGGCGTGCGGCAACACTTGACTACTGGCTTGCGATGCGTTAAGCATACTTATGATATGAAAAAAAACGTAAAACCGACGTCTGATGTTTTCATTAAGTATCTGTTTGGGCTCGAAGATCACAAACATTTGCTTTTGTCATTTATCAACGCGGTTCAGAAGGACGATAATTTTACTCCTTTACGTCAGGTGGAATTAAAAAACCTTTTCAACATCCGTCGATTCCGTGTGACGGAAGTTGCGGATTTAATTGGCTTGTCGGAAAAAGAGATCCAGGATTTATAACACCATTTGCAGGAAGGATTGCATGGATCCAAGTATAAGATTGAGTTTTAGCGGCATGTTTGGCTTTGCCGCAATCGCTATTGGCCTGTTGGGCGGCGTGTTTTATTCTTGGGCCCATGTGGCCAAGGCAAAGGGTCCGCTGGAACGCAACTATGCTATCCGTTCGTCCCTGGTGCTCTGGGCGATTACGCTGTTGTTTCTGGGCCTGATCCCCCTGTTGCCCTCGGTCTATGTCTATATCAACCTTTGTCTCATCGTGTTCCTGATCCCGGCCCTGGTCTACAAAATCATTGTCAAAACCCAGATTATCCGCGAATACGAGTTGCGTAAACGTCAACCCGGCCTGGAGAAGTCTGAAACACCATGAATACGTTTCCCGATGTCCGTCTGCGCCGGTTGCGTGCCGGCGAAACGCTGCGGCGTATGCTGGCTCAACCGCTGCCTGGACCAGAAAAATTTATCTGGCCCGTGTTCGTCGTCGAGGGCCATAACCGGCGCGAACCCATTGACGCCATGCCAGGTCAGTCGCGTCTGAGCACAGACCAGCTGCTCGTCGATTTGGCGTCGGTCAGGACCGATGGCATTGGCGCCATCCTGATCTTTGGGCTGGTCGACGATGCTGCCAAGGATGGGGCCGGCACGGCTGCCGCGGCC
>CAZOLK010000513.1:744-2579 GCA_964580325.1 uncultured Verrucomicrobiota bacterium | reverse complement strand
TGCTCATCATGATGTTTAGGTCTGATATTGCCTTTTTATCAAGTAAAGCCGGGGGCCTATGTTAACGGCTTAATAATCCACCTTCCCGCAGCTGCAGGATAAACGTAGCGGTGGATATACCCGAAGCAAGGGCTTAAATTAGTGCCATTCGGGTCAGGTCTGAACATATAACAAAACGGTGGATCATATTGTAGGGTGCTAATGGCTGCAATCCTTCGCGCCGTTATTGATAGAGGTGCGGCTGGATGCCCCATACGCAGTAATCGAAAAACAAGAGAGAGGAACTCAAACCGCCGTGATCAACCCAAGCTATAGTGTGTGCGTACAAACGATTTGCTTTGCATTCCGTGATCGCACCGGTCTGTCCAACAGTCAAAACAACGGAACAATTGCAAGCTTAATGCCTCCCGTCAACACACTCAAATGCATTCGATCAACACGCATTGCCCGAAAATCAGTCTTTATAACTGAACAATTATTCTTGCCCGGACCAACACACCTGCGTATAAATTCCATAGAAGGAAATTAAACGCGAAGGGGCCACGTCCAACATCATTTTAGGCCGAATACTGCCGGCGGGGTTCTTCGCATAAACTAATGTTATTTTGCGGCAGCACTCGGCATAAAACGCTCTGTGTTCTGTGTAGATAATATGAACAATTCCGCCGATATTGATAAAGTATACGATGAAATATTATGGCTATTAATAGCTGGCTATGTCTATCAGCATTTAAAAGACGGAAATATTGTAAAAATGCTAAAGGACATGGATCGTTACGATGTGGGTGATTACCTTTTTTCAGCTAGAGCTATATTCGACACTATTGTCATTCGCGTATGCAGGCTAGATGACGATACAAGCGGCGTATGGTCTTTCTATGAAGCACGCAAACGTATATTCAATGAGATTCGTAACGAACGGCGAAAGAAATCGATTACCACCGAAATGAGTCGTTTCCGCCAATTAATAAATCCGATTAAGACGCGTATTCGGAATAACGGCATTGCGCACGCATTGGTTTCTGAAAGGGAAACATTAAAATCATTCGACCTGCACCCGATATTGAAACTCATATGCAATATCGGCGATCTTCTGGCTGACCGCAGAATGGAATACACATACAGCTGCGGTCGTTATGAAAAAGTCAATCTGCGCGAATATTATAACATTTAACACAGAACAAGGCGTTGCTGGGTACCCGCCACAAGGTGTCGGGTCCCCAGAACGCTGACGTTGAGTAAAAATAATGAAGGCGATCACGATCAGCAAACAGTTTACTGAGTCACCTGAAAAGATTTCAGCAGCAGTACGTCATACTCTTGCGAAAGATAGAACAGCCATCCCGTCCTGGGCTCCTGATGGAAACCGTGTTGTCATTACGTTCGATGCCCGTAATACACTTTCCTTGTTACTTTCTTGGTTTATAGGTCTGCGTATTGTTGATATCATCTTGGCTTCTGATGGCACAATCACAGCTCAATGTGTAACTTCTGGGTGGTGCATTATAAATCGTCGTGCTCATCAGTCATTTTTAGAGAAGGTTTTGAATAAAATAGAGAATGAATTAAGGAAAAATCAACAATGTGCTTGAGAGGTAAGCTCCTAAACGTCGCGCCCCTCATCACAACGTTCGGCAGGAGAAGAAGATGAAGAAGGCAATCGGGGTTTCAATCACAGCAATCCTAGTCGTAACCGTGCTCTACGGCATCGTCATGGGCTGCGGGTTCGAGTCATGGGGAGACCGCGGCACATTCGGGGACATGTTTGGTGGGCTCGCGACATTCTTCTCCGGCTGTGCATTTGCTGGCCTAATCATCGCTCTACTTTCTCAACA
>CAZOLK010000513.1:0-734 GCA_964580325.1 uncultured Verrucomicrobiota bacterium | reverse complement strand
TTAGGTGTTAACTATCCTTTTGATGGTAATTTAACAACAGGAGTTGCGCCTTCAGCGCGAGCAACTCGGGTTGCAGCGAGAAGAGCTGAAGTTGACTCGCGAAGAACTCGCACGCGCCGCCGACGCGCAGGAAGCCACCAAGCATGCGCTTACTACTCAGGCGCGATGCGCCGAGCTGAGTGTTGAACTGAACACCCTCAACAACCTTTCACAGTACTACCGCCACCAACGTGAGATGCTTGGTGCTTCAGGCGCAATGCATGGCAAAACGGTGGAACGTGCGAAGGAACTGGACAAGAAGATCAGCGGACTGCACAAGCGGATCAACAATGTCTACGAACACTACACGACAGAGAAAGCCGAAATCGGGTAGCCGGGGGGCTTTAACCCCCAGCTCCCACACCACCTTTTTATTACCCATAAGTTTCATTGCTGATTTGCCAAGCACCAGCCATCGGTTAAATCCATCAGTCGTTTCCATCCGCGCCACAGCACCAGTGTGCCCGGCGGGCCATCGTTTTTCCTTGCCAGATATCCACCCAGTTTGGCGATCCACACGAGCGCATCGGCAATGCGAGGGGATTCCTTTGGGATCCGGCCTTTGCCCGATGATTTGATCGTAAGAACTGTCCACTTCTGTTCCGAGAGGAACTGAGTGCATGGCAAGGAAGGATTCGTGCGGGGTAACAGTTTAGCTGGTATTTTGAGCGCATCTCTGGTCAAAAATGGCGGCG
>CAZOLK010000512.1:0-2587 GCA_964580325.1 uncultured Verrucomicrobiota bacterium | reverse complement strand
CTGGCATTGGTCAGCGCCAGCAGGTTGCCGTCGGTGTCATGATGGAAGTGTATCGCGAAGCCCAAGGCGTTGGTGACCACCGTCAGGTCGTCGTTTTCGTTATAGCTCATGGTGATGGTGGCGCCCAAGGGGTCGCGGCTCCAGACCAAGTTTTCGGCGGCATCGTAGCGGTTCGTCCAGGTCCCGATGGATTGGTCGCCCATATACAGCGACTCGCTGGTGATGAGTGTGTTGGAGAAGGTGCGATGGAGATGCAAATGGTTCAGAGGGACTGTTTCGCGTGCGTTGTAACCCACCTCTGTTTCGCATTTCTGTGTCGCACTATAGATGTCAACGGCACGTTTTTCCAGATCATATACCCGATGGTTGCGGACATCGGTTTTCCGTCGATACGTACTTGCGTGACGCTGGTTCACACCGTCCATATAGATGATGGGATAGGTATTGTCGTTGTCATGCGCATACGTCCAGGTGGACCCGCTTTCATCGGTCAGGCTGATGGGGCCGTTTTCTGAAAAGGCATGATACACATATTCATTGGTCTGGCGCAGGGTATTGACGGCACGTATGCGACATGCCGGATAATCCGGCCCGTACGCGGAATAAGGACCGCCCATGGTCGAGCCGTTTTCGTGAGTGAACGAGATCGTGGAGCCGTTCGGGTAGAAGATTGCCGTCATGCGATGTTCGGCGTCGTAGTCCATGCAGGTGGTGTACCCGCCCATGTCGGTGATGGACGCGAGGTCGCCGTTTTGATAGGTGAAGACAGCATGACGACCGATATCGTCGGTGATGTTGGTGACACAGCCCGCGGGATTGTAGTGCAGGCGGAAAGACCTTCCCGCGGCATCTGTCACATGGGTCATCTGTCCGGTTCCCGGGTCGTAGTGGAAATCGAGGGCCTGATCGTATTTATCGCCGATGCGTACCAGATGTTGGGCATTGGCATCGAACTGGTAGTATGATTTGCTTTCGTGGAAGGTCAGTTGTAGAGCGTCGCCTTCCCGTGTCAAAGCATTTTGTACGTAGACATGCTCTGGATGGTATTGGCCGTCGGCCAAGTAGTAATCCTCATGGTGTCCGGCGGGGAATACGACGCGCATGTCGCCGCCGGGTTCCTCGGTGAGGAAACTGGCGAAATTGAAGCTCCAGCGATTGCCGAAGATGTAATAGTTGACATTGGTATAGAGCGCTTCGTTCTGCGGGTCCATCAAGTTGTAATCGAGGCGGATGGACATTCCGGGACCTTTTGCGGCGGGATACCACATGGGTGTATCGGAGACGATCAAATTGGCGCTTGGCAATCCGAATTTGTATTTGGGCGCGCCGTAGGTGGAACCGTTGCCACAGCTTGAACAACCGTGGAAAGAGGCGCCTGGTCCTGAGACCGTGTCATGGGCTCCGGCATTGCTTGAGTTGGGACATCCCAGCGATGATGTGACTGCGGGAAAGCCGCAGCAGCCGCCACGCAGGATAGCGATTTCGTTGTCTTCGGCGGGTGTTCCGATGTGCGTGTCTTCTTCTGGCAGCAGCAAGGCATAACCGTTCCAGCGGTACAGCAGCGCCGCAGTCTGCCAATGGGCGAGGCCGCCATCCGGATCGATCACGGTGACCCTGTGTTCGTTGGCGGAAACGACCACCAGGAAATGGCCGGTCGGCTGCGGGTCGTCGGCGCGTCGAGTTCTGCCGCTGATGGCGTAGTAGCGGGGTTGGTCGGGTTTTTTCAGGAATAGGATGATGGGATGTTGCCGGTCGGCATGCTGCTGTAAATCCTGAAACGTGATTTTACGGCAGACGCCTCTGCTCAAGAGAGCCAGCTCTTTCATGGAATAGCCGTCTGCATGGCGGGCTTTTTGAAGGGACCAGGCCTTTTCGCGATAGACACGTTCGGGTACCAGATCGGAGTGTGAAGCGCCTTTCCTGGCATTTTCGATGCAAGCACCGGCCAGCGCCACGGATTTGGAGCCGCAGAGGCGGTCGTTGTCGTCGCGCAGGATTGTGGCATGGTAGATGCGGCGCCAATTGCGCACGTATTGCTGTGCCTTCCAATCGGGAGCGCTTTCCTCCAGATGGTTGATCACATCGCGGGCGGCACGCACGCGTCCGGTATCGGCATAAATGGAGTGTAGATGCAGCAGCACTTTGCGGACGATGTCGGGATTGTCGCGATGTCTGGACAGAACAGACAGGAGTCGTTCTTCGGCCTTGTCGTATTGTCCGGTGAAGCGATGGAAACACCCCACGTGCATTTCCGCTTCGGCGGCCCATGGGCTGTCCGGCTGGTTTTTATAGATGCTGGTCAGCAGGTCGACGGCCTCATCCCAGCGGTGCTTGTTCCACGATTCCATGGCATCGCCAAACGCGCGGTTATCTTTCATGCTGAATTGTGCGTGGGTGGGTACGAGCATGCCACCGCGTTCACCGGATTCGATGATGGATTGGACCGTATAGTTACGGGCTGATGGCGGGGCGGGGCGCTGCACGACACGCGGTTTTTCAGCAGCGCACAGCGGAACAGGGAAGGTCGCCAGGATCATGCCGGGCAAGGTCAATAAAGATACTATCCGATAAGGTTTATACTTTCCAA
>CAZOLK010000511.1:0-2604 GCA_964580325.1 uncultured Verrucomicrobiota bacterium | reverse complement strand
AGGCCGTGGTGCAGGTGGGCCAGGGCCAGAGCCAGCTTCAACATGGGTTGCAACGCGGCCAGGCCGCGGGTCAGGAAAACAGAGTCAGCGCCGCCGGAAATGCCGATCACTACGCGGGCGCCCGGCTGGAACAGGTTCTGGCGCCGGATGGTTGTATAGAGCCGGGTATGGAAGAGGCGCATATCTGCGGGATCGGCCATCAGGACTCCGAATCGGCAAAATCCCAGTTTTTGAGCGTTTCCAGGACGTCGTGGCGGGTCAGGTCGAGGCCGATCGGGGTAATCGAAACATAGCCTTCATTCACAGCCTGGATATCCGAGTCATCGCGCTGATCGAGCACCTCGAACGTACCGTCGAGCCAGTAGTAATTGCGGCCGCGCGGGTCTTCGCGCTGGTGGAAAATCTCCTTAAACCGGGAACGGGCCATGCTGGTGGCGGCAAATCCGCGCACCTGCTCGCGCGGCAGGTTGGGGATGTTCACGTTGAGCACAGTGCCCTCGGGCATTCCCTGTTCCATCACTTTCTTAACCAGAACGCGTGCGGCCCAGCGTGCGGTATCCCAATTGGGCGACTGAAACGCGTCGATCGAAAAGGCGATGCTCGGGATACCGGAGATAGCGCCTTCCACAGCCGCGGAAACCGTACCGGAATAGACCATGCCGATGCCCTGGTTGGCGCCCAGGTTGACGCCGCTGAGCACCAGGTTGGGCGGCGAAGCAAGCAGTACATTAACAGCCAGCTTGACGCAGTCAGCCGGCGTACCATGGACGGCATAGCCCCAGAGCGAGCCGTCGCTGTTAAACACCTCGTGGCTCTTGATGGGATCGAAAACCGTGATACCGTGGCCCACAGCGCTTTGCTCCTTACAGGGCGCGGCAATGCGCACGGCGCCCAGATCGCGCACGGCGTCAAAAAGCGCGCGCAACCCGGGAGCATGAATCCCGTCATCATTGGATAAAAGCATTTTTTTAGTCATATTGGTCATCAGTCACTGGTCAGTTGAGTACTCCTGTGGCGAAATTTTCCAGCTACCAGTCCTCCCCAGCTACCAGTCGATAGAATCGATTCCATCGAAAATTGTCGCAATCTTTCAACTTCCTTCATGTCAGGCTGGGCTTTACGGTTTGCAGTTCTTTTTCCACCAGGGCCATGGTCCTGGCAATCACGCCCTGTTTGTGCTGGATCACGTTGCTGGCGCGCTCTCCGTAGAGTTTGCGGATCTTGGGATCGCTAAGCAGTTGGCGGCAGAAGTGCTCCAATTCCTCCTGGCTATGGGCCTGGATCAGAGCGTCCTCTTTGAGAAAATCGTCGACCACGCCGCAGAAGTTTTCCATGTTAGGCCCCACAATGACCGGCTTACCGTAAATCGCCGCTTCAATCGGATTCTGTCCGCCGTGGCGCGTCAGGCTTTTGCCCACGAAAATCACCGATGCCGCAGCATAGAGGTATTTCAATTCGCCGGTGGTATCGAGAAAGAACACGTCAGGACGGTTGGCCTCCTCCCTGGATTGCATGGTCTGGCTGCGCAACCGTAAAGACAACCGCTGTTTCTCGATTTCCCGGATCAGATGCTTACGCCGTTCCACATGGCGCGGCGCCACGATGAGCAACAGCGAGGGCATATCGCACTTCAAACGCTTATAGATCTCCATCAGGATGCGTTCCTCACCGGGCCAGGTGGAGCCGCCCAGCAGAATCTGCGTGTTGCCGTTGACGCCGGCCTGGTTCAGCATATCGTCCGCTTTGCTCTCCGCGTCCGGGTCGCGTCGGGCCACCTCGTACTTGGCGCTGCCAGTCACGTGAATGCGTTCGGATTGAGCACCCAGCGCAATCAGACGTTCACGGTCCAGAATGCTCTGCACGCAAAACAGGTTCATCTTGCCCAAAACCTGTTCGGTGAAAAAGGTGACCTTTTCATACCCCTTGAACGAGGAATCGGACAGGCGTCCGTTGATCAGGCAGACCGGAATGCACTTTTTACGGCAGAGGTGGATCAGGTTGGGCCACAATTCTGTATCCACGATCACCAGGGCGCGCGGTCGGATCGTGTTGAGCACGCGGCGGGTGATGGGCGCGAAATCGACGGGAAAATAGATAAGCGCGTCCTCGTCCGCAAGCTGCGTTTCGGCCACGGCATAGCCGGTGGTGGTGGTGACTGACACCACGAAGCGCGCCTCCGGATGTTTGACCCGGAACGTTTCGATGAAGCGCATGGCCACATACACCTCGCCCACGCTGACACCGTGGATCCAGATGCACTCGCTATCCTTGAACCACGCACGCAAATCTGGCGGGTAAAAACCGAAGCGCTGCAAGAAATGGCGCCGATAGCCGCCACGCCGTCTCATGCGCAGCAGGTACTTGGGCAGGAGCAGTATAAAGGCGATGACAAACAAGGTGTTGTAGAGGAACCAGATCATAGCGTGCATTCAGGCTCGCGGATGGGTTCGGGCATAGACTTCCTTAAGTCGTTCAACCGAAACATGGGTGTAAATCTGGGTGGTGGAAAGACTGACATGACCGAGCAGTTCCTGCACGCTGCGCAGGTCAGCGCCGGCATCGAGCAGGTGGGTGGCAAAACTGTGGCGCAGGGCATGGGGCGAT
>CAZOLK010000510.1:0-2611 GCA_964580325.1 uncultured Verrucomicrobiota bacterium | reverse complement strand
TCTCTAGTGTCAATCATTTTTTTTTGCAAATGCTATTGCATTTTTACCATTACTTGCAATTAATTAATGAACAAGGTCAAGGTTGGAGGGAACGGTTGGCGGCGTCAGATCCGGTATGTTTTCAAGTCGGATCGCGTCGAAATAAACCGTTCCGCTTTCCGAAGCGACACTATCAAGAACGATGCGAATGATCGACACATTGCTAAGGTCGATTCCAGTGAACGAGGAAACGGGAATCGAAACCAAACGGTTTGTGGCCGACGCGGGTCCGATTAAGACCAGAGCCGACGTCTGCCCGTTCAGGTCGGACAAATCCATTGCAAGGCGTGCCGACCCGCTATACCGGTAGGCAAGCTGAATATGGTCGCACGAAAGGAAATTGACGCCCAAGTCCGGCGCAGAGCGAATATGCAGGGTGGCATCCGCCCACCAATCATTGAAAAGGTAGTCAAAACGATAGTGATTCGATCCCTCGTAGGGATTGTTCTCCGGGGTCTCTATGAGCGTTCCGGCATAGGCGGAACTAGATTGAACGAGGCTCTCGGCATCGGTGTAGATATGAATCCACGCTGATGTTTGCGCCTCTACAAACTCTGCAAACAGCGCAAGGTAAAGTAAGTGATAAAATATTTTTATTTTCATGACTATAAAACTTATTTTGGTTATTGCTGATCGTCAAGCAGAATTTTTTTTTATTATTTCGCCTCTTCCGCCAAGTGCATGGGTTGTTCGCCGAAAACATTAACTGCATTTCCTTGGTTAGCAATGCGATGCGATTCTTATTCAGAGCGTTTTTTTCAGGTTCAGGATCACGTAGACCAAAGCGAATCGCCTGTAGGCGTCAATATGGCGCGGGATAAAGCTGTATGCCGGTATGTCGCGCCTTTTATATTTTAGCTGCTCTCCATTCATTTGCCGGAAGACCCATTATTTCTATTAGGCTCGTGGACATCGCATGTGTCATGTAATGGGGCATGAAATAGCCGGTGAACATTCAAGGACGCTGAATGAGCGAGGCGGCTCACCAAATGACGAGGCTCTACGTGGACGCGGCGGACATAGGCAAGCGCGGCGCCTGCCACCTGTTCCGCCAGCGGCGTTGCAAAAACTCGAAATATTCCAATATTCCTGCGTTTTTGCGCTTTGCTGGGCAGGGCAACTTGACTCCACAAAATGTCATGATATTTTCCCGTGAACCCTAAGCTTTGTGTACTCCGTAAACTTCCCGAACGGCACTTTGCGCAGTCCGTTAACCTCTTGATTGGCTTGGCACGTAGCGCCCATAACCCAACCTGCGCCTTTACCCTCCGGCCAGGCATTAAACACTGGCTAAAACTGATTGCATAAAACAAAAACTGGTGCTACCATCTAAGCCATTAACTTGGAAGGGTAAGGGATACGTGTTATATGGCTGATATGGGAGAGACAAAACGCCCGCAAGATGACGATGATCGACACCAGGATTCTATCTTTGCCAAGGAATACGCCTATCTGCAGGAAGCCGAGATGCTGGTCGGTCGGCGCGTTTCGCACGACGAGCTTCACCGCGCCTATGACAAAATGGTGAAAAATTACAAGAAGCTATTGCGCCAGACCGATAAATTGACCCGCACCGGGGATAACCAGCAACGCAAACTCAACCGGACCTTGGAGAGTCTGCGCCGTTATGTTTCATCTCAGCTTTACCATAAAGTGGTCTATGAATCGGAAAAAGTGGAGATCAAGACCCAGCGCAAAAAATTGACTGTTTTCTTCTCTGATCTCAAGGATTTTTCTTACGCTACTTCGCACATGGAAAGCGAGACCCTGGCCCGTTTTCTGAATTACTACCTTGAAATCATGACCCAGATCATCATCAAGTGGGGCGGCACGCTGGATAAATACATTGGCGACGCGATCATGGTCTTTTTCGGCGATCCCGAATTTGTTTCCGATGACGACCATGCGCTGCGTTGCGTTAGCATGGCTGTCGATATGCGCGATAAAATGAAGGTCATGCGCAAGCTATGGTACGATATGGGTTTTGAAGAGCCGCTTCATGCACGCATGGGCATTGCCACCGGTTACTGCACGGTCGGCAATTTCGGTTCGTCCGAGCGTATCGATTACACCATTTTCGGTGCGCCAGTCAACCTGGCCGCGCGCCTGGAGCATGTGGCCGACGTGGATGATATCCTGATCGGCCATGAAACCTGGAGCTATATCAAGAACAAAGTGGCCTGCGAACCGCCCCGCAAAATGAACCTCAAAGGTTTTCACCAGGCCATCATGGTCCACAAAGTGCTTTACCTGCTCGATGAGGCCACCGACGAAATCGTCACGGTTCATGACGATGAAAAAGGCGTCCACATGCGCATCGATTTTTCCAAAATCACCAAGGACGAACTCCGGTCGCTGATCGAAAATATGGAAGTGGCCTCGGAATACCAATATCTCTACGACACCATCCGCACCTCGTTCAAAGATTTGAAATAGGTTCCGACAAAGCTCGCGACAAAGCTTGCGACAAAGCTTGCGACCGATTCTGGTGTAGCTCGGTCCCGTGAACGATTACGAGTGATAGGCAAGCAGGTGGTAGGGATGCAGCTCGTAGTCAGATATCCGCCCGTCA
>CAZOLK010000509.1:0-2632 GCA_964580325.1 uncultured Verrucomicrobiota bacterium | reverse complement strand
CCGATCCGGCCGATCAGCAGGTCAGGATTAAACTGATCGGCCGGCTGTTGACCCTGGAGCGATACGACGAGGCCGGCAAACAGTGCGATGCGCTGATCGCGACCGCGCCGGACTCAAGCGCCCTGCGCGCGGATGTAGGTTTCCTGTTGCTCAGCTACCATGCCGTGGATGCCGCTGCCGTACAGTTTGGCGTGGCGCTCAAGATCGACCGCGAGCAGCCACGCTACTGGTATGGGCTGGGATTGTGCGCGCTTCGCCTGGGTCAACTCGAGTCGGCCCAGAACGCGTTTGAGCGGGCCGCCAAACTGGACCCGTCCAACCCCGATTTTCTGGTGGACCTGGCCCTGGCCCAATTGGCCGAGAAAACAGCGGAGGGCAGGCAAAAGGCGCGGCAGACGGCGCGCCAGCTCCATGCACTGCTGGCGCAGGGCAAGGGAACGCCTGCCCAGCGCAGCCGGGCGCGGAAATTGGTGGACCATGTCCAAGCCGGAAAGGAGCCATGATCATGAAGGTAGGCATGCGATACATTATTTTAATCCTGTTGTCGGGGTTGTGGTTGACCGCGATGGCCGGCCATGCAGATGAGGCTGCTTATAAGGAAGCGATCGAAAAAGCGGAGAAGCGCTACCAGGTTCAAATGGAAGCGATCCGCCAGCAGTATCCCAACGCGGATAAAAATCCCGTGGCTCAGTACAAGATCAAGCTGATCACGCAGCAGCGCGACACGCAGGTCAAGCAATTGGCCGTGGAGCACAACCAGTCTTTGCCTGAGAAAAAAGTTGTACCGATCGGGAAAGCGCAGCCTTCCAAACCGGAAACCGGCAAGCAGCAGGCGGACAAGTCGGTCGGGAAGGGCCGGGTCATCAGTGTATCCAGTGGCCGCAGCGAGGAGAAGCACCTCGGTGGTGGAAAGACCATCACGGAACACCATTCCAAAACCGAGTTCAAGCGTGACGGCGCCAAAGAAATCACGTCTTCGGAAAAGACGGAGACCACCGGTCTGGCCGGCGCCCATTCGTCGAAAACCGAAACCAGAAGCGTTACCACCAGCTCCGGCGTTGAACACAGCAAGACCGAGTCCACGAGCACCAGCACCGGTCTGACTGGCACGCAGACCTCCTCGACGTCCGAGACGGTCACAAAAACCGGTGGGTCGGAAGTGCGTAAAACCAATACGCAGCAGACAGAGTCGTTGACCGCAACGACCGGCACAGAAACCTCGGCCCATACCGAGCGTCCGGACGGTTCGCATAGTTCTTCTTATCATAAAAAGAAAACAGTTACGGCTGGTGGCAAAGCCATGGTGGAGAAAGAGACTAGCTCCACGGGCAAAGGCCAAACCTATGACGTGGACGTGGTCGATGGCAAGGGCAACACTGTGGGCCAGAGCTCGGTTACCGCGGGAGGTAGTTACACCAAAGAGACCACCAAAGTCGGAGGCTATACCGTGGGCCGCACGGATACGGTCAAGGGCGGTCTGGAAATTGATGTTGACCGAAATGCGACAGAAGATGCACCGAACGATGATGCGCCGCAGACGCCACGTACGGATGTTAAGATTAAATTCGTCGATACCATAAAAGTCACGGAAGACGCCGACAAAACTTATGAAACCGGTGGTGCAACCCAGGTTGGGGATGCCGAATTCAGCGGCAACATCAAACTCGAGACCGGTCACTCCAAGCACCAGCAAGGCACTACCATCACATTGGATCAGGATGGAAACCTGACCATCGAACATGGCAACGAATATGAGTATAATGCCATTCGATTATCCAGCGGCGGCAAGGCGGACGGTAAAGTCGGTGACGCTGGTTTTACGTTGGAGGGCAAAGGCGAAGTCAAAGCTGGAGGCAAGGCCGGTTACAAGGGGAATGTAAGTATATCGCATAAGGGGGTGAAATCGCATGGGGAAGCCGAGATATTCGCTGGTCTGAAAGCGGAAGGCGAGTTGGCAGCCACAATCGATTTGAACAACTATATAGGGCTTAAATTCAAAGGCGCCGTCAAGGGGGAGGCCACGCTCGGCATCGGCGCCAAGGGGCATTATGACGCCGAGTTGAGCTGGACCAAGATCAAGCTTTCAGGCGGTCTGGCCGCCACGCTGGGTGTGGGTACGGGTGGTTCGGGCAGCGTAGAGATCGATGCCGGCAAGCTAATCACCGGGGTTGACCTGGATGCTGTCAAGACAACGGACAGCACAGCCAAAATCGTGAACGAGATCGTCACAAAGGTGAAACACGGTGAGATGCATCTGCCTAAGAACAAGAAGTGGAGCGATATCCTGGACGAAGTGCGCAAGAAAGCGGAGTGGCTGGTCAAGTATCCGCAGTTGGTCAAAAAGGGTAAGGAGGCTGACGCAGTGATGAGCGATATGAAATTTCAGCAAGGCAAAAAGAAGAAGGCGTTTGTCAGCGCCAAAAAGCACCAACAGGATAGCTATTGCACCAACCGCCCCCGGATCTCAGCGCCGGTTACGTTGCCGCCGGTTTTATCACGGGATTAGAGCGAGCGTGGAGTGTTTCGGGTGTCGCGTGGTGAGTTTCAAATTCCGCAATCCGAAATATTTTGTCCGACTTGTCCGACTTGTCCGACTTGTCCGACTTGTCCGACTTGTCCGACTTGTCCGACT
>CAZOLK010000508.1:0-2656 GCA_964580325.1 uncultured Verrucomicrobiota bacterium | reverse complement strand
TGCGCTCAGCTTCGTTGCTCATCACTCGAATATGCCCGATATACTCGCTCTTCGCGCCTCGCTGAGCACAAAAATTACTGCGCAATAATGGCAAGTCATTTCCTGCCCCTCGCCTTAGTGCCATACACGGAAAGAAGTTCGGGCGCAATACGCCCCATCAGGCCTGACCTAAATACACACTTGACACCGTATGCCTTTTTTGTAGCATGACGCGCATGCGTATCTTTGGTCGAGCAATAGGATCCGGCGTACTGGACCGGATCAAACAGTTGATAGCGGGAAAACCGTCGAGTTCCCGTCGGGAGTTGTCGCGGCGGGTATGCGAGGATTTGGATTGGCGATCCGCGAATGGCCGCTTGCAGGAGATGAGCTGTCGGAAAATTCTGCTGGAGTTGGATCGAAGGGAGATGATTAGCCTGCCTTCCACTTCCGGTCGCAGCTACGCATTTCAAAATGCGCGCCGCCGAAAGGCAAAACAGATAGAGGCGCCGTCTCCGCATATAGCGTGCGGCTTTAAACAAGTTGGGCCCGTATCTGTGGAACCGGTAGGGAGCCGACAAAGCAAAGCTTATCGCATCTGGCGTGCGTTGATGGATCGCTATCATTATCTGGGCGGCGGGCCAATGTGTGGCGCCCAGTTGCGCTATCTGATCAAAAGCGAACAGCACGGCTACCTTGGGGCCTTGAGTTTTCATTCGGCGGCCTGGGCGCTCGCCCGTCGAGATGCATACATAGGATGGAGTGAAGCGGCGCGGCGGGCTCACATTTCACAAGTGGTCTGTAACAATCGATTCCTGATAGTGCCCGGCGTGAAAGTAAAGAATCTGGCATCCCATGTATTAAGCCTTGCTCAGACTCGCTTGCCTGACGATTGGGAAAAGCGCTATGGCATCCGGCCTCAACTGATCGAGACGTTTGTAGATCCCGAGCGATTTAAAGGCATCTCTTATCGAGCCGCGAACTGGCGGTATGTAGGCAAAAGCTCGGGGCGTCGAAAAGGCGAAGGGGCCAAGGATATCTATCTTTATCCGCTTTGCCGGGGATGGCGGAAAGCCTTGTGTGCGGAGCCGCAAGACGCGTTGGGCTCGCACCCCAGGCCCGAGTCGCCGACGCACTGGGCGGAAGAGGAATTTGGCGCCCTGCGGGTATACGACGAGCGCCTGAAGCAACGCTTGTATGACATCGCTCAAGACTTTTACGCGAAGCCGCTTTCGAATATACCGGAGGCCTGTGGCTCGACGAGTCGAGCGAAGGCTGCCTATCGTTTTTTCGGCAACGAGAAAATCAACATGGATGTATTGCTTCGACCTCATATAGAAGCGTCGCTTGAGCGGATCCGGGCGCATCCGGTGGTGCTGGCGCCTCAGGACACCACGACGCTGAATTATACGACGCACGCAACGACCACGGGCCTGGGTCCGATCAACACCGATCAAGATCGGGCCATCGGCCTGCTTTTGCACGATACGTTGGCTTTCACGGAAGACGGGACGCCGTTGGGGGTATTGGATGCTCAATGCTGGGCGCGCGACCCGCACAAGAAAAAGAAGAGCGACTCACGCGCGCGTCTGCCGATCGAAGCGAAAGAGAGCGTCAAGTGGCTGCGTAGTTATGAAGCGGTCGCCGAGGCACAAAAGCAATGCCCGGGGACGATGCTGATATCGGTCGGCGATCGGGAATCGGATCTTCACGAGTTGTTTGCGTTAGCCGCCGGCACACCCCAAGGTCCGCAGTTGCTGGTTCGTTCGGAGCGTTCTCGGAATAGACGGGTGAAAGATGGATTCTTATGGACGCATATGAGCCGGCAATCGGCCGGGGGAACGATGCGCGTAGCGATTCCGCGTCGCGGTAATCAGCGCGCTCGCGAGGCGGAGTTAACGCTTCGGTATGGCGCGGTGGAGTTGCAGCCACCCTATGGCAGCACACAGCCACCGATTCAGGCCTGGGCGGTACACGCCCTGGAAGAAGATCCTCCGGCGGGCATCGCGTCTGGGGTCGAGTGGATGCTTTTGACGACGATTCCGGTTGAGCGGGCTCGAGAAGCGCAGAAGTGTGTGGAATGGTATGCGGGCCGCTGGGGTATCGAGGTTTATCACAAGACGCTGAAGAGTGGTTGTCGCATCAAGGATCGGCAATTGGGCACAGCGGATCGTTTGGAGGCATGTCTGGGTCTGGATATGGTCGTGGCGTGGCGGATTCTATTTCTGACGCATGTAGGGCGGGAAACGCCGCATGTACCTTGCACGGTATTTTTCACGGAGCCCGAGTGGAAAGCATTGTATATGTTAGTCCATAAGACCACGATTTTACCGGCACAACCGCCTACTATGTATGAAGCGCATCGGATGGTAGCCGGTCTGGGCGGCTACCTCGGTCGCAAATGCGACGGTCCACCTGGCGCGCAAACGACGTGGCGCGGATTGATATATGTGGATACCGCGAAGGAAATGTACCTGATCTTTACCCAACGCGATGCACCCCAGGACCGAAAGACCGGACCTTGATAGATACGGTCTCAAGTGTGGGTAAAGGTCAGCCGTAAACCGGTCCGATCCGATGGGGACCTATTGGGTGTTCAACTGGCATACTGGGGAATGGGAATACATTGAAGATGACAATGCTGTGCCTGGAGAAAAAGATAATCCTCCACACCCAT
>CAZOLK010000507.1:0-2662 GCA_964580325.1 uncultured Verrucomicrobiota bacterium | reverse complement strand
CATTGGAAAAGAGTTCGAAAAACGGGACGCGGTCGGGGACGCCAGCGCGTCTGAGAACTTTCTCAATCCGGCTGAAGTCCCCGCCGGGTGTGATGTGCAACTGCGTGGAATAAGTCATTGGGAATCTCCTTTTGGGTTGTTCAACAGTAGACGCCGTATTGCATGATGGCCTCGACCATGGCCGTGTAGTTCTCCGGTTTGACGGAGGCCGTAATCGAGTGGCTTGAACCACACACATATCCCCCATCATCGGCCAGGCCGGCAATGTGTTCTCGCACTTCCCGGACCACGTCGTCCTTGGTCCCGAACGAGAGACAACCCGCCATGTCGATGTTGCCAATCAGACAAATGCGACCGGCGTACTGGCGTTTGAGAGCGTAGATGTCGTTGCAGGTGGGCTGCACCGGCTGGACGGCAAGAAAACCCAGTCGAATGAGCCAAGGGATGACATGGCTCAGATTCCCGCAACAATGGAACGCCATCGGTATGCCGCGTTCTCTGAATGGCTCAATCAGGTGAGCCATGCGCGGCAACCAGAGGCTTTCCATCATGTCCGGGTGCAAAATCGGGCCGTTGTTGAAGGCGATATCATCAGCCACATAGACAAAATCAATGTCCATGCCGGCAAGGATTTCCGCCATGGCGCGGGCATCTCGGGTGCAATGATCCAGCAGGTGCTCGACAAATTTGGGATCGTCATACACTTGGTAGCCGAGCTGCTCGACCCCCATCGCCTCGCAGACGACCATGAGCGGCCCCCAGAGCAACGGCGCAATGCCCAGCTCCGATTCGCGGGCAACGTCAATGTACGACTGCAGTCTCTCCCGCCGCTGACTGAGAGGCCTAGGCACACCCATTTTCTCCAAGTCGCCCCAATCCCGGATCGTGCCGCGCTCCTTATGCGCCCAATATCCGCAGTCGATGCCCATGGCGTCGTTGGGCCACCGGTGACACATTCGCGCATAGTCCCGCGGCGGCAACAACCAACTGGATGGGGCGGGCGGCTCCGGGCAGTCTAGCAGATACGCCAATGGCGGGCCGCTGATGTCCAACTCCCAATGGGACACGCGATCCAATTTCTCGTGGCGGAACGCGGCCAAAAGCCGGTGAATACTCGGTTCATTTAGAGTCATGGATGAACTCCAGATAGGCTTCAAACAACGCGATCACATTGTCCAGCGGGGTTTCGGGCATGATCGTGTGGCTGGTGCCAGCGATGTAGCCGCCGTGGAACCGGCCAAACAAGTCCACGAGCGTGCGGAGTTCGCGTTTCACGTCGTCGGGTGTGCCGTGGATCATCGTGCCTTGCACATCCACGCCGCCGTTGAAGCAGACCTGGCCGCCGAAGTCGCGGGCGAGTTCGCGCACGTCCATTGCCTGCGGTTGGACCGGATTCAGGACATTCAAACCGATTTCGATCAGGTCGGGGAGGATGGCGGTGATATTGCCGCATAGATGCATCCAGACGTGCGCGCCGCCGGCGCGGATGCGGTCGAACATCTTCTTGTACGAAGGCTTGTAAAAGACTCGCCAATCGTCCGGATTCATCAGCAGGCCGCGTTGACTGCCCCAATCGTCGGAGAAGAAGATGCCGTCCACGCCGCGTTTCAGCCATTCGTCGATCATGGCCAGGTTGTGCTCGACGATTTGGTCGCGCAGGGAAGCGAAAGCGTCGAAATCTTCGTAAGGATCCATGAGCATGTTCTCGAAGCCGCGGAGCATCCACAGGCGTTCGAAGAGGGTAAACCAAACCCTGCCGATGACATAGTGATCGCCCCGCTGGCCGAGCCGCTCATCCGCCTGCGCGTAGCCACTGGGATCGCGCGGGTCCGGCAGGACGATGTCTTGGTAGCCATCCTCCAGTGGATACGAGACGGTCTTGGCGCCGTGGCCGTCGTCTTCCCAGCCCGTACCCCAGGCGTCTAACCATTTCCTGTGGCCATCGGTTTTCCAGGTCTGCCGTGGCTTGCCCCCAGCTCCGAGTTGCAGGATGTCATCAGGGCATTGGGCCTGCAATTCCCGAATGCGCTCCTGCTTGGCCGGATCTTTTTCGACCAGCCAGTCGAGGTCGACCCACAGCGTCGAAGGCAGATGCGCCGGTCCGTTAAACTCGACCGCTCGTATCGTGTTTTCTTTTCCGGTCATAATCACTTTTCTTTTTATTATTACGCAACTATCCTAATTCTTTTTCAGTCATTGTGACTATGGGTGTATATGCGTAAAATAAACATGGCGCCATTGACCTAAAACATGTCATATCTTGCCATGCCGGGACGGAGATGGTAAGGAGGCAGCATGAAAACCGGAACGACATTCTGGATTATGGATGCGCACCAGCCGGCGGCGGACTTCCGTGTGCATGGGCTGGGGTTGCGGGAAGTGATGCATCCCTGCATCGTCAACCGCCCGCACGGCACGGGCGACTGGCTGTTCATGTTTTTCTACGGGTCGGTCGATCTGGCCATACGGAACGAGATCGTCCGCGTGGACCCGGGCGGATTGATGATCTGGCGGGACGACGAGGGGCATTATTACGGCCAGCCATCCCGGAAATGGAAGCATACCTGGATGCATCTGGCCGGACCGGAGGTCGAGCGCCTGACGTGCGATGTCGGCATCGAGGCGGGATATTATCATGCGCCCGATGCCGGGCCGCTGATGG
>CAZOLK010000506.1:0-2673 GCA_964580325.1 uncultured Verrucomicrobiota bacterium | reverse complement strand
TCTGCGTAATTTCCGCGTGCGCTTGAAATTGTGATTGTAATTGGTGCTTATACCTCTTAAAAAGAGGTCTGGACATTGGATCTTGCGTGTTGGATGTTGGATAGATTTCGGCTGTCGATAAATCTTCTATCGGGTTTTCATCAGTGTCGTCAGTGGTTGAAAAATAGGATTGAATTGCTGTATTTTGACTCCGTGTTGGATGTTGGAATGGATCGGCTTTGTTATCGGAACCCGCTTGTATCTGTTATATGTCGCGTGTAGAATTGTTGTCATCATGCATGAGGAGAGAATGATGAAGCTTTTTTTGTATTGTTATGGGCTGCCTGCTCTAGATCGCGGTCGCGCCCATGCTGTCAGCGCAGCAGGCGGAGTCGCGCACGGCGCGATGGGACCGCTTTTCGCGGATTGACCGCGACGCGTCCATCGATCTGGTGAAAAGGATGGATGTCCGACGCTCGATATCTACATCACCGCGGGTGCGACCAACCGTCCGGACTTCCTGTTCATCCACGGCGGCGGATGGAGTAAGGGCGATAAGGGCCGGTTCGGCAGCATGGCGGCCCGGATCGTGGAGCGCGGCTACGTGTTTGTCGCGGCCAATTACCGTTTGATTCCGCCAGGCCACTTCCCGGAGAATGCCGAGGACGTGGCCGCAGCCGTGGCCTGGATGCATTTTCATGCCGTCGACTATGGCGGCGACACGAACCGGATCGTTCTGGCCGGCCACTCGACCGGCAGTCACCTGGCCGCGCTGGTCGGCACGGATCCCGGGTACCTTGCCCGTTACGAGCTTCCTCTGGCTGTGTTGAGCGGCGTGGTGGCGCTGGACACGCAAATGTAGAAGGTCAAGGCCACGGTCGTGTCTAACGTATCCTGGCTCCAAACCGGGTTTTCGTTGGCATGTGTTTCGACATCAATGTCCACCGCCCGTTTTTGACCTGCCGCAGATTTAAGATTGGAGCGGGTGATCGGAATCGAACCGACGCGACCAGCTTGGAAGGCTGGGGTTCTACCATTGAACTACACCCGCTTCATAGTAAGTTTTACAAAATAGCAGACCTTGCAGGGAAATCAACCTTTGTTTTTATTTTTTCATTACGGGAGACGATTACGGCGTCGCCCAGGCTACCCGCGCATTTGACCACGCGCTGACTTTGAAACCGGCCATGGACCTTTACCTACCGGTATTCATGCGTTGATCGCAAAAACAGCGCCGGCCCATGCACCGGCAGACCTTGTTGCGCAAGGCTGGATCCTTGTCCATCCGAACATCCCGCGATCACCCTGCAAACGCCAAAAACACCCTGCCAAATACCCGCCTGAGCAGGGGATGGCGAGCCTTGCCTGTCAACTTTATCCGTTAGCCTTGTGCGTTGTCTATAACCAATTCATAGGCAGGAACTTGAGTGCTTTACGTACGTGAATAACGGTTGCCGGCACTTCGCGAAATGCACGACGAACTATTTTTTATCAGGTTTGCTCAAACCCCCTGCAATAATGTGTGCAGATGCGAACATTTGGCAAACTAGAATCATCTAATGGTCTTATTTGCGTACCGCCTTAATGGGTGGTCTTTTTGAGCAATCTTCTGCTTAACGTTTATTGTCATAATATTAAGCATATTCGCTTACATGTGCGAACGCATTGATATTCTGAACTGGATGGAAAATTATTGAATAACTTATGCTGAAAAAAAGATACTTAATGGTTTGCAAACAAAAATAACTTGGGCTATAGTTAAACATTCTAACACTATGAGGCTCCCCGCCTCTTCGCGATCAAGATAAGTTCTGACCATCACCGGGGGATTTCGACAATCCCCCGGCCCCTCCCTCGGGCCGCTCTGATTTTGGATTTCGGATTTCAAAACGCGACACCCTGGCATCCAATATCCAAAACGGAATTACCACTTGCCGCTTGTCGTTTGCCGCTCGCTTGAAATTATCGCTATTTTTTTGTGGAAATGGCTACGAATTCTGGTATTGTACTTATTGTTTTGAAACGGCGTGGTAGCCAAGTGGTAAGGCGCGGGTCTGCAAAACCTGTATTCACCGGTTCGAATCCGGTCCACGCCTCCAACTTCTTCACTCTATTTTTTCCCCGGGATGTCAACGATTTCCGTGTCGTGCTTATATTCATCGCTGGTTTCCTGATAATCCAGGGTGTAGTGCAGGCCTCGGCTTTCCTTGCGCAGGGCAGCGCAACGGATGACCAGTGCGGCAACGTCGGCGATATTGCGCAGTTCAAGCACATCGGATGTGACCAGGTAGTCCTGGTAATACTGTCGGATTTCATGGCGCAGGTTGTGGATGCGCCGGGCAGCGCGCTCCAGACGCTTGTCAGTGCGTACGATGCCGACATAATCCCACATAGCGGTGCGCACTTCGTTCCAGTTGTGCTCCACCACGACAGCCTCGTCACTGGGCACGGCGTCGCCGTAGCGCCAGGGGGGGATATCGATCTTTTCCGTGTCGCTCCGAATCGCCTCCACAATGGCGTTGGCGGCGTTGGCGGAGCAGACCAGGGCTTCGAGCAGTGAGTTGCTGGCCAGCCGGTTGGCGCCGTGCAGACCGGTACAGGCGGTTTCTCCGATGACGTTCAGGCCGCGAATCGCGGTGACGGGGTCGGCCGTCGGCGCCACGGTCAACAGCAGATCCAGCTCCCGAAACTCGG
>CAZOLK010000505.1:162-2674 GCA_964580325.1 uncultured Verrucomicrobiota bacterium | reverse complement strand
GCTGCGCCTGCTGCATCCAGTAGAGCACGCAACGGCCCGGAGCAGCATTGGCTGCGTTGAGTTGACGGATTCGTTCCTGTTGTGAGTTTTGTCGCAAGGTCGCAAGCTTTGTCGCAAGATGTCATCAAGACGTTCCCGGGCATACGTGTGCATTGACTATAAAGAATCGTTGGCGTCGGCTCGACGTAATTAATACGCTTTGGCTTTGGCGTTCTGAATGTTGACTTTCAGGTTGCCTTGCCATGGGGTCTTGAAGATCCTATGCCTTGAGTCCTTCTGACGAGGTTCTCCGAAATAGTGGTCGCAGACAGTTCTACGCATCTGCCCGACTATGTCGTCGTGCCAACGCTGTGGATCAGCCGCAGCGTCGGCTGCATCCGATTGTTGGCTGCAGGTTTTACTGCTCAGTAAGACAAAACGATGCCCGTCGATGCTAACCTCTTCCATGATACACAACCCAATCCTGCTCATAGACATTTCGATTTTGTCGATGACATTGATCGATACCAAGAAATGTGCGTCCATCTGTTTGGCCGATTCTTCTTCATATCTCGCTTCTATGTCTAGGTGATGTTGAATCACTCCAATGGAGGTGTGCAGCTTCACATCATCAAAAGCACGATGCGTCAAGAGATAAAATCTATCGTTACCGTCTTGATACCTATCGACCAATTCGTGGACTGGGCATAATTCCGACAGCATCCAAGAGTTAATTCTCCAAGCGCCGATGCACACAAGAATCACTGCTGCACCCCATACCCACTTGGGTGCTAACGCGAGACTGTTCCTCGCTTTGGTGGCAAAAGTTTCCCTTTGCATAGTGGGCGACAAAGGCTTACGTGCGGTCAGATAGATTTCACCCCCCAGCGCTGGAAACAATGCGCCCCAAAGTTGATTCAGTCGAACCCACCACGCCTGATTTTCTAATGGGTTGCTGGACCACCTGGCAAAGAACGTTCCCGCTAAGTGTTCGACATGTATCTGTTGCTCATGAAGTAGCCGCCTCCAGCGGTTTGGCGACATTGAATTGATATGCCTTCCGAGCTTGATGCGCCCTGTTTTCAAACGCCTGCGCAACTGCCATTGACGTAATTTGGCAATCAGGGCTGGTGCTACGGGACTACCGGCAATTATTAGACCGCCTGGTCTCAAGATGCGTGAAATCTCCCCTACAGTGAAATCAGGACGTGGTAGATGTTCAATAACGTGAGAGAAGACAACTACATCGACAGAATGGTCGGCCAACGGAAGAGGCTTATCGAAATCGCATTGGTGCAATTCGCTGTATCCGCATTTGCGCAGGGCGGCGTCATCAATGTCCATATCAAGCCCCACCCAGCTTGTGTTCGGAACCTCTCCGATGAATCGCTTGATAGGCCCACGACTACAGCCGACATCGGCAATAACCACTGGTTCGTTGCGTCTCTGGACTTCCTCAATCAAGGCGCAACGAATCCACCAGTATCTCAGTCCCCGTATTGGAAAACGCTTTGACGCTGCCCTGGCATTCATGATACTGTCTGCCCGTGTCGCGGCGACCCGATCCGGCAATGTGGAAAGTGGCCAGCGAAGCGAGACGAATCGGCTCGCTGTCCAGCGTTTCAACTGTTTAATTATCGCAAACATCATGCTGCTCCCTTTCCTTGTCGGCCAACGTCTCTATGGACATTCATAGCGGTCAGAATATATATATATATATCGTTTTTTCAATGAATTACAGGATTCCAAAAGTGAATCGGTTTGTCAAGAAACGTCTGATATCATCTTTTAAAAAAGGCCATATTCAAGAATGGTTTGGATTACAGAAAATACTTCAACAGAGAAATCGCAACCAATACCGAGTTCGTATTGTTCATAGTCATTATGCAAAGCGTTTCTTGACCTTGGCAAACACTTCGACACTAGGGATGGTCTGAACTTGTCCAGATCGCAATTCAGCAAGTCGTCGCTTTGCAACGTCGTTGCGCTTTATGAACCATTTTTTGAAGATCTTCCCTTTCAGCAAGAGCTTTACATGTAAAAGGTATAAGGCAATGATGTATTTTTGTCTTGCGTCCACTCTTTTTTCCCAAAATAAGCGTTGCTTTTGCATCTGTGCTTTGGTACCTTTTATAACCAGTTGATGCGTTCCAAAATACACGCGATTATTCCATAAAAACAAAAAAGTAAGGTATTTTTTTTTTGTTATGAATGAAGAAGCGAATGAACAAGCCAAATATCGGGAGTTCCAATCCCGATATAACAAAATGAGCCATAAAAAGAAAACAGAGTTCATTCATAAGATGATGAAGGGGATACATCACGAAATAGTTCGTGATTTTGTCGTATGCGACATGTCCACGTCAAAGCACAACCCCAGTTCCCGGGCAGTGATCTATCATATCCCCAGCGGATGTTGGCGCGAATTTGCCATGTCGTATGAAATGGCCCTTCATACGCTACAACAACATCCAGAAGCAGATGCAGAGGCTATTAACGAGATCTTTCGGGTCTAGTCTGGTAGCCGATTTCG